>CALWDN010000029.1 GCA_944376685.1 uncultured Mediterraneibacter sp. | reverse complement strand
TTTGAAGCCGGAGCGTGTGTACCGGGAAATGGAACATCGCTTCATATCGGAACAGATTCTCTGATCACAGCGCTTATTGCGGTGAATGACACTTCCGCGCAGACTCTGGACACCGTACATGGAAGAGTGGAATTCATCCAGTTTGTGGGAATAACGGAAACAGAGTTGAACATGATACGGGAAGACTTCGACAATCTCCCAATCCTGATCGAGAACATGAAAAAGGAAAATCCGGAGTTGATCACAGATATGAAGAGAAAGAAGTCTTATTTGTAAAAAGATATAAACTGGGCGCGCAGCGATTATGAAAAAAATAAAGATCATCCCCTTAGTGGGAATAGAATTTGATGATATAACGATTGCATTGTATTCTTCATGTGAAGATGTAAAAAACTTATTGGGAGAACCTTATAGTACATGGGATGATTCTCTATATTATTTTAACAATGAATTACGATTTGATTTTGATGATGACGGAAAAGTAGAATTTATTGAGTTCCTGGGTTCAATTGATGGGGAACTACAGCCGATCATCTACGATGTACCTGCTTTCCAGAGCAAAGCTGATACTTTGTATAATATACTTAGGAAAGAAAACCGTGGAGATATTGATGACAGCGAAAATGGATACTCGTACGGATTTGTAAATATCAGTGTTGGAGTATACCGTCCCTTTATTCCAAAAGATGTTGAAGAAATGGTAAAAGAAGCAGATGAGGCTGGCGATCCAATGGACGAAGGAGAAATTGAAGAGGAGAGACGAAAAGCGGACCATTGGTCTACGATCGGCATTGGCATTGAGGATTATTACAGATAGCTTCCGGATAATAGTAGTTTTCATCATCTACGGGATTGATATTGAGTTTTAACAGAGGAGAGTCATGATATGAAAATAGTAGCATTCTGGTTATGTGCAGTTTTGGTCATTCCTTTTGCAATTACAGGAATCCTGTTTGGTATATTTAAAGAGAAAGCGACTAAATTTGTTGCAGGATTTAATACTTTATCTGAAGAGGAACAGGATCTGTATGACAAGGCTTATATTTCACGCGATATCAGAAACCAGTGTTTCACCTGGTCTGCCATAATGTTGATCGGGGCAGTATTGTCTTATTTTGTAACACCGTATATGGCGATTCTTGCCTATATTGTCTGGCTGGTTTTGTTTTTTAAGGATGTTCACTGGGATAATCATAAAGCTTTTGAAAAATATCTGCTGAAATAAATCGTAATTTGAGAACAGGAGGAAAATTATCATGAAAATCGGGATCATTGGCTGTGGAGCCATGGCAGGAAAGTTTGCTGAAACACTGATGCAGATGAAAGAGGCCGAGTGTTATGCGGCGGCTTCGCGCTCAAAGAAACGTGCGGAAGAATTTGCACATCAATACGGATTCAAGAAGGCATACGGAAGCTATGAGGAACTGTGTGCAGATCCGGACGTGCAACTTATTTATATCGCAACGCCTCATTCCTGTCATTATGAGAATATGGAACTGTGCATCCGACATAAGAAACCGGTCCTCTGTGAAAAATCTTTTACACTGAACGCAGGAGAAGCCCGGCAGATCAGAAAGATGGCGGAGCAGGAACGTGTCTTTGTGGCTGAAGCGATCTGGACCAGATATATGCCGTCCAGAAATATGATCCGGGAAATCATGGACAGCGGGATCATCGGAAATATATCTGTACTGACAGCCAATCTTTCCTATCCGACAGCGCACAAGGAGCGTATCATTCGTCCGGAACTGGCCGGAGGCGCCCTGTTGGATGTGGGGGTGTATGGTCTTAATTTCGCACTGATGAATTTTGGGACGGATATCGAACGGATCGAATCTTCTGTACGGATGACGGAAACCGGCGTGGACGGGATGGAATCCATCACGATTTTTTTCCGCGGCGGACGTATGGCAGTGCTCACACATGATATCTACAGCAGATCAGACCGGAAAGGGATCCTTTACGGCGAAACGGGATATATCGTCGTGGAGAATATAAATAACCCGCAGTGTATCTCTGTCTATGATACAGAAGACAGACTCCTGCAAAAGACGAATGTTCCGGATCAGATCAGCGGATATGAATATGAGGTGAAGGAATGTATAGAAGCTGTCAAGGCCGGAAAGCCGGAAAGTGATTCCATGCCGCTGGCAGACAGTATCCAGGTTATGGAGATCATGGATGAACTCCGCCGGCAGTGGGGATTGGTTTATCCGAAGGAAAAAGATGGTTAAGATTCCTATTGCTATTTTATAATAATTTGAGTATACTGAAAATGAGCAAAAAGCTCATCGGTCATGACGGCTAGAATATCATGAACATGTATGTTTTACCTCCGAAAGCGACGGGGTGTTGTACAACGTAGAATATCGCTTACGTGTTGAAAGACCTGCCATGAGGTGGGTCTTTCGTATTACAGGGAGGATTACGTCCAGATGAAACTGGTTTCCATTGATAATACTCTTTTTTATAATATAAAGATGATCCTGAGATACTTACAAAAACAAAGCGTCCGTATGTACTTGTAATTCGTCTAAAATATAAAAAGATAATATATGATTTTGCAGTGCCAATTCGCTCAAACATACCGGCGGCTGCTCCGAAAAGTCAGTATTTTGCGCTTCCTCCAAGATCAACTACGAAACCCAAAAACAGGCATGGTCTGCATTACATAAAAATGTTTCCTGTTTCAAAACAATATTTGAGACGCTATCGTACTGAAGGTAATCAATTTGCTACACTGATACATAAAATTATTGATAAAAATGCAAAAACCATTGTAAATGATTGCCAGGCTTATCTCGATGCATATGCAGAATGATATCGAACAAAATTTGCAACAAATATTGATTATTTAATTTCACAGCTTAAAGGAGATTGACCATGAAAGCAGTCGTATATAAGGGAAATGGCAAGATCGCACTGGAAGACCGGCCGGTTCCGAAGATCCTGGATGACCGGGATGCCGTTATTAAAGTAACGCTGACAACGATCTGTTCCAGTGATATACATATCAAACACGACGCAGTGCCGCGTGCCGTCCCCGGAACGATCCTGGGCCATGAGTTTGTCGGCCGTGTCGTTGAGACCGGCAGCGCTGTAAAGAAGATTAAGCCGGGCGACCGGGTATCAGTAAATGTTGAGACGTTCTGCGGGGAATGTTTTTTCTGTAAACGCGGATTTGTAAATAACTGTACAGATCCGGACGGCGGCTGGGCGCTTGGATGCCGGATCGACGGCGGACAGGCAGAGTACGTCCGGATCCCGTTCGCAGACAACGGACTCACCGTGATACCTGACCACGTGTCGGATGAACAGGCGCTCTTTAACGGAGACATCCTGTCTACCGGTTACTGGGCGGCGAAGATCGGTGAAATCAAGCCGGCGGATACGGTCGCCGTGATCGGATCGGGTCCTACCGGCCTGTGTACGATGATGTGCGCGCGCCTCTATACGCCAGCCAGGATCATTGCCATAGATACGGATGAATACAGGCTGGATCTGGCGAAAGAAAAGGGACTTGCCGATGTTACTCTGGTACCCGGCAAGGATGATCCTGAAAAGGTCATAAAAGAGCTTACAGACGGGCGCGGCGCGGATACTGTATTCGAGGTCGCCGGAGGGACGGATACATTCCAGACCGCATGGAAGATCGCGCGGCCGAATGCGGTTGTTGTGGTTGTGGCGATGTATGAAGATGCCCAGGCACTTCCGCTGCCGGATATGTACGGGAAGAATCTTGTCTTCAAGACAGGCGGCGTGGACGGCAGCTACTGCAGGGAGATCATGGATCTGACTGCATGCGGGAAGCTTGACGCAGGATTTCTTATTACACACAGATGTTCATTGAATGATATAATGAACGCCTATGACATATTTGAGAATAAAAAAGATCATGTAATAAAATACGCCGTGAATGTAAAAGGAGAATAGGATGAATCCATCACAGATCACAGAGTGGTGCCACAGCGTCATCGCATCAAATGCCGTACAGGGCGGCACCTATATCGACGCGACAATGGGCAATGGGAACGATACCCTTTTTCTCTGCAGACTGGCAGGACAAAGCGGACATGTGTGGGCGTTTGATATTCAGGAATGTGCCTTTCAGAATACAAAAGCGCTCCTTCTCGCGAACGGTTGTCTTGATCAGGCGTCTCTGATCCTGGACGGGCATGAGCATATGAGTCAATATCTTGAACCGGAGAGCGCTGATGTGATCTGCTTCAATTTCGGCTATCTGCCGGGCGGAGATCATAATCTTTCAACCAGAACCGAAACAAGCATCGAAGCCATACGCCAGGGACTTGCGATCCTCAAGTCCGGCGGTATCATGAGCCTGTGCATCTACAGCGGCAGAGACACAGGCTTCGAAGAGAAGGCAGGCATCCTCACGTATCTGAAGACGCTTGCCCCGAAAGAATATACGGTAATCGTAAATGAATACTATAACCGCGGAAACTGTCCGCCATTGCCGGTATTTATATTCAAAAAATAAACAATCCATTACAGAGGAGGAACGATTAAAATGCGAACAAGCAGGATAACAAGAGAACAGGCACTGGAATTATTAAAGACTTACAACAAAGAACCATTTCATATTCAGCACGCCCTTACGGTTGAGGGAGTGATGCGCTGGTATGCGAATGAACTGGGATACGGTGATGAAGCGGATTACTGGTCCATCTGCGGCCTTCTTCATGACATTGATTTTGAGATGTACCCGGAGAAACACTGTCAGAAAGCGCCGGAGCTTCTGGAAAAGGGCGGCGTCGGCGAGGACATGATCTATACGGTCTGTTCCCACGGCTACGGGATATGCAGTGATAATGAGCCGGTCCATGAGATGGAGAAGGTGCTCTTTGCAGCGGATGAACTGACCGGGCTTATCGGGGCGGCAGCACTGATGCGCCCGTCAAAGAGCGTAATGGACATGGAAGTTTCCAGTGTAAAGAAGAAATTCAAAGACAAGCGGTTCGCGGCGGGCTGCTCCCGTGATGTGATCAGACAAGGCGCCGAAATGCTCGGCTGGGGACTTAATGAATTGTTCGAGAAGACGATCCTTGCGATGCGTTCCTGTGAGGCGTCCATACAGAAGGAAATGGAGATGATTTCCTGAATTTCCTCAGAAATATGAAACACCGCTGGGAGAGTGAAACAGATGGAAGAAGCACATGTGCTAAAATTAAAAAGCAGAAAGTTTTCTGATTTTTATCTGTGTTACTGCGGCTATGCAAAATGTGAGCCGCTGCACAGTTTTGGCCCTGCTGTGCGTCCGAACCACGTCATTCATATCATAACAAAAGGCAGGGGGAGATATACGGCAGGAGGAAGGCACTATGACCTTCATGACGGGCAGGGTTTCCTGATCGAACCGGAGGTCCAGACATTCTATCAGGCCGATAGAAATGAGCCCTGGTCTTATATGTGGATCGGTTTTTCCGGCACAAGGGCAGGCGAATATCTGGCTGATCTGGGACTCGGTGGAAATAATCTGATCTTTAGCTGCCGGGACATACCGGAGCTTAATGTGTTGATGCAGAATATTATAAACCGGAATACATATTCCGTTGAAAATGAATTCCTGAGAGAAAGCTTTCTTTATCAGGTGTTTGCCGTTTTATCCCGCAGTCTTAAAGTACAGAGTCTGTCTGCTGATGAAAAGGATCCTGACAATATTTATGTGAGACAGGCTGTAGAATATATCCAGAATAATTATCTGGAACCGGTCCGTGTGGCTGACATCGCTGAATATGTCGGAGTAAGCAGAGGGTATCTGCACAAACTTTTTCTGAAATATGTTGACCAGTCTCCACAGGATTATCTGATCGGCTGCCGCATGACAAGGGGAGCGGAACTTTTGTCTGTTACAGAATTGTCGATTGAAGAGATTGCATTGTCCTGCGGTTATACAGATCCTCTTGCGTTTTCCAGGGTCTTTAAACGGAGAATGGGAATGACGCCGAGAGAATACCGGAAAAACAACTGATCAAAAGGATACATTTGTCCTGTTTTTGTATACATCGCAGCATTTGATATTCCGGCTCATCCGATATAATGAAACCAACAAAGCAAACCAGATTTTGTGGATCAGGAGGATAAGGCAATGGGAATATCGGTAAACAGGGAAAAGAATACATTTCATCTGTACAATAATGAGATCAGCTACATAATGAAAGTACTTCCAAACGATCAGCTGGGGCAGATCTATTTCGGAAAGCGGATCCGGATACCGGAGGATTGTTCTTATTTTCTGGAACTTTATGCGCGTCCGATGTCTTCCTGTGTATATGACACGGACAAACGATTCTCCATGGAGCACATCCGTCAGGAGTACGGTGTGTTCGGCACTTCGGACTACCGCATGCCGGCCACGGAAGTGCTTCAGGAAAACGGAAGCAGGATCTCTGAATTCTGCTTCCGCGGATACCGGATCGAGGAAGGGAAACCGGACCTTTCCGGACTTCCTGCAACTTATGTTGAAAGTGAGGACGAAGCCGAGACGTTGGTCATCGAACTGGCTGACCCGCTGAACGGTCTTCATCTGGAGCTTTCCTATACGGTATTTGCCGCAGGCGGCATCATCGCAAGAAACGCGCATTTTATCAACCGGGGACAGGAGAGCGTGCATCTTTTGTCTGCCATGAGTCTCTGCCTGGATCTTCCGGACAGCGGCTATGATATGATCCAGTTCTCCGGTGCATGGGCAAGAGAACGGTATCCGAAGACGAGAAGACTGGAGCAGGGGATCCAGTCTGTAGGCAGCATAAGGGGAAATTCTTCCCACAACCACAATCCGTTCATCATCCTGAAGCGTCCGACAGCAGATGAATTCCAGGGTGAAGCGATCGGATTCAGCCTGGTATACAGCGGCAATTTCCTGGCACAGGTGGAAGTGGATACATATGATACCGCAAGAGTGCTGATGGGCATCCATCCCCATTGCTTTGACTGGAAGCTTGATCCGTCTGAAGAATTCCAGACGCCGGAAGCGGTAATGGTATATACGGATCAGGGGCTGAACCATCTGAGCCAGACGTACCACCGGCTGTATCAGAAACGTCTTGCAAGAGGATACTGGCGGGACCGGGTGCGTCCGATCCTGATCAACAACTGGGAAGCGACGTATTTTGACTTCACGGAAGACAAGCTGGTGAGGATTGCGGAGAAAGCCCGAGAGAGCGGTGTGGAACTGTTCGTGCTCGATGACGGATGGTTCGGAAAGCGGTGCAGTGAACACGCGGGCCTGGGCGACTGGGTCGCGAATCCGGACCGCCTGAAGAACGGCATCACCGGACTGGCAGAGCGGATCGAGGATCTCGGCATGAAATTCGGCCTCTGGTTCGAGCCGGAGATGGTCAACAAGGATTCTGACCTGTACCGTGAACATCCGGACTGGATCATACAGGTACCGGGACGCAGGAATTCTCACGGAAGATTCCAGTACGTGCTGGATTTTTCCCGGAAGGAAGTGGCAGACCGGATATATGAAATGATGGCAAAGATCCTCTCGGAAGCGAAAGTCTCCTACATCAAATGGGACATGAACCGGAGCATCACGGAATGTTATTCGGCGGCGCTCCCGGCCGGACGGCAGGGCGAAGTTTATCACCGGTATATTCTCGGAGTCTATGACCTTTACGAGAGACTGACCAGTGAATTCCCGCATGTACTCTTTGAATCCTGTGCAAGCGGAGGCGGCCGGTTCGACCCGGGAATGCTTTATTATGCGCCCCAGTGCTGGACAAGCGATGACTCTGATGCAGTGGAGCGGATCAGGATCCAGTACGGCACATCCTACTGTTATCCGGTGAGCAGTATGGGGACCCACGTATCCGTCGTTCCAAATCACCAGATCAACCGGATCACGCCCCTTTATACGCGGGCGAATGTGGCGTACTTCGGTACTTTCGGTTATGAACTGGATCTGAATGCTCTGACTGCCGATGAACAGGAAGAGGTTAAGGAACAGATCGCATTTATGAAACAGTACCGCCGTTTATTCCAGTTCGGCACATTTTACCGGCTGCAGAGTCCGTTTGAAAATAATACGTCTGCATGGATGGTCGTAAACGACGACAGGACAGAGGCGGTCGTCGGCTGGTATCGCGTCCTGAACGGCATCAACCTGCCGTATACACGTCTTCATCTGAAGGGACTGGCTGACGATGTCCCGTATACCATCAACGGGGAGTCTGCCATCCATTACGGAAGTGAACTGATGCACGCAGGGCTGATCACAACAGACGCTTCGTCAGGGCAGGCGGAAGGCGATGAGAAGATGTGTCAGGATTTTGAGTCCAGACTTTATATACTGAAAGCGGCCAAAGGAGAACAAACCGTATGAATGAAAAACGGAGAAATATATGAGGCAGGGTAAAGGACTTATATGGGCATCAGTTGCACATTTTATTGTTGACTTTATCTGTGCATGGATGATTTTTTCCAAGATCCCCGGAAACGGGCCGTGGTATCTGGAACTGCTCCTTTATAATTTCCTGGCCTTTGCAGGTCAGTTACCGCTGGGGCTCTTGATCGACCATCTGCGTGAAAAACACAAAAGTATTTCAAGATGCGCAGCCTCAGCCGGATGCGCGATCTGTCTGGCTGTTCTGGTTACGGGAATCGATTCCTGGTTTCTTGCGGCCGCTGCAGGAATTGGAAACGGGCTGTTTCATGCAGGGAGCGGAGCACATATCCTTTGCGAATACAGGAATCGTTCATCAGCAGCCGGAGCATTCGTATCGACAGGCGCTTTGGGTATTTTCCTCGGTTCTGTGCTCCCGTTTCAAAGAATAGTCTATATCCTTACTATTTTTGTGACTGCGGTACTTTTTCTGTATTCGCTGAGAGATATATCTGTTAAAAATGAGGAGCCTGTATGTGTGAAAAGGGAAAGGGAATCTCATTCTTTTTCCATACCGGATATGCTGTCTGTGATCTTTCTGTTCATGGTTGTCGCTTTGCGGTCCCTGGAAGGGTCGATATTCTCTTTCAGGTGGAATGACAGTGTGATGACCGGTCTTTTTATAGCAGCGGCGGTTTTTGCGGGAAAACTCCTTGGAGGTCTGGCAGCCGGTTGTTTTGGGCGGTTCAGAACGTCAGTGATCTCCCTTGGAACTGCGGCGGTTTTTCTGGTGTTTTCGGATCAGATGACATCTGCGCTTGTGGGTCTCCTGCTGTTCAATATGACGATGCCGGTGACACTGACTGCATTATATGACCGATTTCCGGGATACCCTGCAGCTTCTTTTGGTCTGCTGACGTTTGCACTGTACATAGGAGTCCTTCCGGTATTTGCCGGAGTGGTAAGCGGAATATCATCAGTCCCCGTTTATGTGGCATTAACGATGCTCTCGCTGATACTACTGGCTGCAGGTCTTTTTCTACAGTATGGAATGAAAAAGAGAGAGGAAGACGTATGACGGGCATCATCCTGAATTTTATAATTTCCTGGTTTCTTACTATTGCGATCGAAAGTGCGGCGGCGTTCATGATCTTCCGGATCAGAGGGAAGGAGCAGCTTCTGCTGGCGCTTATCAATACGATGACCAATCCTGCCGCAGTACTGATATGCATGATGCTTTCTGTATACGCGGGAATTCCTTTTTACTGTTCAGTGCTGCTGACCGAAGCGGCAGTCTTTCTGACAGAAGGGGTTCTTTTCCGGCAATGTATGCCGGAATGCCCGCATCCATTGCGGACAGCATTTTCCCTGAATCTGGCCTCGTTTGGCTGCGGCTTAGTATTATCTGTTTTTTTATGACAGGGAGGAAAGAGTATGAAAAGAAGATTTTTCAAAGTAATAGCAGGTGTTATCCTGTTCGCTGTACTGGCTGTTATTCCCCAGAGCCAGGTTTCTGCGGATGTGATCTTTGAGCCGCCGAACAGTTTTTATCAGAGACACAGGGAAGAATGCAGCTATTTTGGCCGCAGATGCATCGCGGGAGAGAACGCGCAGCTGTGGACGGCTCCAAATCTTTCTTTTGGGTACAGCGTTGCGGAAGAATATGAAGAAATCGATATATCTTTTGTGTATACGGATGACCGGGGGCTGGAATGGGGACTGAATGATGCACAGGGCAAATGGATCCTGATGGCGGATCTCTTCCTGGAGTATTCATCTCCCGAGTTTATGCAGGAATTTGCCGATGATATTATCGAATCCGATCCACAGATACTGCCGGCTGATATACCATTCGTCATATGGACTTACCCTGAGTCAGGAGAAATACGGGAAGTAAATCATACGCTTCCTGAAGACTTTGAACTCGATCTTTTTTATACGGATCCGGATGGGAGACTGTGGGGATATACAGCGTATATGTATGGCACGAGAGACGTGTGGGTCTGTCTTTCAGACCTGAATGACACGCACATTTCTCCGCGCGGGGAACATGAGCTGATCCGGGCCCAGGAAGCGGACGAAGAAGCTATAGCCCTGGTGAAAAGAGCAGGGCTGTCATTCATCCCGGTCCTTATCATCTCTGTTGCAGCTGTCGTTCTTATATCAGGGCTTCTGATCTGGAGGTTCCGGATCAAAAATAAAAATGTAAATAAATAAAAAATCATGAAACAACTTCCTCGGAACAGATCCCTTTCTGATGCAGATACTGTATATGAAACCGATCATGTTTCAGAAGGGAGTTGTTTTTTATGATCGCAGATAAAGAGCACCTGGCGATGGCCTCGGTCCCGGTGCAGACCTGGGGCGCACTGTATGATAAGGATGAAGTGCTGGCTGCCGGAACCATTTTTAAGGAGCTGGACATGCCTTTTTTTGCCGCGGACCATATTCCGGCGAAAAAGGGAATAACAGATCCGCTGACAGAGATCCAGAAGATCAGTTTTATCCTGGATGATCTGCGCCTTTACCTTGACACCCACCCGGATGATCCGGACGCGCTGACGCTTTTGAAGCGGCTGGTAAAAGAGCGGAAAGGACTGACCGTGGATTTTGCGAAAGAGCATTATCCTCTGACGCCGGACTGCATGGCGGATATTTTTGAGGAGAAACCGGATGAGATGTGCTTCTGCTGGCAGGAAGGGCCGGCGCCGTGGGAAGGAGGGAATGTCTGATGTGGATCTATGAGAAGAGACTTCAGTATCCGGTGAAGATCACCAAAACCTGTCCGAAGACCGCCCAGCTCATCATCAGCCAGTACGGCGGGCCGGACGGGGAACTGTCCGCATCCATGCGCTATCTGGCGCAGCGCTACACTATGCCGGTGAAATCCGTGGGCGGCCTGCTCACCGACATCGGCACGGAAGAACTGGCCCATATGGAGATCATCTGCGCCATGGTTAACCAGCTGACGAAGGATCTGACTGTGGAAGAGGCGAAGGCGGCAGGATTTGACGCCTACTATATCGACCACACGGCCGGGCTCTGGCCCCAGGCGGCGTCCGCGCTGCCTTTTTCAGCCGTTGAATTCCAGTCAAAAGGCGATGCCATTACGGACCTGACGGAAGACCTGGCTGCAGAACAGAAGGCCAGGACTGTGTACGACAACCTGCTCCGGATGATCACTGATCCCGAGGTGCGGGAACCGCTGAAATTCCTGCGGGCAAGGGAGATCGTCCATTTCCAGCGTTTCGGAGAGGCGCTGGAGCAGACAAAAGAGAAGATGGATGCGAAGAATTATTACTATATCAATCCGGAATTTGACAAAAAAACCGTATAATGCTGTACGAACTGAAGCCGGGGTTATCGGAAGATCAGCCCCGGCTTTGCCGCGCGCCATTGTATTTTCCGGGGACGGCGTGTATAATAAAAAGATGATAAAAATAAAAGAATGGAGTGGGATCATGGATAAGGTCATACTTGGGAAAACAGGCCTGGAAGTGAATAAGAACGGCTTCGGCGCGCTGCCCGTCCAGCGTGTGGAGAAGAAGGAAGCGGTCTACCTTCTGCAGAAGGCTTTCTATAACGGCATCAACTATTTTGATACGGCAAGGGCGTATTCGGACAGCGAGGAGAAGATGGGCGCGGCTTTTGAGTACATAAGGGACCGGATCGTTATCAGTACGAAATCCGGCGCCCAGACCGGCGCGGATATGCGGAAGGATCTGGAAGAGAGCCTGCGCATGCTGAAGACGGATCATATTGATATTTATCAGTTCCATAATCCTGCGTTCTGTCCGAAACCGGGCGACGGGAGCGGCCTTTATGAAGAGGCGCTGAAGGCGAAGGAAGAGGGGAAGATCCTCCATATCGGGATCACCAACCACCGGATCGCCGTGGCGGAGGAAGCGATCCGTTCCGGGCTGTATGAGACGATGCAGTTCCCCTTCTCATACATTTCGGCGGAGCCGGATCTGAAGATCGTGGAAATGACACGGGAAGCCGGCATGGGATTCATCGCCATGAAGGGGCTTGCGGGCGGCCTTATAAATGATTCGGCCAGTGCTTACGCTTATATGGCGCAGCCGCAGTTCTCACATGTAGCGCCGATCTGGGGCATCCAGAGAGAGTCGGAGCTTGACGAGTTCCTGTCTTATCAGGAATGTCCGCCGCAGCTCACGGATGAGATGAAGGCGAAGATCGGGCGGGACAAGGCGGAGCTGACCGGCGATTTCTGCCGGGGATGCGGATACTGTATGCCCTGTCCGGCAGGGATCGAGATCAACAACTGTGCGCGGATGAGCCTGATGCTCCGCCGGGCGCCGAGCGCGGCATGGCTGACGGAAGAGTGGCAGGAGAAGATGAAGATGATCGAGGGCTGCCTGAACTGCGGACAGTGCATGAAGAAATGTCCGTACGGGCTGAATACGCCGGAACTTCTGAAGAAGAATTATGAGGATTACAAAACATTCCTGTAAGATTTCATTTCAGTAACCAAATAATAACAGACTGCAGCAGAAAGAAGGAAAAGAAAATGGCATTTGAAGAAGTAAAGATTTCAGGATTACAGTTCAACCCCTTTGATAAGATCAGCAATCAGTGGATGCTGATCACAGCCGGTGAGAGCAGTGAGGACTGCAATACCATGACCGCCAGCTGGGGCGGCGTCGGCATCATGTGGGGGAAGCCGGTGGCGACGGCCTACATCCGTCCCCAGAGATATACGAAGGAGTTCGTGGACAAGAATGAGTATTTCACCCTGTCTTTTCTTCCGGAAGCATACCGGAAGGCGTTGAACGTATGCGGTTCCGTGTCCGGTAGAGATGTGGAGGATAAGTGGCAGGAAGCCGGCCTCCATCCGGTGGAGATCGACGGGACGACCGCTGTGGAAGAGGCGGAGGAGATCTTCCTGTGCAGGAAGCTCTACGCCCAGGATATGGTGCCGGAGTGCTTCACAGACGGCGGAGAATGTGACGGGAAATGGTATCCGCAGAAAGATTATCATACAATGTATATTGCCGAGATCGTGAAAGTGCTGAGGAAGAAAGCATGAAGATCAATTCATTCTGCCTCGCCTGCCTGATCAATATGCAGGAAGCCCAGGTGAACCGGTTTGACGATGAAGAGAAAAAGATGACCTATATGCGCGAGGTCCTCGCCTTTCTGTCATCCTGCGATCCGGATCTGTCCGCCCCGGCGCTCGTAAAACCGCTCTCGCGGATCTATGAGAAGTACTGGGGGAAGCGTGACAGCATGGAAGAGGTTAAACAGGAGTTTAACGATTACCTGCTCTCCATGGAGGACGAACTGGAAGCACAGATCCGGAACCATGCCGATCCGCTGGAGGCTGCGCTCTGTTATGCCCGCACCGGCAATTACATTGATTATGCGGCGGTAAAAGATATTACAAAGGAAAAACTGCTGGAACTTTTTGAAGTCCAGGGTTCGGCCGGCCTTGAAAAAGAGGTGTACCGGCAGTTCCTTGCTGATCTGGAGCATGCTTCATCCCTCGTGTGGCTTACGGACAACTGCGGCGAGATCGTCCTTGACAAGATCGCCATGAAGATCCTGCACGAGCTGCATCCCGGTGTAAAAGTGACAGCCATTGTCCGGGGCGAGCCGGTGGTCAATGATGCGGACCTGGAGGTCGCGCATTATGTCGGACTGGACCGGATCGTGCATGTGACGGGCAACGGAAGCGGGATCGCCGGCACAGACCTTGCCGATATCAGTGGGGAAGCAGAACAGCTTATAAGAGACGCCGACCTGATCGTTTCGAAAGGACAGGGGAATTTTGAGACCATACACGGATGCGGGCTGAACATCTACTATCTCTTCCTGTGCAAATGCGACTGGTTCGTGCAGAAGTTCCATGCAGAACGCTTCCAGGGGATGTTTATCAACGAAAGATCCATTTCCTGACCCCATTTATCTGAATAGGACATTGTGTGCCGCACATATACTGGCTATAAAAGGCGTATGTGTGGCATTTTTATGGACAGAGAACAGATTCGTGACAGCCTGGTTGAAGCGTCAGGCATGCCAAAAGATGTCCTTTTAAAGGCAGCGGTCATCACCGTGACCGGCAATTTTGAGATCTGCATCGGCAATTACCGCGGCATAACGGAATACACGGATTCCCTTGTAAGGGTGCAGGCCAGGAATGGCCAGATACGTGTGGAGGGAAGCCGGCTGACAGTCAGATATTATACGACGGATGAGATGAAGATCACCGGAAAGGTTGAAGCGATACGGTTTGAAAACGGGAGGGATGAACTGTGATCCGCTATATGAAAGGATATGTAAAAATCCGGACAGAGGGGTTTTCACCCGAACGGTTTATCAATATGTGCTCTCTGAACGGAATATATATATGGGGGCTTGTCCCGTCACGAAACGGTTATGAAATGTATCTTGAACTCAGAGGGTTAAAAAAGATCAGGCCTCTTGCAAAAAAGACGCATTCCAGGATCGTTATATCGGAAAGAAAGGGGCTTCCGTTTTTTATCTACCGGCAGCGCCGGCGGAAGCTGTTTTATGCCGGCATCCTGATGTGCGCCGTTTTGCTGAAAGTCTATTCACTGTTTATATGGGATATCCATTTTGAGGGGAATGTAAAATGGCCGGATGAAACACTGGCTGAATTCCTCCGCGGCGAGGACGTTGCGCCGCTTATGCTGAAAGACCGCGTGGACTGCCAGGGGATTGTCAAAAATATCAGGAAGGAATATAATGATATCGTTTGGGTGTCTGCATCGCTGGAAGGAAACCGCCTTAATATCCGTGTAAAAGAAAATGACGACAGCTATCCTGAAGAGGCTGCGGAGAATGCTGAGGCAGTGAAGGCAGCAGATCTAGTCGCATCGTCTGACGGGGTGGTTACGGATATCGTTACCAGGTCAGGCGTCCCGCAGGTCCATGAAGGTGATGCGGTGGAAAAAGGGGATATCCTTGTCCGGGGAAGCATTGAAGTGAAGAACGACGCGGGCGAAACCGTCGGATACCAGTACTGCCGGGCCGACGCAGATGTATACGCGGACACAGAACTGACGTATGAAGCCGCCCATTCTCTAACGGATGTTGGGAAGGTATATGACGGGAAAGAAAAGCAGATGTTTTATATCAGGGCCGGGAAGATCCGGATATCGGCAGGAAGTACGGAAAATACCTATCCCCACTGGGATATGACCGGAAAAGAACGGACACTGAAGCTCGGGGAGAATGTTTACCTGCCGCTGTGCTTCGGGACCAGGAAAGTGCGGTCCTTTTCATACCGGGAGGTCCGCGTCTCCGCAGAAGAAGCCCGGAAGTCCCTGAGTGAAGAATTTCAGCGTTTTTGCACTGATTTGGAGGAAAAAGGTATTCAAATACGCGGAAATAATGTTAAAATAAACCTGTCTGCTGATTCGGCAAAAGCTCAGGGAACCATCTGGCTCAATGAGCCGATCACTGAGGAGGCGGATACGGAAATAATTACGGTTGAAAGGGAAGAAACGGATGAGCCTGTCGGAACTGATGATTGAGATACCGGCCGGATATGAGGCCAATGTATTCGGACAGTTTGATATATTTGCAAAAAAGATCGAACGGACATTCCATGTCACACTGATCGCCAGAGACGGAAGTACAAAGATCGTGGGGGAAAGCAGGGCGGCTGAAAAAGCACAGCGCGTCCTTTCACAGCTGCTGGAACTGGCCCGCAGGGGAAATGTGATCACTGAACAGAATGTTGATTATGCGATCTCTCTTGTGTTTGAAGATCAGGAAGAGGGGATCATAGAGATCGATAAGGAGCTGATCTGCTATACGCTGCAGGGGAAGCCGGTCAAGCCTAAGACCCTCGGGCAGAAGGCGTATGTGGATGCGATCCGGAATGAGATGATCACATTCGGACTCGGGCCGGCCGGAACCGGTAAAACATATCTTGCAATGGCGATGGCGATCACAGCGTTTAAGAAAAACGAAGTCAGCCGGATCATCCTGACCAGGCCGGCCATTGAGGCGGGGGAGAAGCTGGGCTTCCTGCCGGGCGATCTCCAGAGTAAGATCGATCCGTATCTGAGGCCGCTTTATGACGCCCTTTACCAGATCATGGGTGCGGAAAGCTTCCTGAAAAATTCGGAAAAAGGTCTTATCGAAGTCGCGCCGCTTGCCTATATGCGCGGCCGTACGCTGGACAATGCATTTATCATACTGGACGAAGCCCAGAATACGACTCCGGCGCAGATGAAGATGTTCCTCACAAGGATCGGATTCGGGTCAAAGGTGGTGATCACGGGAGATTCGACGCAGAAAGACCTGCCTGCGGGAGCGGTGTCAGGACTTGATACGGCGGTTAAAGTCGTGAAAGGGCTGGAAGGGATCAGCATCTGTACGCTGACCAGCAGGGACGTGGTGCGCCACCCGCTTGTACAGAAAATCGTTAAAGCCTACGAGGAATATGAGAAAAAGGGCGCAGCCAGAACCAGGAGCAGCAGGAGGAAACATTCATGAGCCTGTATCTTGAAACCGAAGGAATTGCAGATCTGCCGTTTGACGCAATGGACACAGCGCGGCTGGTGGTGGATGCCGCGCTGGATTATATAAAATGCCCTTATGAGGCGGAGGTCAATCTTCTTCTCACGAACGACGCGGAAATCCGTGAGATGAACCGACAGTACAGAAATATTGACCGTGCGACGGACGTCCTGTCTTTCCCGATGCTGGAATATGAGACGCCCGGGCAGTTCCAGGCATTTGAAGACATGCCGGACTGTTTTGACCCGGAGTCCGGAGAACTGCTTTTGGGCGATATCGTACTCTCGATGGATCGTGTGGCGGCGCAGGCGGAAGAATTCGGCCATTCACTGAAGCGTGAGTATTCATTTCTGATCGCCCACAGCATGCTGCATCTGTTCGGTTTTGACCATATGGAAGATGAGGAACGGCTGGAAATGGAGCAGAAGCAGCGCGAAATCATGGAAAAGATACAGATCATGCGGTAATGCCGGATCATCTGTTTTGAGGAGGAACTACATGTCTGAGACACCAAAGAACCGGAAACAAAAAACGGCCGGAGGCGATTATATCGTTCAGGGGGCCATCCTGGCGGCAGCCGCGATGATCTCGAAAGTGATCGGCGTTGTCTACCGCATCCCGCTGACGAATATTCTCGGGGATGAGGGAAACGGGTATTACGGTTACGCCTATCAGGTATATGCCTTCGCACTTATGATCTCTTCGCTGAGCCTGCCGACGGCGGTTTCCAAGCTTGTGTCTGCAAGAAGAGCCCTCAATCAGCAGCGGAATGCGTTCCGGGCGTTTATCGGTTCGCTTGTGTTCGCCGCAGCTGTCGGGCTTGTCATATCGGTTGCCATATTCTGCGGAGCCGGCGTCATATCGGAATACCTGATGAAAGCGCCGCTCAGCATCTATGCGCTCAGGGTCCTTGCCCCCGGCCTGCTGATCGTTGCTGTGATGGCCGTTATCCGGGGATATTTTCAGGGACTCGGATCGATGGTGCCAACTGCGGTATCACAGGTGATCGAACAGATCATCAATGCAGTCATCAGCATTGTGGGCGCGATCGTACTGATCGGGATCGGCAGCCGTCTCGGTGAGAAGTCGGGAGAGGCGCATCTGGGCCCCGCATTCGGCGCGGCAGGAGGAACCCTCGGTACGGTTCTCGGCGCGCTGGCCGGGCTTGTGTTCCTGTTATTTGTCCTCTGGCTTTTCCGCGGCGTGATACGCAGACGGCTGAGGCGCGACAGGACGGAAACGGCGGAGCCGTATTCGCACATCATCAGGGCGCTGCTCCTGACAGCTGTCCCGATCATTTTCAGCACGGCTGTCTACAATATCAACCAGATCATTGACCTGACGGTATTCAATCATGTGATGGACGCACAGGGATTTGCTGAAAGTGAGTATATGGCGCTCCAGGGGATCTATACGGGCAAATATGATCCGCTTGTGAATGTCCCGATGGCGATCCCGAATGCGCTCTGCACATCGCTTGTGCCAAGCCTGACGATGGTCGTTGTCGCAGGGAAGCGAAGGCAGGTGCACAGCCAGATCGGACAGATCCTGAGGATCACAACCGTCCTGACCATACCGAGCTGCGTCGGATTTTTTGTACTTGCATCGCCGCTCATGGTCCTGCTCTTTAATGATGACGGGGCCACTCCGGCGCATCTGCTGATGCTTGGTGCATTTGTGATCGTTCTGTACGGGTGGTCGTCGATCAGCAATTCGGTGCTTCACGGATTGAACTATATGTCCAGCCCGGCGAAACACGCAGCGGCCGCGCTTGTTGTACACCTGGCTGCATTTGTGCTCATGCTCGTTGTTTTCAGGCTGAATGTATACGCGCTCCCGCTCAGCAATATGGTGTTTGCACTCGTGATGTGTTATCTGAACCAGCGGAAGATCCGCAGGGTCTGCGGATACCGGATCGACTTTAAAGGCCTGTTCCTGAAGCCGCTGATCGCGTCGGCAGTCATGGGCGTGATTACATATCTGGCGCATCTGGTGCTCGATCTGCTCATCGGAGGAAGAGTGATCCCTCCGGTTATCGCCCTCCTGATCGCAGTGGCAGTCTACGTTCTACTGCTCCTGAAGCTGGGCGGACTTCCACTAGAAGACATCCTCGCCCTTCC
>CALWDN010000028.1 GCA_944376685.1 uncultured Mediterraneibacter sp. | reverse complement strand
AAGGCTGATCAAATTCCTTGAGATCCTCCACGACAACCGTCTGATCCGCTGGAAAGGAGAGAAGACAAAATGATCCTTGAATATCTTCCATACGTCCTCCTCTTCGCCCTGGCGACGATCATCGTCTACGGCTGGGGAATGTGGCGCTCCATGCGCCAGAAGCAGGACCTCTCCAATATGCTCAGCGCAAAAGGGATCTCCGTCGTGAAGAAAGCGCTTAAGAAAAACGGCCCCATGACCGCAAAAGATCTGGAGCCATCCGTAAAAGACCTGACGGCAAAGCAGCCCTTCAGCCGGGAGCAGATCGGGGTGACCGATCCGGCGAAATTCCTCGGTTCGATCCTGCCCTATATGGTCAAACAGAAAATGATCACCGAGACGACAGAAAACGGAAAAGCTGTCTATCAGTTACGCGGATAACTGACAGACAGCTTTTTCTTGCCTTTTATGTCACCGTGATATCATCTTGCCCCACGGCTATGAATGATAATATAATTCCACCGGATCGATGGGATCGAAAGGATGCTCCTCTTCCATCTTCTTGTTGCGGCCCCGCCGTTTCAGCAGCTCCCCGCTTTTATTGTACACCCAGAATGAATATACGAGCACTTTGTTGATCTTTCCGATCTTCTCCTTCGTTGTCCGGCCGTAGAGCGTTCCACCGGTCTCAAAGGCCGCTTTCTTGTGGATGAGTGAGATGAGCTCCGTCTCGCACGTCACCGGCTCCGGCAGGATCGTATAGGCCGTTCCCACGCAGTCCGGCTTGTGGGAATCGCTTCCTCCCGTCGTCACCTTGCCGTACTTCTTCGCAAGCTTCATGGCCCCCGCATTGGACTCCACGGGTTCGCAGCTGTTAAACGCCTCCACGAAATCAAAGCGCTTCACGATCTCCGGAGACAGATAATACCGTCTGGCATTGGTAAAGCTCATGTATTTCTCGCCGCAGGGATGGGCCGGGCCGAGGACGCCGCCGTTGCGGTGGACCAGATCGATGAGGAGGGCCAGCGGCATCCCCCGCATCTCCAGAAGGCGCATCTTCACCCCCTCCGGCATGATCACCAGGATATGCCCCGCGTCACGGGTGTCGTACTCGATCCCTTTTAGCACCACAAAATCCGTGTGCTTCTTTCCTTTGATATGCTCCTTCCAGTAGCGGTACCCGTTGTATGTGTCATGATCCGTGATGACCATTCCCTGAAATCCCTGCTCTTTGAGCAGTGTGATATACTCTTCCACCCCGACCTTGCTGTCGATGGATCCTTCTTTTACGTGGCAGTGCATGTCGATCTTCATGGGAAAGCCCCCTTTTTCTGATGTCCTGCACTAATTATACATCATCGGGCCGCCGGCTGACAACCGCAGACACGGACTTTTCAATCTTTTAACGTCAGACGCTAACCTCTGCTGATCCGCCCGGCTGCCGCCATCATCGCCGCCAGGCAGCCGAACCATCCCGCCGCGTAGACAGCTGTCGGCACATTTGTCTGCGCAAAGCAGAACAGCACGCACAGCACCGTCAGCACCGACACCCCCAGGATTCCCGTGACCGCACATAAAACTGATTTTCTGATATACATAATAAAACACACCTTTCTCTGAAATTCCTGCCTTCGTTTTCCAACGATGCCATCATATCAGATCAGGTGTGTTATAAAATGTACACCATTATTTTATCCCGGATCTAGTCTTCATCTTCTTCATCTTCCGGTGCTTTTCCAAAATCATCCATTATCGCCCGGGCACGCTCCACGTCATTTGCCGTCGAATTTTCCTCCCGGATCTGCTCCGCCTTCCTAAGGCTCGCTTTCTTCTGTTTCTTTGACTCCAGGAGAAGCTGGACGGCTATGCCGCCGGCTGCGAGAATGATGCATATGAGAACGCGGATCACTTCCCCGCTTACGGGAAGCAGTTCATAGACCGCAGTCCCCGCGACCACCGCGCCGTAAATGCCTGTGACAAATATCGTAAGCACCGACACATATCTGACCGAGAGGATCGCCGCCGCAAGCGCGATCACCAGACAGACCGCCAGCAGGATGCCGTTCTGCGGATCCAGGATCTGGATCGCAAGGCTGCACACGCTTAAGAGCACGATCAGGAAAACGCCGACCCGGTAAAGCACGGCCGCCAGCACCGCCAGTACGACAGCGGTGATAAATCCCGCAGCAAGCACCCCTGTTCCGCCAAGTCCCGCGAACGCGGAGACCAGTACGCCCAGAACGAATCCGAGTACGAATCCGGCCAGCGCCGCCCAGACGCGCACGATCTTCCAGCCCAGGAAACCGATCAGAAGTCCGATCACGATCGTCGCCGCCAGCACCGCCACGGCATTCTGCGTCAGCACATGGTGCTCAATGCCGACTCCGGACGACAGTTCCCCGAAAATATATTCCTGCAATCTTTCCAGCATCTCATTCACACTTATTGAATTCATTGATTATCTCCCTGCCCCTTATATTATCCTTTTATCTTTTGCTGCCTTTCTATTTTATCAGCCTTCCTTTTCTTTTACAAGATTTCTGTATTATTATTACACAGTGAAAGTGGATGCCAACCAATTTACCTTGATCAACATCCACTTTCATCCTGATATTTCTATCATTCTTTTTACCTCTTTCTTTCTATCTCTTCGAAGTCCGATAGAATTAATTTACGTTGCCGGTGGTCCGTACCTCCTTTACTTAGATTCCCATTGAACTTGAGTCCTCGATAACCTTCTCCGCGATATAGATTTTACTTCTCTCATAACTTTCTCGTCATTATGATATTTCTCTATATCTGATTACCCATTTCCCAATCACGATATTCAATGGGTTTCATAAAACTGTCGTACAGTTTTATTTGTTGGTATTATAATAACTCTATACTTTTTATTTGTCAACCTATTATTAGAAATTTATTATATTTTATATATATTATCTGTTAATTTAACAGTTGACTTCTACACTTTACACCAGTAAAATAGAGAGGTAATTTTAAAATCAATTCGTTTAATATAAAGGAGGCCTATCATGGAAAATCTGAAAATACCGGCTGGATATCACTCTCCTCTTACGATCCGCGAGACCGAAGTTGCCATAAAAGAAGTAAAAGATCATTTTGAGCGTGCGCTTGCAAAATCCCTGCACCTGACCCGCGTGTCAGCGCCGCTGTTCGTCCGTCCGGAATCCGGCATGAACGACAACTTAAACGGCGTGGAGCGCCCGGTGTCCTTCGGCATCAGAGAGCAGGATGACGCGAAAGCCGAGATCGTACACTCCCTTGCAAAATGGAAACGCTACGCGCTGAAAAAATACGGCTTCCATTCGGGCGAAGGGCTCTACACGGATATGAGCGCCATCCGCCGGGACGAGGACACCGACAATATCCATTCTCTCTATGTGGATCAGTGGGACTGGGAGAAGATCATCTCCAGAGAAGAACGCAACATGGAGACGCTGGAGTACACAGTCCGCAAAGTATACAGCGCCTTAAAAGATACGGAAGACTATATTTCCAGAAGGTACAACTATATCGAGCCGCTCCTGCCGGACGATATCTTCTTTATCACATCCCAGGAACTGGAGGATATGTTCCCGGACTGCACGCCGAAGGAGCGTGAGAACCGGATCGTCAGAGCAAAGGGCGCCGTATTCATCTCCCAGATCGGGAAGGTGCTGGCCTCCGGCGAGAAACATGACGGCCGCGCCCCGGACTACGACGACTGGGAACTGAACGGCGACATCATCGTCTACTACCCGGTGCTTGACATGGGGCTTGAGCTTTCTTCCATGGGCATCCGCGTGGATGAGGATTCACTGAGAAGCCAGCTGAAGGCTGCAGGATGCGAGGAGCGCGCGGAACTGCCGTTCCAGAAATCCCTGCTCAACAAAGAACTGCCCTACACCGTCGGAGGCGGCATCGGACAGTCCCGTATCTGTATGTATTATCTGAGAAAAGCGCACATCGGTGAGGTCCAGTCCTCGCTCTGGCCGGACGACATTGCCGAAGAAGCGCTCGCCAACGGCATTAACCTGCTGTGATCTTTCTGACGCCGACCGCCTGCATATGCTGGGCGCGCCGGCGTTTTTCAACAATATCCCTCGCATATCCGGTCAGGCCGTTCCCGTTGTGCGGATCATTAAAATAATATTTTTCATCATCATACCCGACCAGCAGCATACAGTGCTCATTCGATATCCATGTGAACCATTCCCCCGTATCGCGAAGCCGCCACTGCGGCCCGGTGACCGGTTCCCGCATATCGATGCATGCCCAGAAGATCACCGGCATGCCGCAGTCGATATATTTCTCCAGCAGTTCTTTTTCAGATGTTCCGGTCTCGTCTGCCGCCTCGTATTTCCGTTCCCCGGAAAACACCTTTGACAGGGCATTCACGATCACCGGCGCGTAACATCCGAACGCGTCCGGATCATACGGGCTGCCGCAGAAATATTTCCGCGGATCCGGTCCGAAGATTTCTCCATTCTCCTCTCTGAAGTCCTGTATCTCCAGATCATTTTCTATAAATTCATCCACCGTAATATCATATCCCAGATACCGGAGCAGCATCACCGCAGACACACTTTCGCATCCGGTAGGCCAGCGGGGGCTCTGATCGATATAGGGTGCTTCTATGATCACTTTTTTCATAATTCCGTCCCATCCCGCTTATACACAGCTCAGGCGGATATTGTGCCGCGCCGCGTCATAATGCGGATGACCGTCAGCGCCCCGACAAGCAGAAGGATGCTGATCCCAAGCACGATCCACCACACATGGATGACGCCTGCGATCAGATACCCGACAATGCATACCGCGGCAACCACCGCGGCGTACTGCATCTGAGTGGATACATGATTGATATGGTTGCTCTGCGCTCCGGCCGACGACATGACCGTCGTATCCGAGATCGGGGATACATGATCGCCGCATACAGCCCCTGCCAGGACCGCCGATACGGAGATCACCATCATCTCGATATCCCCGCCGCCGCTGAAAAGCGCGGTGGCGATCGGTACGAGGATGGCAAATGTGCCCCAGGACGTCCCGGTTGAAAATGACAGGAATACCGCCGCCGCAAACATGACGACCGGGATAAAGATGCTGGCGGAAGCATTGTCGCCGACTGCGTGGCCCACGAAATCCGCAAGGCCCAGCGCATCGCCCATGCCTTTCAGCGACCAGGCGAATATCAGGATCGTCACCGCCGGAACCATCAGCTTGAACCCTTCTGCCAGTCCGTCCATGAAACCTTTGAACGTTACCACCTTTCTGGGCAGATAGAGGACCAGCATAAAGAAAATTGTTATGAGCGTTGCAAAGATCAGGCTTGTCTCCGCGTCGCAGCCGGAGAACGCCGTGATGATATCCGTCGCGCCGCCCAGGAATCCGGTATAGATCATGGCACCTATTGCCGAAACGATCAGAACCGCCACCGGAAGCACCAGATCGATCACCTTGCCGTTGGGATTGACCTCGTCTTCGGATATCTGTTCAAATTCCTCCGCTCCGCTGGTGAAAAGATCCCCTTTCGCCGCATTGTCCTCATGTTTTTTCATCAGGCCAAAATCGAAGGCCGTTACCGTGATAAAGATCACCATGAAAAGCGTCAGGATCGCGTACAGATTATACGGGATCGTCCGCAGGAAAAGCTGGAATCCTGTGATCCCCGCATCTTCCGGCACATAGGAGTTGACCGCGGCCGCCCAGCTTGAGATCGGCGCGATGATGCACACCGGGGCCGCTGTGGAATCTATGATATAAGCCAGCTTTGCCCGCGATACTTTGTACTGGTCCGTCACCGGGCGCATCACCGAGCCTACAGTCAGGCAGTTAAAATAGTCGTCCACAAAGATCAGGATCCCGAGTCCCGTCGTCGCCAGCAGGGCGCTCTTTTTAGACCGGATCTTCGTGCCCGCCCATTTCCCGTAGGCGGCAGAACCGCCGGTCTTTGCCATCAGCACGATGATCATCCCCAGCAGCACGTCAAAGATCAGGATGTTCAGATTCATACTGTTCTTCATGATCTCAAAGAAATTCACAAAAGATTCCCATGGGTGGAACCCGCTGTAAAGAAGCGCTCCGGCCGCCACACCCAGAAACAGGGAACTGTATACCTCTTTCGTCACAAAAGCGAGTACGATCGCCAGAAGCGGCGGGATCAGCGCCCACCAGGTTCCGATAAACATTGAACCGTCCATAAATTTTATCTCTCCATTCCTTCATCCTTTTATATGCGACTCTATTTTATAAGAAGACTGCCGAAATGACAAGATTTAATTTACCGGTCAGGCCTTTATTTTACGGAAGCCGTTTACTGCATCAGGAGGACGGCAGCCTCACAGCTTTCCAGCGTAACCGCCCCGGTCTCTGCGATCTCCCGGGCGCGGATGCCTTCCGTTCCCACATTGGACAACAGCACTTTCGCCGAGACATTGTCGAGCTTCAGCGTGCACGGCTCTGTTCCATAGTTCGCCGCCACCAGGATGTCCTGCTCATCTGTCTTCCTGTGATATGCAAAGATCCCGTCCAGTTCTTCATGATCCGGAACAAATTCTCCGTATGTAAATGCCTCTTTATATGCCGGGGATTTCTTCAGCGCCGTCAGTTTCCGGTAGAAATTAAGCACCGAATCCGGCCTCTTTTCCTGTTCTTCCACATTGATCTCCGTATAATCCGGATTCAGTTGAAGCCAGGGCGTTCCGTCCGTAAAGCCGGCTCCTTTCCCGGCACTCCACTGCATGGGCGTGCGCGCATTGTCCCGGCTGTTCTCATAACAGCACTCCAGCGCCTGCTCTTCTGTTCGCCCTGCCTGCAGCGCCTCTTTATACTGGTCTTTGGTGCTGATGTCATCATACTCCGAAATATCCGCACGGCGGCAGTTTGTCATACCGATCTCCTGCCCCTGATAGATAAACGGGATGCCGTACAAAAGCAGAGACGTGGCCGCCAGCATCTTCTTGCCCGCTTCATTCTGTGCATATTCCGGCAGAAACCGGCTGGCCCCTCTCGGCTCGTCATGGTTTTCGATGATATTTGCCGCGTGGCCGACCTTCTGGAGCCGCATCTGTGAAGCAAAGACCGTATCCCGCCATTCTCTGAATGAAGGCGTCCTGCTGTTGTACCAGCCGTTCTCCCCCTGCGCCAGCATGTGGGCGCTGAAATCAAACATCGTGGAGAAGTGCCCGTCGTCCCCGATAAATTCCGCCAGCTCATCATCTTTCATATTGAAGACTTCCGCCACGGTAAAGGCGTCATATTTTGCAAATGTATGTTTCTTGATATCTTCAAAATACTCTCCAACGCCTTCCACCTCTTCCACCATCTTCACACAGGCTGCCAGCCCGTCCGGGCCGTCCGGCTCAAACGACGGAAACGCCGGGTCTTTCTTAATATTGATGATGGCGTCGATGCGGAATCCTGCAAGCCCCTTGTCCAGCCACCAGTTGATCATCTTATAGATCTCTTCCCGGAGCGCCGGGTTCTCCCAGTTCAGATCCGGCTGTTCTTTGGCAAACATGTGGAGATAATAAAGATCAGTCCCCGGCACCGGCTCCCACGCGCTGCCGCCAAAATAAGAGCGGTAATTGCTCGGCTCCTTCCCATCCTTTCCCTTTACAAAATGAAAATATCCGGCGTATTTCCCATACGGATCTGCCAGCGCCTTCTGAAACCATTCGTGCTGATCCGAACAGTGATTGATCACCAGATCCATCAGCACATACATATGGCGCTTCTTAGCCTCAGCCAGCAGCTCGTCAAACTCCTCCATGGTGCCGAACTCTTCCGCGATCTTATAATAATCAGAAATATCATATCCCTGGTCCACAAACGGGGACTGGTAGACCGGTGAAAGCCAGATAATGTCTACCCCCAGTTCCTTCAGATAATTCAGCTTCGAAATGATCCCTCTCAGATCCCCGATCCCGTCGCCGTTTGCATCCATAAAACTTTTCGGGTAAATCTGATATGCAACCTTGTCGTGCCACCATTTCTTCATCATGAACACTCTCTCCTCTCTGCCCTGCGGCCCTGTTCGTATTATCATATCATCAG
Organism: uncultured Mediterraneibacter sp.; assembly: GCA_944376685.1. Taxonomy (GTDB): domain Bacteria; phylum Bacillota; class Clostridia; order Lachnospirales; family Lachnospiraceae; genus Mediterraneibacter. The sequence goes on along the minus strand of CALWDN010000028.1, from coordinate 11,000 downwards.
GTTGAAGTTTTTGTATGATGCTGTTATTATAGGCTTATAAAGGAAAGAAATCTTGCACAATTATTGGAATGTATTACACGATTCTGCTTTATCACAATACGTGAAGCTCAATGTCTGACGCACATTATATGAAAGGAGGATCCGGATTTATGGATAAAGAATATGGGCTTTCCCCGTCCCAGAAGGAACAGGCTAGGCACGGCGAGCGGATGTTTCCCCTGAAACGCTATGTCACGGTGCTCTCAGACCTGTGCCCGTCCGTCCCGGCCCACTGGCATGAAGAAGCCGAACTGACTATGATCCTGGAAGGATCCTGTACTTACCATATCCATCTGGAAACATACGAAGCAGACGCCGGGGATATCCTGTTCATCCCGCCGGCCGAACTGCATTCCATCACAGTTGATCCGGAAAATAAAATGACTTCCGCGACCTATGTGTTCCACATGGATTATCTGGATACAAACTCCGGGGATATCTGCGCAGTAAAATACCTTAATCCGATCAGCCGGCATGCACTTGTCCTTCCGTATATCATAAAAAAAGAACACCCCGCCTACACGAAAATGCAACGGATCTTCTCCGAAATGGAACAGACGCATACGGCGCAGGCGCCCGGGTATGAAATGACGCTGAAAGCGCTCCTTCTCTATGCCGCCGCAGTCCTGATCCCCTACCGGCAGGCTGAAGGCACCCGCCCCCAGCTGGAGGATGAGCACACTGCAAAACTGAAGCTGGTGCTGGAATATATCAGTGAGCATTACTCTGAAGAGCTTTCGATCCCGCAGCTGGCAAGGCTCTGTTTCTTCAGTGAATATCATTTTATGCGCTTTTTCAAGAAATACACCGGCATGTCCTGCCTGGAGTATATTAAGAACCTGAGATTGGAAAAAGCCGCCTCGCGCTTAGCGCAGGGCGGCCAGTCAGTGCTTGAAGTCTCTCTGTCATGCGGATTTGCCAATCTCTCATACTTCTACCGGGAATTCAGGAAGAAATACGGCATGACTCCGAAACAGTTTATAAAGGAAGTTCCTATGCTTCCTTTTCTTCCAGAACAGATGTACAGTGCGGGCAGCGTGTCGCCTCGATCGGGATCTCGCTTAAGCAGTACGGACATTTCTTCGTAGTCGGTGCTGCCGGCTCTTCTTTCTTCTGTCCCAGGGACATCAGCTTGTTCACCGCTTTGAGAAGAACAAAGAGGACGAATGCCAGGATCAGGAAGTTCACAAGGTCAGATACGAACTTGGACGCAAATCCCATAACATTCTGAAGGGTGTACATCTGAGCGCCTGTAACTACGTTCAGGATCGGGTTGATAAAGTTATCCGTAAGTGAGGTAACAATTCCTGTGAAACCGCCACCAATGATAACACCGACTGCCATGTCCATCATGTTTCCACGAAGGGCGAATACCTTAAATTCCTCAATCAGTTTTTTCATTTGTTTACTCTCCTTGAAAAAAATCTTTTATCAGATTACCAGTCGAAAATTGTACCACATCAACTTCATAAATGGAAGAATTTTATATCTATAATACCGTTTATCATATGTTTTTACCGTTTTATTCACCTTTTGCTTTTGGCAGAACACCGTCTGCGATCAGGCAGAGAACGATCACCACCGCCATATCCGGGAGCGTATTCCCCACCGGGATGTCGACTGTCATGAGCCAGCGGTACACAATGAATCCGATCAGCCATATCACCAGGTTCTTCCAGTCAAAGTCCGTCAGCTTCTTGTCTTTTCGCAGGATAAACACATCCGCGATCTGCACGGCGATCATCGGCGCGAATACGGAACCGATCAGATACAGGAAGTCCGTGATGTCGTCCATCGGGAACAGGATCGCCGCAATGGTCCCGATCACCGTCACCGCGATCCCCACATGCCCGCCTTTCAGTTTTGCGAAAATGGACTCTGCGGACACCCCCGCGGAATAAGCATCCAGAAATGTCGTCGTCACGGTGGAGAAGATCACGATCAGGAGCGCCGCGATCCCCAGTCCGGCTTTCGCCATGATCACCGCGATATCCGACTCTCCGGTACAGATCGCCGCACCCATGCCGATCACATACATCCAGCAGCTCACCAGGCCATACACGATCACGCTTGCCGCTGTTGCCTTCACCGGCTTCTGTGCCTCTCTTGTATAATCGCTGATCACCGGCAGCCAGGAGAGCGGCATAGCCACGGAAAGTTCAACGGCAGCCCCGAAGCTCATGGCATCGCTGCTCATCCCTGCCGTCTCAGTTCCGCCAAAAAAGATCACCCGGCAGAGGATAATGGTCAGGATAAAGAGCGCGGCCATGGCAATAGTATTGATCTTCCCGAGGTTTGTCACACCCACCGCGATCCACAGGATGATCAGGACTCCGATGACGATGCACCAGATCCAGGCTCCACTGTGGAAAATATTGTCCGCCGCCAGCGCGCCGTCATAGATCATGATCGCGGTCCATCCGACCAGCTGCAGGACATTGAGCACGGCAAAGAGAAGGCCGCCTTTCTGCCCGAAGCTCATTTTAACCGTCTCCATGGCGCTCTTTCGCATGCGCGCGCCGATCAGCCCGGCAAAGAACATCATGCAGCAGCCGATGATATGGCCGGTCAGGATGGCTGCAAGTCCTCTCTGGAATCCAAGCGGCGCGAAGTACGTTCCGGTCAGGATCTCGGCGATGGATACGCCGGCTCCGAACCAGATCAGGCTGTTTTCATAGACCGAGGTGCGTTTTGATTCCATCTTACTCACACCTCTCTTCCGCTGTCTTTACGTATTCCCCTGTGATATCAAAGGCATGGTTCATCGGCCCGCTTCCCTTTCCAAGATCGAGCATGGCGCCCAGCGCGCCGGAGATATATGCTTTCGCACGCTCTACGGAAGCATCCATATCAAACCCTTTCGCCAGGTTGGAAGCGATGGCGCTGGACAGGGTGCATCCGGTCCCGTGGGTGTTCGGGTTGTCGATCCTTTTCCCGTAGAACCAGCGGTACGAGCCGCCCCTGTACAGGAGATCATTTGCATCATTTAACTGATGTCCGCCTTTTAAGAGCACGGCGCAGTGAAAGTCCTCACTGATCCTTTCCGCCGCTCTGATCATATCTTCTTCCGTCTTTACCGCCATCCCTGAGAGCACTTCCGCCTCCGGGATATTCGGCGTCAGGACCGATGCCATGGGAAGAAGGCGTTCCTTCAGCGTATCGATGGCATCGTCGCTTATAAGCTTCGCCCCGCTGGTCGCCACCATGACCGGATCCACGACGATATTTTCCGCGTGATACTCTGCCAGCTTCTCCGCGATCGCCGTGATCAGATCCGATGATGAGACCATCCCGATCTTCACCGCGTCCGGACGGATGTCCGTAAAAATACTGTCAATCTGCTGCTTGAGAAATTCAGGAGATACCTCCATGATCCCTGTCACGCCGGTCGTATTCTGTGCAGTCAGTGCCGTGACCGCGCTCATGGCGAAAACGCCGTTTGCGGTCATTGTCTTGATATCTGCCTGAATCCCGGCGCCTCCGCTGGAATCGCTTCCCGCGATCGTTAATGCTGTTCTCATTTTCCTCATCCTCTCTTTTGTGTAATTTCAGATGCTCTTTTCCAGAATAAATCGAAATCTTTAAACTCCGGCAGATAAATATCCGCCGTGTCCCGGATCTGTGCAAGATCCCGGCCGCTTGCACGGTCATATACCCCCGCCGTCCTGAATCCGGCCTTCTTCGCGGTCCGGATGGCATGGAGCGCATCCTCGAACACCCATGTGTCGGACGGATCCGTATCCAGCTGCAGGGCCGCCGCATAATAGATATCCGGCTGGCTCTTGCTGCTGCCGATCTCCGAACAGGTAAACACCGCACGGAAATACGAAAGGACTTTCAGACGCTTCAGCGCCGCCTCCGCATTCGCCCGGTCTCCCGACGTGGCGATCGCCATCGGGATCTTCCGGTCCCGGAATTTCTCCAGATATCCGCGCACGCCTTCTTTGAGCGGGACTTTCCGCCCGTAGAAATCCTGCACCTCCCGGTTCAGGCCTGCAATGATCTCTCCGGGCGTCTGCTTTAGGCCATAGTTCTCGATCAGGTAATCCGCGCCTTCCTCCAGGCTCATGGCAAAAAGTGTTTCACCAAGCCCCTTTTCCGCCTCAATCCCCAGCCGCTCCAGATAGATTTCTCCCAGATTCTCCCAGACGGGCATGGAATTCAACAGCACGCCGTCCACATCAAATATCACTCCCCGGATCATCCCGCACCTCCTGTCTGTATGCACCGCACGGTTCACTTTACCGCTGCTTCTGTCCGCTCTTTCAATACCCGCGCGGCCCCCTCGATGTCTGTCTGCGCGAATATGGCGCTGATCACTGCGATGCCGCAGATCCCGGTCCCCGAAAGCTCCGACACGTTGTCCTTCGTGATCCCGCCGATGGCGATGACCGGGATATCCACCGCTTCCGTGATCGCCCGCACCGTCTCATGGCTTACTTCCACCGCGTCCGCCTTGGAGCCGGTCGGGAATACCGCGCCCACGCCCAGATAGTCCGCGCCGCGCTCCTGCGCTCTTACAGCCTGTTCCACCGTCTGGGCCGACACGCCGATGATCCTGTCCGGCCCCAGCTTCTCCCGCACATCGCCGGCCTCCATATCGCTCTGGCCCACATGAACGCCGTCCGCGCCGATCCGCGCGGCGATCTCCACATTGTCATTGATCACAAAGGGCACATGATACTGTGCGCAAAGCTTCTGGATCTCCTTTGCTTCCTCCAGGAAAGCCTGCTCATCCAGAGCCTTCTCCCTGAGCTGTACAAAGGTCACGCCGCCTTTCAGCGCTTTCTCCACCTGCACATACAGAGTTTCCCCGTTCAGCCAGCTCCGGTCCGTCACCGCATAGAGGAGCAGCTCCTCTTTTCTGCAGTTTGTATGTCTATCTGATCTCATACTTTGCCCCTTTCTCCAACTCTTCGCCGGTCATATTGTAAATGGCGTCGATGATCCGGTTCCGGTAGGTCGCGTTGCCGTCCCCCTCCTGCATCCGGCTCCATCCGGTCTCACCGGCCAGCCCCATGGCGCAGACTGCTGCCGCCGCCGCATCCGCGACATGTTCCGGATTCGCCGTAATGTACGCCGTCATCATGCCGGAGAGCTGACAGCCTGTACCGGTGATCCGCCCCATCTCCGGACGGCCGTTCCGGATCACGTAGCAGATCTGTCCGTCAGACACCAGATCGATGGCTCCGGTTACGGCAATGACCGTTCCGGTCTCTTTTGCAAAATGTTTAACAAATGCAACGGCATCATCCAGCATGTTCTCCGTCACAGCGTCGGCCGCATCCGCGTCCACGCCTTTCGTAGTGCCGCTTCCTTTTGCCAGCGTCTTGATCTCAGAAATATTTCCGCGGATCACGCTCAGCTTCAGTTCCCTCATGAGCCCCAGCGCCGTATCCGTGCGAAGCGCGCTGGCCCCGGCGCCCACCGGGTCCAGCAGCACCGGATGCCCCAGTTCATTGGCCTTCTTTCCCGCGCGGAACATGGCTCCGATGCTCAGCTTGTGCAGGGTACCGATATTGATGTTCAGGCCGCCGCAGACTGAAGTGATATCCTCCACATCCTCCGCCTCATCGGACATGATCGGACTGCCGCCGCAGGCCAGCAGGATATTTGCCACGTCATTTACCGTTACATAATTCGTGATATTGTGTACCAGAGGCGCTTTCGCCCGGACATTTTCCAGATATTCTCTCATGATTTTTCCTTCTTCCATGTAGTGTATTACCCACAGGGTTTCATGCATAAGAAAAGCGGGGACCCGTTTCCGATAGGGTACGCCCGCTTCATGTAGTATCTGTATCATCCCTACGTTGGCATTACCCAAATCAGGTCGCGGGTCGAAGCGATTCATCTTCCTCTCAGCCTGCTTGATACGCAAGCTCCCCGTTTTTTCTTATGTATGTCAGACAATCGTCAGTTCATTTTGAGTCATTGTTTTACTGCATGTGACTCTGCATCCAGATTTCCCAGATAAATATCAAACACTTTCATCCTCTTCATCGCCGTTACCAGTATGGCCGCAATGACCGTACCGCCGCAGCTGGATACGAAGAATGGAATGACAAAGCCGAATACTGCGCTCTCGCTCCCCATGATCAGCGTTGCAACCGGATAGCTCAGAAGCCCTCCGATCACGGATGTCCCGAACAGCTCGCCCGCATAGGCAAAGGGAAGATGCTTCCCGTACTTATACAGCATGCCGCACAGAAACGCCCCGCACATGGAACCCGGAAATGCAAGCAGTGTGCCGGTCCCCATCAGATTTCTCAGAAGACTGGTGACGAACGCCATGCCCACCGCATAGCCTGGTCCTAAGAACACTCCGCCAAGGATATTGATGAAGTGCTGGACCGGAGCGCATTTCGATGCCCCGATCGGGACCGACAGCGGCGAACATACAATGCCGACAGCCACCAGGATCCCCGCAAGGGCAAGTTTTCTCACATTGACTTTCTTCATGTTTGAACCTCCTGTACCAAAAGGCGGTCGATGCTCGCTGGCATCCTCTCACTCCGGAACACGGATTCCCTCGCATGATGTTTTTGTATGGTGTACAGTGAAAACCCGGGACGGCGCTCCCCGCCCGGTAAAACCAGTAACATGTGCATATTCGATTGTCCGAGGTTAATGTTACCACGTCCCGGCGATAAATGCAATAAGATTGGCAATGCCCGCGATCACCGCCGTGTTTACATTACCATGTTTTCACGACAAATCCCATCAGACATCCCACTGTACCAATAATCCCGCATATGACAATAATAAGGGACATTACATCTTTTGCCGTCCGATATCTGAAATAATAAACAGCCGTACTGTATGCAACAATAAGGGCCAAAATCCCGGCGCTTTCGATATGTTTTATCAAACAGTAGATAAGAAGCAATATAGCCAATGGATAAAACCCGATATATCCGTATCTAAAACTTTTCAGACGATTCAACTCGGCAAGACTGATCAGATTTTCCCCGCTTTTTTTTCTATATTTATCCTCCGAAATGATCGCGCCGTTCAGCAGATCATTCACGTCAATTTCCAGCACATGGCTAAGCGGCTTCAGCAAAGACAGATCCGGCATAGAGCGCCCGGTTTCCCATTTCGATACCGCACGGTCCGTAATTCCCAGTTTTTCTGCCAGTTCTTTCTGTGTCATATCCAGTTCTTTTCTTCGTTGGGCGATAAATACCCCGATCTTCTTCTGATCCATCTGACACCCCTCCACAAAAATCTGCTTTTCTTCCACAAAAAAGAGACAGGTTTTCTTTTCCTGCCTCTATTATACATCCTGATTCTGTAATTGTAACCATACCGGCAGTTGAGTCCGCTTATTTCGCCGGTTTAAGCCACTGTCTCACAACGGAAATATCCTCTTCAACCACTTTTGCGATCGAATCCAGAGGCATTCCCATCTTCTCCAAATTCCAGGCTGTTTTCTTATGGCTTTCTTTCATACCAGATTCTCTGCCTATCATTTCCCCTTCGCGTTTACCCTCTTCACGGATCTTTTCCATTATCTCACACATAATCTCTATACCTCCTTCCTCTGTCTTCAGGAAGCGCACCTGCTTCGACAACTCCCCCTCGCTGTCATCAAACGGATCCGCTGTTTTAAAACACTTCATCAGTTTTGCAATTCTGCTGCCGTCGTCAATCTCAGCATTCACATACATCAGATGCGAACCGTCATTATGTTGTTCACATGTCTGTCGGAGTCGTTTCTCCTCCTCATAAATGGTATATCCCCTTTTCCATATATCTGTACGGCTAATATAGAAGATATACCGTTCCGGAAGTTCGCTGTAATCCCGACCTTTCCTCAGGAATTCTCCATCCGTAACGGAACCGTAAAACCGGGTCCTCCGGGCGTGGTCAACGACATCCGTCCCTTCGATCTCCAGATGATAGATAACGCCTTTCTTGTCTTCTGCAAGGACGTCCAGCCTTGCCCCGTGTGAGATCACTTTCGAGATCACATACTGAGTTCTGACCGTCTCAAGCTCAATCCCCGGATCATTCATCAGGATCCGGATCACATGCCAGCATGCCTTTAGGTCAGAGAGCGCTACGGACATGAATACATCGCTCAGTAATGTAAGCTGCTCCAGGTCCTTAAGGCGGCGCTCCCGTTCTGCAAGAAATCCTGTGGATTCCGGAGGGGGTACACCATTAATCACTAGTTCTTTTGTTTCACATTTCTTTTTGTCCATATCACATCTTTGGACTGCGATGATACAATGTGTGTACATTTTAGCACATGAATTTTATAATGTAAATCATCCCTGATACCTGCTATAATTGAATAAAACAGCTGTAAAGGAAGTAATCAACATGTCAGTAGAAATCGTAAGAAACTATTTTAAGGAACACGACATCAACAAAGAGATCCTGGAATTCCCGGTCTCCAGCGCCACCGTCGAGCTGGCGGCCGAGGCTGTGGGAACCGAACCGGCGCGGATCGCCAAGACTCTTTCCTTCTACACAAAAGACAAAGATTCCGCCATCCTGATCGTCACTGCCGGGGATATGAAGATCGACAACAGCAAATTCAAACAGTTCTTCGGCATGAAGGCGAAAATGCTTGCCGCGGAAGATGTGGAACGGCTGACCGGCCATGCCATCGGCGGCGTATGTCCGTTCGGCAACCCGGACAGTGTAAAAGTATACCTGGATATATCCATGAAGCGGTTCGAGACCGTTTTCCCGGCGGCCGGGAGCGGGAACTCTGCCGTGGAAATGACCTGCGGAGAACTGGAACAGGCGTCTGAGGCGCTTGAATGGATCGATGTGTGCAAATAAACAGAAATAAAATACCACCGAAAAGGAGGATAAACGTATGGCAAAATATGTAATGGCCCTGGATGCGGGAACGACCAGCAACCGCTGCATCCTGTTCAATGAGAAAGGCGAGATCTGCAGCATGGCCCAGCGGGAATTTACCCAGTATTTCCCGCAGCCGGGCTGGGTGGAGCACGATGCGGATGAGATCTGGGCCTGCCAGCTGGGTGTAGCGGTGGAAGCCATGAACAAGATCAGTGCCGAAGCAAAAGATATCGCCGCCATCGGCATCACCAACCAGCGCGAGACCGCCATTGTCTGGGACAGAGAAACCGGGGAACCCGTCTTTCACGCGATCGTCTGGCAGTGCCGCCGGACAAGCGAATACTGTGATTCTCTGAAAGAAAAAGGACTGACGGAAAAATTCCGGGAGAAGACCGGCCTGGTCATCGACGCCTACTTCTCCGGAACCAAGGTGAAATGGATCCTCGACAACGTACCCGTAGCCAGAGAGAGGGCGGAAAAAGGCGAACTGCTCTTCGGCACGGTGGAGACCTGGCTCATCTGGAAACTGACAAAGGGAGCGGTCCACGTGACGGATTATTCCAACGCTTCCCGGACCATGCTCTTTAACATCAATACCCTGGACTGGGACGATGAGATCCTGGCGGAACTGAACATTCCGCGCTGCATGCTGCCCGAAGCGAAGCCCTCATCCTGTATCTACGGCGAGACAGATCCGTCCTTCTTCGGCGCTCCGATCCCCATCGGCGGGGCAGCCGGCGACCAGCAGGCCGCGCTGTTCGGCCAGACCTGCTTTGATCCGGGCGACGCCAAAAATACATACGGCACCGGCTGCTTCCTGCTCATGAACACCGGAGAGAAGCCGGTATTCTCGGAGAACGGACTGGTCACCACCATCGCCTGGGGGTTGGACGGAAAAGTTAATTATGCGCTGGAAGGTTCGATCTTCGTGGCCGGAGCCTCTATCCAGTGGCTCCGTGACGAGATGCGGCTGATCGATTCCGCGGAAGATTCGGAATATATGGCCCGGAAAGTCAAAGATACCAACGGCTGTTATGTGGTTCCTGCATTTACCGGCCTGGGCGCGCCCTACTGGGACCAGTATGCCCGCGGCACCATCGTAGGGATCACCCGCGGCGTGAATAAGTACCACATCATCCGCGCCACACTGGACTCCATCGCCTACCAGGTTCATGACGTACTCGGCGCCATGAAAGCCGACTCCGGCATCGCCCTGTCTTCCCTCAAAGTGGACGGCGGCGCAAGCGCCAACAACTTCCTCATGCAGACACAGGCGGATATTATCAACGCGCCGGTCAACCGCCCGGTATGCGTGGAGACGACCGCCATGGGCGCGGCCTATCTCGCCGGGCTTGCTGTCGGATACTGGAAAGATAAAGACGATGTGCGCAGGAACTGGTCTATCGACCGGACGTTTACGCCCGCTATCGACGACGCCGAACGCGGGAAACGGATCCGCGGATGGAAAAAAGCCGTACGCTATGCGTACGGCTGGGCAAAAGAAGACTTCTGATATTTATTTCAGGAAACTCTCGATGATCACCGACTCGGCTTCTTCCTCATTCATACCGAATGTCCGAAGCTTCACCAGCTGCTCATCGTTGATCCTGCCGATCGCCGCCTCATGGATGATCTGGGCATCCACATGTTTCGCGTCGATCTCCGGGATGGAGCTGATCTCCGCCTCATCCATGATAATGGAATCACACTGTACATGGGCGTGGCACCGATTGCTGCCGATCGCCCTCGGGTGGAATACCTGACGGGATTTTCCTTTTCCAACGGAGCGGGAGACGATCCTGGCAGAGCTGTCCGCGCCGTTCAGTTCCACGTCCATGTTTGAGACGGCGGTCTGCCCGTCGTCTGTCATAAGCTTCTCCGTCACGAAAAGCTTTGCATTGTCCGCCAGTTCGATATAATTCTCGCGCTCTGTGGAGTCCACGCCCCTGATCTGAGTCGTCTCCAGCGTAAACACCGAATCCGCGCCGACAAAGATCTTTGTCACCGGATTGAGCACTTTCTGTCCGGTCCCGCTTCCTTCTGCGTAATGGTTTTCCACATATTTGACATTGCATCCTTTTCCCACATGGAAGGTATGGATCCCGTCGTGACGGGGCTCAGAGCAGCCTTCCCCGTGG
>CALWDN010000027.1 GCA_944376685.1 uncultured Mediterraneibacter sp. | reverse complement strand
ATAACGCTGTGAACCGAATGATCGACGAGCAGATCGCGGGCGTGGAATTTATCGCAGTGAATACAGATAAACAGGCACTGCAGCTTTGCAAGGCGCCGACGCTGATGCAGATCGGCGAGAAGCTCACGAAGGGCCTTGGCGCGGGCGCACAGCCTGAAGTTGGAGAGAAAGCGGCAGAGGAAAGTTCAGAGGAGATTTCAGCGGCCCTCAAAGGTGCGGACATGGTGTTCGTTACCTGCGGCATGGGCGGCGGTACAGGTACAGGCGCGGCGCCGGTCATCGCGCGGATCGCGAAAGAGCAGGGAGCCCTGACTGTCGGCGTTGTCACGAAGCCGTTCCGTTTCGAGTCCAAGACGAGGATGCAGAATGCCCTGAACGGTATTGATAAATTAAAAGAAAATGTAGACACGATCATCGTGATCCCGAATGACAAGCTTCTGGAAGTCGTTGACAGACGTACGACGATGCCGGAAGCCCTGAAGAAAGCGGACGAAGTGCTGCAGCAGGGTATCCAGGGCATCACGGACCTGATCAATGTACCGTCCCTGATCAACCTGGATTTCGCAGACATCCAGACTGTGATGAAGGACAAGGGCATCGCGCATATCGGCATCGGTTCCGGCCGTGGCGACGACAAGGCGCTGGAGGCTGTCAAGGAAGCGGTTGCAAGCCCGCTGCTTGAGACGACGATCCAGGGCGCATCCAATGTCATCGTTAATGTATCCGGCGACATCACGCTTATGGACGCGTCCGACGCGGCGGATTATGTACAGGAGCTGGCGGGAGAGAGCGCAAGCATCATCTTCGGTGCGATGTACGACGATTCCAAGTCAGACGAGTGTACGATCACGGTTATCGCCACAGGCTTACATAATGTAGGCGGAAGCGCATCCAAGCTCAAAGCAAGGCTTGAGGGACAGCAGAAGGTCGGATCGATCCTTCCGAACGGGGAATCCCCGGTGAGGACCCGGCTTGACAGCGAAAAGACAGCTTCAAAGCCGCAGGGCGGCACAATGCCGACGCTGCAGCCGAGGACGCCGTCCAGCAACGTAAAGGAGCAGTCTATCAAGATCCCGGATTTCTTCAGAAAATAATATAGGTCTATTTCAGGACTGTGCGGTTTCTGCCGCACAGTCTTTTTTGATGTCGAAATATATCTTTCCTGTCTGTCAATATCTGACAAATTTCAAACTGCCCAGGCGCTATAATATTTCCCGGACCGTTAAGGGGAGGGGAGAAAGGCGCGATGTACTATGAACTGTACATAGATGTGTTTTTTCTGGAAAACTTCATGATGGACAGTCTTCTTCTGTGCCTTGTCAACCGGATCATGAAATGCGGCCGTCCGGCTGGAAGGCTGATCGCGGGGGCGGCCGTGGGGAGCCTGCTGGCCTGTCTTGTTGTGGCCGTCCCCATGCCCGGGATATGCAGGATGATCCTTTTCCATACAGCTGTCCCTGGCCTGATGCTTTATACGGGGACCGGGATCAGGAAGCCGGGGGGATTTATCAGGGCGTATGCGCTCCTGTACGGATGTGCTGTGTTCACAGGAGGCATGATGGGGCTGATCCGTCCTTATATGCGCGCCGCCGGGGTCTTTTACGGCGCTGCGGTGCTGGCGTATGCCGGGTTCATGGTGTTCTGGAAACTGCTGGCGCGTCTGCGCGGGCGCGGGGAAGACCTGATCCGGGTGAGCCTGTATACGGAGCAGGGGGCAGTAGAATTCACGGCGCTTGTGGATACCGGCAACGGGCTCCGGGACTTCGTGACCGGAGACCCGGTCAGTGTATTGGGACCCCGGGCGGCAGAGAAGATCCCCGGAGTGGACGGGATGCAGGCCGGCTTCCGGCTGATCCCGTACCGGTGCGTCGGCGGCGACGCCCTGATGCGTGTATTCCGTGTCAGCAGGATGTGCGTACATATGAAGGAGGACAAGTGGATCGACCGTCCGCTGCTCGGGATCGGGGATGCGGAAGTGTCCGGAAGGGGCGGGATGTATGAGATGCTCCTCAACCCGGCGGTTATCGCGGAATAGAATCTGAAAAAATATATCGGACAGGAGGAAACCAGATGTTAGCTAAAGCAGCTGCGCCGCAGCCTTTCGGGGTGCGGATCCTGACGGATATCAGAGGCCTGATATTCGGCGCAGGAAAGGAGATACACTATATCGGGGGAACGGAGGTCCTTCCGCCGCCGCTGGAGGAGGAAGAAGAACAGCAGATGATCCGGGGGCTCGGATCGGGAAATGCGGAGAAAGCGAGGAAGACGCTGATCGAACATAATCTGCGGCTGGTCGTATACATTGCGAAAAAATTTGACAACACAGGAGTCGGCGTGGAAGACCTGATTTCAATCGGGACGATCGGCCTGATCAAAGCGATCAATACATTCAACCCGGTGAAGAAGATCAAGCTGGCTACATATGCGTCCCGGTGCATCGAGAATGAGATCCTTATGTATCTGCGCCGCAACAGCAAGACGAAGATGGAGGTATCCATTGACGAGCCGCTGAACGTGGACTGGGACGGGAATGAGCTCCTCCTCTCGGACATCCTCGGGACCGAGGAGGATACGATCTACCGGGACCTGGAAAGCGAGGCGGAGAGAAAGCTCCTCGTGCGCGCCCTGGGCAAGCTCAACAGCCGGGAAAAGCTGATCGTGCGGATGCGGTTCGGCCTGGATGACCCGGACGGCCGGGAGAAGACCCAGAAGGAGGTGGCAGATATCCTCGGGATCTCCCAGTCCTATATCTCCAGGCTGGAGAAGAAGATCATGCAGAGGCTCAGGAAAGAAATGGCCCGGTATGAGTGAGCGGCTCCCTGCGGATGAACGGCCTCTAAAGGCTGCAGTAGTGCGCGTAGATCCCGCCTTTTGCCAGAAGGGATTCGTGGGTCCCTCTTTCTGCGATGCCGTCTTCTGTGATGACGATGATCTCATCGGCGTTCCTGATCGTGGAGAGCCGGTGCGCGATGGTGATGGTGGTGCGGTTCCTGGAGAGCTCTTCCAGGCTCTGCTGGATCCAGCGTTCGCTTTCGTTGTCCAGGGCGCTCGTGGCTTCGTCAAGGATGAGGATGGGCGGGTTCTTCAGGAATACCCGCGCGATGGCGATGCGCTGCTTCTGGCCGCCTGAGAGGCGGGCGCCGCGTTCGCCCACAAAGGTATCGTAGCCGTCCGGCAGTTCGCTGATAAAATCATGGATGTTGGCGCGGCGGGCGGCTTCAGTGATCTCGGCGTCGGAGGCGCCGGGCCTGCCGTAGGCGATATTGTCCCGGATGGTGCCGGAGAAGAGATAGACATCCTGCTGGACCATGCCGATCTGGCTTCTCAGGCTTTTGAGCGACAGGGTGCGCACGTCTTTCCCGTCGATGGTGATCCGTCCCCCAGTCACATCATAGAACCGGGGCAGGAGGGAGCAGACCGTCGTCTTGCCGCTGCCTGACGGGCCGACGAGCGCGATGGACTTCCCGGCCGGGATCTCAAAGGATACGTGTGAGAGGACGGCGGTGTCGTCGTCGCTGTAGTGGAAGGATACGTCTTCATAGCGCACATGGCCTTTCACATCGGCAAGCTCCACGGCATCCGGCGGGTCTTTGATCTCCGGAGGGGTGTCCATGACTTCGAGGAAGCGCCGGAAGCCGGCCATGCCTTTCTGCATCATCTCGATCAGCTCTGCGAGGATCTGGATCGGGTTGATGAAAATGCCGATATAGAGGGCGTACATGGCCAGGTCGGCGGGCTCCATCAGGCCTTTTGCGATGAGCCAGCCGCCGAATACGAGCGTGGCCAGGTACATCATGCCCTGGAAAAAGAGGTTCCAGCCCATAAAATTCCCCATGCAGTTGTAGTTGTCCTTCTTGGAGAGAAGGAATGCATGGTTGCTCCGGCGGAATTTTTCCCGTTCGATGTCCTCGTTCGCGAAGGACTGGACGACGCGGATGCCGGCCAGCGTGTCCTGGAGGCTGGAGTTCACATCGCCGATCCTGCGGCGGTTTTCCATGAAGGTCTCCTGCATCCGGGTGTTCTGGCGGGCTGTGAAGAACAGCATGCACAGGACCAGGAAGGCAAGGGGAAGCGCAAGGCGCCAGTTGATCAGGAACAGGAAAACGAAAGAACCGATGATCTTCACCAGCGAGATAAAAAGGTTTTCCGGTCCGTGGTGGGCGAATTCCGCGATGTCGAACAGGTCGGATACAAGCTTGCTCATCATCTGCCCGGAATTGTTCCGGCTGTAATAGGAGAAGGAAAGCTTTTCATAGTGGTCGAAAAGCTGCTGGCGCATGTCCCGCTCCATATTGGCGCCCATCATGTGCCCCTGGTAGCTGACATAATATTTGCACAGGCTCTGGATGACATACATGGCAAACAGTCCCGCGGCGATAAATGGCAGCGCCGAGAGGATCACCCGGCTGTCCCGGGTGAAAAGGGTGGCGGTCATGGTGCGCAGGATCTGCGGGTAGGCAAGGTCGATGATGCTGATCGCCGCCGCGCAGATCAGGTCAATAAAAAAGACCGCTTTATACGGTGCATAGTAATCGATAAATCTCCTTATGGTATGCATGGACTCACTCCTTACATGTTCTTAGAATTGCCGCTTCAAATATCTTAGCACATCACATTTTCCTTGACAAGACGTTCCCCCGTGTAATAACGTATGGATATGCGGCCGCGGACAGCGGCGGTGAGAAGGAGACAAAAGAGGATTATGAAACTTTACCTGGCCCCGCTGGAGGGGATCACCGGCTGGATCTTCCGGAACGCGGTCCACACATGCTTCGGCGGATTTGACAAATATTTCATTCCCTTTATCAGTCCGAACCAGATGGGGCATTTCAGCGCCCGTGAGAAGAAGGACGTCCTGCCGGACCATAACCGCGGGATGCATGCGGTGCCGCAGATCCTGACGAACAGGGCGGAAGATTTTCTGCGGACAGCTGAGAAGCTGAAGGAATACGGTTACAGTGAGGTGAACCTGAACCTGGGCTGTCCGTCGAAGACGGTGGTGACGAAAGGGCGGGGGTCCGGATTCCTGGCTTATCCGGAGCAGCTGGAGCGGTTCCTGGATGAGATCTTTGATAAATGTGGGATCCGCATCTCGGTGAAGACCCGGCTGGGCGTGGATGATCCCCGGGAATTCGAACGTCTCCTGGAGATCTATAACCGGTATCCCATGGAAGAACTGATCATCCATCCGAGGGTGCAGCGGGAATTCTATAAAAATACACCCCACATCGATGCATTTGACCGGGCCTTTGATACGAGCGTGAATCCGGTGTGCTACAACGGGGATATCTTTACACCGGAGGATCATGAGCGTTTCAGGAAAGATCATCCGCAGGCGGACTGTGTGATGACCGGGCGCGGCGTGCTGGCGGATCCGGCGCTTGCAAGGCGGATCCGGGGCGGCCATCCGGCGGACAAGGCGGAGCTCCGGCGGTTCCATGACCTGCTGTACGAAGGATACTGCGCGGAAATGTCCGGGGACCGGACCATCCTTTTTAAAATGAAGGAACTGTGGACCTATCTGGCGCCTGCGTTTGCGGACAGCCGGAAATGTGTGAAGAAGATTAAAAAGGCAGAGAACTGTGCGGTCTATGAGCAGATCGTAGAGGAACTGTTTGCTGCAAAAGAACTTGTCTGGTGACCCCGGATCCGGCGGGAGTGAACAGAACGGATATGCAGAAGAACCCGGCGCCTCCGGAAGAGGGCCGGGTTCTTTTTGTGCTGCGCCGGTTACGGGGTCTGGAGCCGGTTCCGGGCCTGCAGGGCGGCCTCCACGAATCCGCGGAACAGCGGGTGCGGGCGGTTCGGACGGGATTTCAGCTCCGGGTGCGCCTGGGTGGCGATGAACCAGGGATGGCCCGGCAGCTCGATCATTTCCACGATGCGGCCGTCCGGGGAAAGCCCGCACAGAGACATACCGTGTGCTTCCAGGTCTTCCCGGTAATCGTTGTTTACTTCATAGCGGTGGCGGTGGCGCTCGCTGATTTCGGTGGCGCCGTAGACCTGTCCGGCAAGAGATCCTTTTTTCAGGATGCATGGGTACGCGCCAAGGCGGAGAGTGCCGCCGATGTCTACCACGCCGATCTGGTCTTCCATGATGTGGATGACCGGGTGGGTCGTGTCGGTCCTGAATTCCATGCTGTGGGCGTCATGCCAGCCGATCACATTCCGGGCGAATTCCACGATGGACAGCTGCATGCCGAGGCAGAGCCCAAGGAATGGGATTTCCCGTGTGCGGGCGTACCGGATGGCGGTGATCATGCCCTCGATGCCGCGGCTGCCGAACCCTCCGGGGACGAGGATGCCGCTGACGCCGGCAAACAGCCGGTCCGCGTTCTCTTCCGTCACGGTTTCGGAATCGATCCAGCGGATGTGGACGGTGGTGTGGGAGTAGATCCCGCCGTGCTTCAGCGCTTCCACAACGCTGATGTAGGCGTCGTGGAGCTGGACATATTTTCCGACCAGAGCGACTGTGACGTCCTGCGTCGGGTGGCGCAGGTTTTCGACCATCTCCGTCCAGTCGCTTAAGTCCGGCTCCGGACAGTCCAGATGCAGGCATTCGCATACAACCTGTGCCAGATGTTCTTTTTCCATCGCCAGAGGCGCTTCATAGAGATATTCCACATCCAGGTTCTGGAGCACATGTCCGGCCGGGACATTGCAGAACAGGGAGATCTTGTCTTTCATCTCCGGGCTGAGCGGGTATTCGGACCGGCACACGATGATGTCCGGGCGGATGCCCATGCCCTGAAGCTCCTTTACGCTGGCCTGGGTCGGCTTGGTCTTCATTTCCTGGGACGCTTTCAGGTACGGGATCAGCGTTACGTGGATGAGGATCACATTTTCGTCCCCTTTCTCATGGCGGAACTGGCGGATGGATTCCAGGAACGGCTGGCTTTCAATGTCGCCGACGGTGCCGCCCACTTCGATGATGGCGATCTCAGTGTCTTTTGCGGCGGGATTGCGGTAGAAGCGGCCCTTGATCTCATTCGTGATGTGGGGGATCACCTGGACGGTGCCGCCGCCGAAGTCGCCGCGTCGTTCTTTCTGCAGGACGGACCAGTAAATCTTTCCCGTGGTGACGTTTGAATTCTTCGTCAGATTCTCGTCGATGAATCGCTCATAGTGCCCCAGGTCAAGGTCGGTCTCTGCGCCGTCGTCAGTGACAAAGACCTCGCCGTGCTGGACCGGATTCATGGTGCCCGGGTCGATGTTGATGTAGGGATCGAATTTCTGCATGGTCACGGTGTATCCCCTGGCCTTCAGAAGACGGCCGAGGGAAGCGGCGGTGATGCCTTTCCCCAGTCCGGATACAACCCCGCCCGTGACGAATACGTATTTTACTGCCATAATAAAACCCTCCTGTGCATATGCTGTCTGGTAAATGCTGTTAAAAAGTTCTGTAAAAAAGAGTACAGCCTGCCCACGGATCCGGCGCCGCGCCTTTGCGGCCTGAAGTCCGGATCCTGTGGACAGACTGTAAAAAATATGTTTCAAGTATACACCGTCTGTGCCGGATAATACAAGAGGAATATTCAGTTTTTTTGACCGGCCCCTGAGGTCCTGTTCGGGATCAGGA
This sequence comes from uncultured Mediterraneibacter sp., assembly GCA_944376685.1. GTDB lineage: Bacteria > Bacillota > Clostridia > Lachnospirales > Lachnospiraceae > Mediterraneibacter. The sequence goes on along the minus strand of CALWDN010000027.1, from coordinate 11,663 downwards.
GAGGATCATGTGCTCATATACGGCTTCACATGTGAGCTGAACGCCAAGCTTTTTGAAGATCTTGATGTCCACATCGGAGAGCATGACCGAGGTGTGGGCCTGGCATCCTGCAAGCTTCGGGAGCTGGGACAGCGCAAGCCGCGCCTGCGGGTTGTCCGCCGCGCTGGCGGAGAGGGCGATCAGCACTTCATCGGTGTGGAGCCTCGGGTTCCTGCTCTTCAGGTAGGCCACTTTCAGCTTCTGGATCGGCTCGATGGACTGCGGTGAAATGATGTGCAGTTCGTGGTCGATGCCGGCCAGTTCCTTCAGGACGTTCAGAAGGAGGGCGGCAGATGCGCCCAGCAGGTTGGTGGTCTTGCCGGTGATGATCCGGCCGTCGTCCAGTTCCATGGCCGCTGCCGGGCCGCCGGTCTCTTTTGCACGTTCAAGGGCCGCGACAGCGACTTTCCGGTCTGCCACGGTGATCCCGGCCATATTCATGAGGAGCTCGATCTTCTGCGCTTCTTTTCCGGAGCTCTCTCCTTTGGCCAGGGAGTTGAGGGCCTGGTAATACCTGCGGATGATCTCCTGTTTTGACGCCTCCCGGCATGCCTCATCGTCGCAGATGCAGTTGCCCGCCATATTGACGCCCATGTCGGTGGGGGACTTGTAGGGGCTCTCGCCGTAGATCTTCTCGAAGATCGTGTTGAGCACCGGGAAGATCTCCACATCACGGTTGTAGTTGACGGTTGTCTCTCCGTATGCCTCCAGGTGGTACGGGTCGATCATGTTGACGTCATTCAGATCCGCTGTAGCTGCCTCGTACGCCAGGTTGACCGGATGTTTGAGAGGCAGGTTCCAGATCGGGAATGTCTCGAATTTGGCGTATCCCGCGTGGATGCCTCGCTTGTGTTCATGGTAGAGCTGGGAGAGGCAGGTGGCCATTTTGCCGCTGCCCGGCCCCGGCGCCGTCACGATCACCAGCGGGCGGGACGTCCTGATATAGTCGTTTTTGCCGTAGCCTTCATCGCTGATGATGAGCGGCACATTGGACGGATATCCCGGGATGATGTAGTGCAGGTATACGGGGATGCTGAGCTTCTCCAGCCGCTGCTTGAACAGCACGGCGCTCTCCTGTCCGGAGAACTGGGTGATGGTTACGCTGCCCACATAAAGCCCCTGGTCCCGGTAGGTCTGGATCAGGCGGAGCACATCTGTATCGTAGGTGATCCCCAGGTCGCCCCGGATCTTGTTTTTCTCGATATCCTTCGCGCTGATGACGATCACGATCTCCGCCTGGTCGCTCAGTTCTTTGAGCAGGCGGAGCTTGCTGTCCGGCGCGAACCCCGGGAGGACTCGGGAGGCGTGGAAGTCGTCGAAGAGTTTTCCGCCGAATTCCAGATAAAGCTTATTGTCGAATTTCCCGATCCGATCGCGGATGTGTTCGGACTGCATTTTCAGGTACTTGTTGTTGTCAAAACCGATTTTCATGAATGATTCCCTCTTGCTGTTATTTTTATGATAATCCTTAAGGCAGCCTGCATATCGCGGGTCAGGCATATGATCTGCCGAAAGGACATATTTCGTTACCAGTATACTATAAAAACTTGTTGTTTTACAATATTTTCATAATCTTTTTATTGATTTATGCAAAACCTGTCTTTATAATGAAAATAGCTGTTTTTAGGAGGAACATAATGGATAACAATAACAGGAAAAACGACCCGAATCGCAACCGGCAGGGCTGGGGGATCATCCTCATCACAACCCTGCTGGTCACTTTTATGGTTATGGGTTTTTATTCTCTGATGCGCGGCTCAGGGCTGGAAGAGATAAGTTACGATAAATTTCTGGAAATGGTCGAAGACGGAGAGGTGCAGGAGGTAAGCCTGAACAGCGACCGGATCTATGTTACGCTGACCGCCGAAGCGCGCAGTGAAATGCTTAAGGAGAATGCCCTGCCCGGCAGTGCCGGCAGCCTTCTCGGGCAGATACAGGAGCAGATGCAGCAGCAGGCGGGCGGAAACACCGAAAATGCACAGGACGGGGAGCAGCGAAAAGTGGAGCATGACCCGGATTACTATACCGGGTATGTGAATGACCCCGATCTGGTCAAGACGCTTAAGGATGCGGGAGTGGAGTTCGCAAGCCAGCCCGCCGATACGATGGGGCAGATGCTTCTGGAACTGTTCCTGACGCTGATCCTGCCCATCGGACTGATGGCCGCCATGCTGGTCTGGCTGATGCGCAGGATGTCCAAAGGCGGCGGGATGATGGGCATCGGCAAGAGCAACGCCAAGATGTATATGGAGAAAGAGACCGGGGTTACGTTCCAGGATGTAGCCGGCGAAGATGAGGCGAAGGAGTCCCTGCAGGAAGTGGTGGACTTCCTGCACAATCCGGGCAAATACAGCGGCATTGGCGCCAAGCTCCCGAAAGGGGCGCTTCTCGTGGGGCCGCCGGGAACCGGCAAGACTCTTCTCGCAAAAGCGGTCGCGGGCGAGGCGAAAGTTCCGTTCTTCTCACTGTCCGGTTCGGCTTTTGTAGAGATGTATGTGGGCGTGGGCGCATCCCGTGTCCGCGACCTGTTCAAACAGGCCCAGCAGCAGGCGCCGTGCATTGTCTTCATCGATGAGATCGATGCCATCGGCAAGACCCGCGATACCGCGCTGGGCGGGAACGACGAGCGGGAGCAGACGCTGAACCAGCTCCTGGCGGAGATGGACGGATTTGACACGAACAAAGGGCTTCTGATCCTGGCGGCCACGAACCGTCCGGAGATCCTTGACCCGGCCCTTCTGCGTCCGGGACGGTTTGACCGCCGGATCATTGTGGACAAGCCGGACCTGAGGGGGCGTGTGGATATCCTGAAGGTCCATGCAAAAGATGTGCGCATGGATGAGAGCGTGGACCTGGAAGCGATCGCCCTGGCGACGTCCGGGGCCGTCGGCTCGGACCTTGCGAATATGATCAATGAGGCGGCCATCAACGCCGTAAAACACGGCAGGCAGGTGGTGAGCCAGAAGGACCTTTTTGAGGCGGTTGAAGTCGTCCTTGTGGGCAAGGAAAAGAAAGACCGCATCATGAGCAGTGAAGAGCGCAGGATCGTCTCCTACCATGAAGTCGGACATGCGCTTGTAACGGCTCTCCAGAAGAATACTGAGCCGGTCCAGAAGATCACCATCGTGCCCAGGACCATGGGTGCGCTGGGGTATGTGATGCAGACGCCTGAAGAAGAGAAGTTCCTGAATACGAAGAAAGAGCTGGAGGCCATGATCGTAGTGGCGCTCGGCGGACGCGCGGCGGAGGAGATCGTATTTGACACGGTGACCACCGGTGCGGCCAATGACATCGAGCAGGCGACCAAGATCGCCCGGGCGATGATCACGCAGTACGGAATGTCTGAACGGTTCGGGCTGATGGGGCTTGAGTCCATCCAGAACCGCTATCTGGACGGACGCGCGGTGTTAAACTGCGGCGATGCGACAGCCGGCGAGATCGACGAAGAGGTCATGAAGATGCTTAAAGCCGCATATGCCGAGGCAAAACGGCTTCTGGCGGAGAACCGGGAAGCGCTCGACAGGATCGCGGCATTCCTGATCGAGAAGGAGACCATTACAGGCAAAGAGTTCATGAAGATCTTCCGTGAAGTCAAAGGGCTGCCGGACCCGGAGGAAGCCGAAGGGGAGGGCCAGCCGGGACAGACCGGCAGGATCGCCATGAAGCCGGCGGAGAACTGACCATGTTTGATATCCAGGAAGAATTAAAGAAACTGCCCGGCAGGCCGGGCGTATATATCATGCACGATGAGAAAGACCGCATCATCTATGTGGGCAAGGCTGTCAGCCTGAAGAACCGGGTGCGCCAGTACTTTCAGACCAGCAGGAACAAGGGCGTCAAGATCGAACAGATGGTGACGCATATCCGCCGGTTTGAATACATTGTGACGGATTCGGAGCTGGAGGCGCTGGTGCTCGAGTGCAATCTTATAAAAGAACATCATCCGAAGTACAATACGATGCTGATGGATGACAAGACATATCCGTTTATCAAAGTGACGACCGGCGAGGCATTCCCGCGGGTCGTGCTTTCAAGGAAGATGCTTAAGGATAAGGCCCGGTATTTCGGGCCTTATACCAGTTCTCAGGCTGTCCGGGACACGATCGACCTGATCCACAAGCTGTACCACCTGAGAAGCTGCAGCCGGAACCTGCCCAGGGACATCGGGAAAGAGCGCCCCTGCCTGAATTACCACATCAGGCAGTGCGACGCGCCGTGCCAGGGATATATTTCACAGGAAGAGTATGGGAAATCCGTAAATGAAGTCCTGAGATTCCTGAACGGGAATTATGACGCGGTGCTGGCAGAGCTGGAGGAGAAGATGAACGCCGCGTCCGAGGCTCTTGAATTTGAGCGGGCGATCGAATACCGGGAACTGATCGGCAGTGTGAAGAAAGTTGCGCAGAAGCAGAAGATCACTGATTCCAGCGGTGAGGACCGCGACGTCCTCGCGGTGGCTTCCCACGAGAATGACGCGGTGGTCCAGGTGTTTTTTATCCGCGGCGGCCGCCTGATCGGGAGGGATCATTTTTATCTCCGGATAACAGACGGGGAGAGCCCGTCAGAGATCCTGAACAGTTTTATCATGCAGTATTATGCCGGGACGCCGTTTATCCCCGGGGAGCTGATGCTCCAGGCGGAGGTGGAAGACCGGGAAGTGCTGGAGGAATGGCTGACGTCCAAACGGGGACAGAAGGTGGGCATCCGGGTGCCGAAAAAAGGCACAAAAGAGAAGCTGGTGGAACTGGCACAGGAAAACGCCCGCCTGGTCCTGTTCAGAGACCGTGAGCGGATCAAGCGTGAGGAGGGCCGTACCATCGGCGCGGTAAAAGAGATCGCGGCGCTTCTGGGGCTTGATGAGATCGTCCGGATGGAAGCCTACGATATCTCAAACACAAACGGCTTCGAATCGGTGGGATCCATGGTCGTCTATGAGCGGGGACGCCCGAAACGCAACGACTACCGGAAATTCCGGATCAAAGGGATCCAGGGCGCCGATGATTACGGCAGTATGAGGGAAGTGCTGACCCGCCGCTTTACCCACGGGCTGCGAGAGCGCGAAGAAAATGAAGAGCTGGGGAAATTCACCGTATTTCCCGACCTGATCATGATGGACGGTGGAAAAGGCCAGGTGAATGTGGCGCTTGAGGTGCTTGACAGCCTGAACCTGGACATCCCGGTGTGCGGCATGGTGAAGGATGACCGCCACCGCACAAGGGGCCTCTATTACAACAATGTGGAGATCCCGGTCGACCATTCGTCAGAGGCGTTCCGGCTGATCACCCGGATCCAGGATGAAGCCCACCGGTTTGCCATTGAATACCACCGGCAGCTGAGAGGGAAGGGGCAGGTCCATTCCATACTGGACGACATTGAAGGGATCGGCCCTGCGCGGCGCAAAGCGCTGATGAAGAACTATGCCGGACTGGATGATATCAGGGCGGCGACGGTAGAGGAGCTTGCAAAAATCCCGTCCATGAACGAAAAAGCGGCGGAAGCAGTGTACAAGTTCTTTCACTAGTGATATGATTATGGGAGAATGAGAAAGCGAGGATAATATCTATGGCACAGCATGGAATAAAATTAAGTGAACTTGTGGAGAAAATGGATCTTAAGAGCCTGACGCCGGAAGTGGATGTGGAAGACCGGGAAGTGAATGTCCCGGATGTGAACAGGCCGGCGCTCCAGCTTGCCGGCTTCTATGACCGGTTTGATTCCAACAGGGTCCAGATCATCGGAAGCGTGGAAGACCGGTATGTGCACACGCATACGCCGGAGCAGCGCCTGGAAATGTACGAAAAGCTTCTCAGCCATCCGATCCCCTGCATCGTGTTCTGCCGCGGCATCATGCCGGAGCAGCCCTTCCTTGAGAAGGCGGTGCAGCACGGCGTGCCGATCTATAATACGGTCAAACATACATCTGAATTTACGGCGGAGATCATCCGCTGGATGAACGTACGCCTCGCTCCGTGCATCTCCATCCACGGCGTGCTCGTAGATGTTTACGGCGTGGGCGTGCTGATCATGGGCGAGAGCGGCATCGGCAAGAGCGAGGCTGCCCTGGAACTGATCAAGAGAGGCCACCGTCTTGTGACGGACGATGTGGTCGAGATCCGTAAAGTCAGTGACGAGACGCTGGTCGGAAGCGCGCCGAATATTACCAAGCATTTTATCGAACTTCGGGGCATCGGCATCGTGGACGTCCGTTCCATGTTCGGTGTACAGAGCGTCAGGGAGACTCAGAATATCGACCTAGTCATCACCCTTGAAGACTGGAGCAGGGATAAAGAGTATGACAGGCTCGGGCTGGAAGAGCAGTATACGGAATTCCTCGGGAATAAAGTCGTGTGCTACCGCATCCCGATCCGGCCGGGCCGGAATCTGGCGATTATCGTGGAATCTGCGGCGGTAAACCACAGACAGAAACAGATGGGGTACAACGCGGCTCAGGAGCTTTACAAGAGGGTTCAGGAAAATATTGCGAAGAACCGCGGCTAGGCGTCACAGCAGTATGCGGGACAATAACAGATGGAAAAGGAGAAAAAGGGCATGAAATATTGTTTAGGCGTGGATATAGGCGGTACAACAGTAAAGATGGGGCTGTTTGAAGAAAACGGCAGCATCCTGGATAAATGGGAGATCACGACAGACACTTCCGAAGAGGGCAGGTCGGTCCTTCCGAACATCGCTTCATCGATCGGGGCAAAGATCGATGAACACCGTCTCGATAAGCGGGATATCCTGGGCATCGGCGTGGGCGTGCCGGCGCCGGTCAGCGCAGACGGAGTGGTGAACGGCAGCGCGAACCTGGGCTGGAAATACAAAGAAGTGAAACGGGAACTGGAAGAACTTACCGGTCTGGCAAGCTATATCGGAAACGACGCGAACGTGGCGGCCCTTGGCGAGATGTGGAAAGGCGGCGGCGAAGGCGAGAAAAACATGATCATGGTCACCCTCGGCACCGGCGTCGGCGGCGGTGTGATCATTGACGGAAAGATGCTCGTGGGCGCAAATGGCGCCGGCGGTGAAATCGGCCATATCTGTGTGAATTACAGCGAGACGGACCAGTGCGGATGCGGCAACAGGGGATGCCTTGAGCAGTACGCGTCTGCGACAGGGATCGTCCGTCTGGCAAGACAGAAGCTGGGACAGGAGATGCGCCCTACAGTATTGAATAAAGAGGATGTAACCGCAAAGGATGTATTCGACGCGGTGAAGGCGGGCGATGAGGTTGCACAGGAGATCGCAGTGGAATTCGGACGGTATCTCGGATACGGCCTTGCGAATCTGGCGGCGGTTGCAGATCCGGCTGTGTTCGTGATCGGCGGAGGGGTGTCAAAGGCCGGGGAGATACTGATCCCGTACATAGAAAAACCCTATCTGGAGCGGTCGTTTTTCGCAAATAAAAAAGTACGCTTCGTCCTTGCAAAGCTTGGCAATGACGCCGGCATCTGCGGAGCCGTGAAGATGGTGCTGGACGCCGTATCACACGCGCAGTAGAAGCGCCCGGCGCAAGCCTGCACCGGGGAGGATGATAACAGGACAAAGAAAGAGCAGCGTTCCCGCTGCTCTTTTTTACGTCATTATTTCCTGGTTTTGGATGAGTCATCATTCAGCCGGCGGCTGTTCGCCGCCACCGCCGCCGCCCGGATCAGTCGTTTCGCCGCCGGTGCCGGGATCAGTCGTTTCGCCGCCGGTGCCGCCGCCACCGCCGGAGTCTCCACCGCCGCCGCCCGGATCAGTCGTTTCGCCGCCGGTGCCGGGATCAGTCGTTCCACCACCGGTGCCGGGATCAGTCGTATTGCCGCCAGCGTTCGGATCCGTTGTTTCGCCGCCGGCACCCGGATCAGTTGTTTCCGGTGTTGTCGTCTGAACCGGCGCATGGCCCGGACAGTGTTCTTTTGCAACGGTTTCCGCGTCGAAGTATTCCGTGACAGCCGGGCATCCGCTTACGGCCAGCAGGCCGGTCTTGCTGCAGATCGTCCGCTCTACAACAGAAGAGGGGACTTCAAACTGTTTGTTTTCCAGTCCTTCGTGGACACGCTCCATGATGTCGTGCCAGATCTTCAGCTGCCAGGTGGACATGCCGTTCATGTCCTTGTTCTCATCGTATCCGCCCCAGATGGTAGCTGTATAGTACGGGGTGAATCCGCAGAACCAGATGTCTACATAGTCATTGGTGGATCCGGTCTTTCCGGCCGTAGCCATATTACTGAGCTTCGCGGATCTTCCGGTTCCTTCATCTACAACGGTCTCCATCGCGCTTGTCAAAAGATAAGCCGTGGATTCCTTGACTGCCTGATGGGTGGCCGGAGCGCTGTTGTCGATCAGGACATTGCCGTCGTGGTCGAGGACCTGTGTATACAGGACCGGCTCGTTGTAAGTGCCCTTATTTGCGATGGAGCCGAATGCCGCAGCCATCTCCAGTGTGCAGACGCCGTCTGTGATGCCGCCCAGCGCGAGGGACTGGACCATATCGTCCTCGGTCAGTGTTGTGATGCCGAAATTATTTTTTACGTATTCGTATCCCTCTGCCGGACCGACTACTTCGGTGAGCGTCTGTACGGCGCAGGTGTTGAGGGACAGCTTGATGGCGTTGCGCACGGTCGTTGTGCCGATGTAGCGGTTGTTCCAGTTGTGTACTTCCTGGCCGTTTTCGTACTTGTACGGTTTATCTTCCACGGTGGAAGCCAGCGTGATCTTGCCCAGGTCAAGCCCCGGCCCGTAAGTGGAGAGGATCTTGAAGCAGGATCCGGGCTGCCGTTTGGAATCGGTTGTCGCACGGTTCAGGACGCGGTTGCCCGTTTTCGCTCCGCGGCCTCCGACCATGGCTTTCACATAGCCTGTTTTCTGGTCCATGAGTACGAAAGATACCTGGGGCTGCAGGGTGATCGAATAGTTTTCGTCTACGACGTCGCCTGCCTCCGTGTTGATGCCAAGGGTGCCCTTGTAGGCTTCTATGGCCTGGAGCGCCTCCTCCTCGGAAGAGAAGACGAGGGGATTCCTGGAATCGATATTGTCAGAGATATATTTCTTCAGGTGCTCTTTGCTGTAGTTCTCAACGCTGCCGTCCGCCCGGTGGATCGTCAGGGCGAATTCCAGCCCGTACTCTGTCATCGGATAGTAATCCGGGTTTGATGTTATCTCATCACAGATCTGCTGGATGCTCAGGTCCTGGGTGGAAGTGATCGTGAGGCCGCCGCTGTAAAGCTGGTTGTACGCCTGTGTCTCTGTGTAGCCTTTCTGGTCGATCAGGTCCTGGATCACATCTTCGATCAGTGCGTCTGTAAAGTAGGAGTAAGGCGTGTTGTCCTCGGTCTCCACCGCAGTCTGCTGGATGCGGTCATAGACCGGGTCGGCGATCGCCTCATCGTACTGCGCCTGGTCGATGTATCCCTGTTCAAGCATATTATTAAGGACGGTTTCGCGCCGGGTGGCGTTCTTGTCGGGATTCCTCACCGGATCGTATTTGGTCGGGTTCTGTGTGATCGCCGCGATGACTGCGCACTCCGAAAGCGTCAGGTCGGCGACGTCCTTATTGAAATACCTGGTGGAGGCAGTCTGGACGCCCAGGCATCCCTGGCCCAGGTTGATCGTGTTCATATAAGCTTCCAGGATCTCGTTTTTATTCATTTCTTTTTCGATCTGGAGCGCCAGGTACTGTTCCTGGAGTTTACGCTCCACCTTGTCGAAGAAGGTCTCTTCATTGACGAAGTCCGGGAAGACATTGTTCTTTATCAGCTGCTGGGTCAGCGTGCTGGCGCCTTCCGTAAAGTCGAAGCCGTTGGAGATGCCGACAAAAGCCGCACGGATGATTCCCTGCAGGTCGATGCCGTCATGCTCATAGAAACGCTCGTCCTCGATAGCGACGAAGGCGTGCGGCATGAAATCATTGTTGGCAGTGATCTCGGCGTATGTCTTATATACGCGGTTGGAGTCGGAATCCTTCAGTGTTTCGATCACGGTTCCGTTTGTGTCAACGATATTGGTCGTATATCCCTTAGGAAGGATATCATCTGCGGACACGGCCGGGCTGTTGTCGATGATCTTCTTGGCGAAGATGCAGCCGCCGATCACGCCGATCACTCCGAGAAGGAGTATACAGATGATAAGTGCCTTGAAAAACCGTACTCCGACACGTTTTTTCTTCATTCTTTTCTTAGAAGAAATGTTCTTTTTTCTTCTGGAAAGATTATTTTTTCCGTAGTTCACGAATTACATCCTCCTTTTCAACTCCTATGATTATATCAAATATATCTTTTTAAATAAAGGAAAAAATAAAATCTTCATATTTTTATAATAATTTTAAAAAACCTGCGGACAGAGACTTTTTTATTGTAGTTTTTGCCAATCTCTGCTATATTTAATACAGTTTTTTGCCTGAAACAGGCTGGCTGCGGCCGGCCGCGGGCGGAGAGGAGAAGCCGATGGATCAGTACAGTACAGTATGCGGATGCGGGACGGGCGAGATCACAGAGAAAAAATCCCGGTTTATCGCTGACGTTTTCCCTGTCGCCTCCGAGGAGGAAGCGGCTTCGCATATCGAAAAGATCAGAAAGCAGTACTGGGACGCCAGGCATCACTGCTGGGCATATGTGATCGGCAGGAATCCGGGGACCGAGCGGATGAGCGATGACGGCGAACCCGCGGGCACGGCGGGGAAGCCGATCCTTGAAGTGATAAAGGGGCGGAGGCTCACGGACGTGCTGGTGGTCGTCACAAGATATTTCGGCGGGACGCTGCTCGGGACAGGGGGGCTGGTGCGGGCCTATACGTCCGCGGCGGCGGAAGGGCTGTCCCGCGCAGGCATTATGCGGAAGATAAAAGGGGTCTGGCTGCGGATCGGAACAGATTATACGGGCCTTGGGAAGATACAGTACATCCTTGCCCGGAGAGGCGTCTGTGTGCTGGATACGGTGTATACTGACCGGGCGGAGATCCTTGCCGCTGTCTCTGACGGGGAACTGGAAAGCCTCAGAAAAGAGATCACAGAGGAGACCAGCGGAAGGGCAGCCGTTGAAACAGAAGGGACGTGCTGGCTTTCGGCCGCGGAACAGGGGACGGAGCCGTAGGGCTGGACCGGCAGAGGAAAGCCGCCTGCATAACAGGGAAAGAGATAAAATATTTCCCATTATGCAGGCGGCTGTGTGTTCTAAGGATATGCTGTTTATGAGAATTCAGGTTCGATCAGTCCGAATGATCCGTCCTTGCGCTTATATACGACATTTACTTCATCGGTCTCAGCGTTGGAGAATACGAAGAAGCTGTGTCCAAGAAGCTCCATCTGGAGGCAGGCGTCTTCGGGATACATGGGTTTAACGCCGAATCTCTTGGTGCGCACGATGCGGATCTCATCATCCTCAGCCGGCGATTCGTCCGATTCGATGAATTCCTTCCGGATGCTGCCGGTCTCTGCGGCGGCCGTCGGATGCCCCTGGCTCTTTGCGACCAGTTTGTTCTTGTATTTGCGGAGCTGGCGTTCGATGATCTCCTCCACGAGGTCGATGGATACGTACATGTCATTGCTCGTCTGTTCGGAGCGGATGATGGTGCCCTTGACGGGGATCGTCACCTCGATCTTCTGACGCTCCTTTTCAACGCTTAACGTCACTGTGATCTCTGTT
>CALWDN010000026.1 GCA_944376685.1 uncultured Mediterraneibacter sp. | reverse complement strand
AGGCTTTTCATAACTCTTGTATTATAAAGGAAATCTCCCTGCTTTGACAAGCCTTTCTGTCAGGATGTTCCGGAAACCGTCCCGGTGATCCACATGCGCCGCCCGTCTGTGCGGATGACAAGCGCCCCATTCTCCTGGGTGGAATAGATCCTGCTCCCGATGTGCTCCAGGCGCCTGACCGTTTCCGCGTGCGGATGGCCGTACCGGTTTCCCCGCCCCGCGGAGATCACCGAAACCACCGGCTGTACAATTTCGAGGAATTCTTCCGAACCTGAATTCTCCGATCCGTGATGGGCTGCTTTGAGCACGCTGCAGCTTTCAAGGCTGCCGCTTTTGACCAGCGCTTCCTCGCCCCGGCCTTCCACGTCGCCCGTAAGCAGCATGCGGAAATCCTCATACACGGCCTCAAGCACCAGGGACGCTTCGTTCCCCGGTTCAAGCGTCTCATCCGGTGAAGGTGCCAGGCATCTGACCGTCAGGCCTCCGTCCGTGACCTGCCCGCCCGGTTCCATCAAAAGGACCGCCGTACCGTTCTGCGCCGCCGTAAGCGCCAGCTCTTCCAGCATCTCATCGTGATATTCCCGGGGCGGCAGGACCAGGTTCCTGACCTCCACGCCAAACGCCTGGTCAGCGAGCATTTCCCGGATCCCGTTGATATGGTCCTGATCGCCGTGCGTGACAAAGACATAGTCGAGGCAGTCCGCCGCCCGGCTAAGGAGCCATGGTCCGATCCGGTATGTCCATGGATCCGACACATCGCTGCTGCCGCCGTCGATCAGGATATCTGCGGACGGCCCGCGGATGTGGATGCAGTCTCCCTGCCCCACGTCCAGGACGGCTGCCTGGATCTCATCCCGCGGCAGGAAGCCGTCCCGGCAGACGCCCCGGCATACTAGGATCATGGCTGCCGTAAGGAGCAGGCAGGCCGCTCCGTGGACCCGGCACGGCTTTTCCACACCCCTGCGCATACGCCTTTCCTTCTGATACACGTACAGGGAGAAAACGATCCCAAGGGCCGCGTAATACATCGCAAGCTGCCACATTTCCGGTTTTCCGGCAACGATCCTGCTGAAAGGAAGGGCGCTGCTCCAGCCGCACACCAGGTCATACACCGCAAGCACGCCCCTGCACACCTGGAGCACGGCGCCGCCGCCCGCGTCCCACACAAGCGCCAGCGCCGACCCGGCCAGGCCGGCTCCCATGGCAGCCGGCATCAGCGGGATCACAACAATATTTAAGAGTACGGAATAGGGCGGGATTTCATAATAGAAATACAAAAGCGGCCCGAGAAGCATCAGATTCACCGCCAGACTTGTGCACAGGCCTGACAGGATCCAGCGGCGCACTTTCCCTTCCGCCTTCCCGCGCCCGAACAGGTCAGAGAACACCGGCTCAAACAGAGCGATGCCGAGGATCGCGCCGTAAGACAGCAGGAATCCCGCATCCGTCAGATACAACGGGCGCCACCCGCAGAGGACTGCCGCCGACAGCGACAGGCTGGTCAGCAGGTCGTAGTCCCGCCCTGTGACTTCCGCCCCGATCCGCACCAGGAACATGATCAGGGCCCGCAGGCTGGACACCCCCGCCCCGATCATCAGGCTGTACAGGATGAGGAGGACGACGCCCGCCATGCCCGAAGGGGCAAAACCGCACCCCAGCCGGCGCATCATTTTGTAGATCCCCATCCCGAGAAAAGTCATATGGAGGCCTGATATGGCCAGCAGGTGGCTGATCCCGCACTTCTGGTACATGGTTTTCATCTCCGGGTCCAGCCCGTTTTTCTCCCCGAGCAGTATGGCGCTCATGGTGCCTCCGTAATATCCGCCCAGGTGGCGGACCAGAAGCCGGTCCCATTCCTCGCGGAGCCGGGCAAGCTGATGCCGGAGCCATCTGGTCTCCCCTGAGAGGACTTCGATCTGTTCCGCCCAGACGAGCACGTGGATCCCCTGCCTCCGGTAATATCCGCGCTGGTCAAAATTCCCGGGATTGCGCGCAGGATCAAACGCCTGCGCCTCACCTGTAACGCGCAGGACGTTTCCTGTCTTTATTTCTATGTTGTTCTCTTCGATTGGAAAATAAACAAGGATGTCAGATTCCGTGATCTCCCTGCCTGCCGCTGAAACGGCATTTTCTTTCAGATAAAAGGCTGTAACCTTTTCTTTTCTCTCGATCCTGTGCACCGTTCCGTCCACGCGGACGCGCACGCCTTCCGCCGCCAGGCTCTCCAGCGCGGTGGCCTTCATGTCTTCCACGCCGGAGAAAAGCACGCGTAAGGACTGGATCACAATAAATAAAACACATATCGCACAAAGCGGACGTTTTCTCATTCATCTTCTTTGACTGCGAGCAGATCAGGGTCTGCCGAAAGCGGCTGTGAAAGATCCACCGCTCCCATGTATTCTGCATTTGATTCCCCGTTGATCGTAATCTGAACCTGTTCGGCCTCTGTTCCCTCCACCAGAGAATTTACGATCGAATAAACTGTCAGTTCGGGAAGTATGTCGTAGGCTCCCGTAAGAAATGTGCTGTCAAAATTCACATAACAGATCTGATCCTTCGTCGTCACGCTCAGGAGATTGGCGTCTGGATTGATCGTCGGGCCTGCGCTGCTGCCTGCCGGTCCCTGCATCAGCTTCTCCACGATCAGCTTGTCTTTTGATACATTGCTGCTGTACCGGACCGTCACATTCTGCTCCACCAGCTTATCCCCGTCCGCATTTGCAAAATAAAGCGTCAGCGTATCCGTCTGATAAGAGCTTGGGGAGGAGCTGCTGTTGCCGACGAAATCATCCTCATTCATCAGCCCTGTCACCGTTCCGTCGCTGCCTGTAAGCGGCTCGCCCTCTATTGTAAACCGTACGGCGTTGACCCCTTCGATCCTGACCAGCGAGCGGACGACCGCTGCGCGCGTCAGCTTCTCCTGTATCCTGCCGATATCAAGGTACTGCCTGCTGAAGTCCACTTCAAGTATGCTTCCAGACAGGCTGCACCCGAGCGCCTCAACATCCTCCGGCACCGGATTTACATGGTCGAGGTCCTCTGACGGTTCTTTGAGCTTTTGCAGCATCTGTACGGCCTGGGACTGTGCGTCCCCGTCCGGGATCTCATAAGGTTCCTTCACGAGGCCGGTCCGGTCCTCGTTCAGGAAATAGACAAAAGACCCGTCGTTTTCATTTTTCGCCGCATCGTCGCCGCAGGCCGCAAGCAAAGCGGCAGACAGGACAAACGCCGAAAAAAAGGCCCATATTTTCTTTTTCATCTTCCGCTCCTCCTGTTCATCCGTACGGCTATGCCGCAACATATATCAGCGGGATCCTGACCGTAAACGTCGTCCCCTCGCCCTCGCTGCTGTATACTTTGATCGAGCCTCTGTGTGCGATCACCGTGCTCCGGACGATCGCGAGCCCCAGCCCGGTGCCGCCGATCTCCCTGGAATGCGACTTATCCACCCGGTAAAACCGCTCGAAAATATGCGGCTGGTCCGCCTCCGGGATGCCGATCCCGGAATCTTCCACCTTGACGTAGAAATATTTATGGTCCGCATTCAGGGATACATGGACCCATCCGTTCTCGTGGTTGTATTTGACCGCATTTTCCACCAGGTTGGAAACCGCCAGAGAGAATTTCATCTCATCGATCTCCGCTATGACGGGACGGAAGCTCTCCATGACCACCTCCACGCCCTTTTTGTTTGCGATGGGGCGCAGCCTCTTCAGGGTCTGTTCGAGAAGGTCGTTTATGTTTACGGATGTTATATTCATGTTCTGTCCGGTCTTGTCCATTTTGACGAGCGACAGAAGATCGGTGATGATCTGGTTTTCCCGATCGATCTCCCTGGCAATGTCTTCCATGAATTCCCGGTACATTTCCGCCGGCACATCCGGCGTCTCAAGGAGTGAGTCTGCAAGCACTTTCACAGACGTCATCGGCGTCTTCAGCTCGTGGGACACGTTGGAGACAAATTCTTCCCGGGATTCATCCAGGATCTTCAGCCGCCCCAGCATCTTGTTAAACGCCTCGCTCAGCTGCCGCGTTTCGGTATAGGTATCCACATGCAGGACATCGTCCCCGTATCCTTCCGTTACATTTTCGATCGCCCCCGTGATCTTCCTGATCGGGCGCACCATCCGGTCGGCGAAAAAAACGCTGAACACGGCAAGCAGGATCATAACGATCCCGGTGATGATCCCGCCCTGGGTCAGGAGAACGTGCCGCGTCACTTCGATGTTGTCTGTGGATACGCTGGCAAGGACCACGCCGATCACATCCTCCCCGCCCGGCTCAAAGATCGGGGAAGTCACCTCGATATAATCGTTTTTCCTGTCATAGTAGTTTGTCGTCTCCCCATGCATGCACCGCACGACATTTTCCGACACGTCCGTTTTCCCCTCATCGAGGCTGTATGTGTCTTTTACTACTTCGAGCTCCCGGTCGATGATCATCACCCGGCCGATATAAATATTGGTAAGCTGTGTGAGATTGGCGTTGACCACTTCAGAAGTGGGATCTGTCAGATAGCTGTAATTATCCAGCTGATTGGCGAGGATGGTGCACTGGTTCTGGATCTCCGCGGTGCGCAGCTCGACGGCCCGGAGCACATAGATATTTACCGCTCCATAAAGCACAGCAAGGCAGGACCCAAGCCCTGCCAGCAGAAACAGCACGATGAAACGGAGCCGCATATTTTTAAACACTCTGTCCCTCAGTATATGAGAACGCTTATCCCTGGAAATAATAACCCACTCCCCACTTCGTATGTACGTATTTCGGTTCACTCGGATTAATCTCGATCTTTTCCCTCAGACGGCGGATATGCACGTCAACAGTCCGGGCATCCCCGGGATAATCATACCCCCACACAAGGTTCAGGAGATTTTCCCTGCTGTATACTTTATTGGGGTTCGTTGCCAGAAGTTCAAGGACATCGAACTCCTTCGCCGTCAGGTTGATCTCACGCTCCCCGATAAACACCCGTCTGCTCTCGCAGTCGATCTTCATATTCCCCTTGATGAGGACCGGGCTGCCGGCCGGTTCTTTTCTCCTGGAGGTACGCCTCATGATCGCTTTGATCCTCGCTTTCACCTCAAGGATATTGAACGGCTTGGTGATGTAGTCATCCGCACCGTACTCCAGCCCGAGGATCTTGTCCATGTCTTCGCTTTTCGCCGTCAGCATCACGACCGGCATGTCTGAGAACTCGCGGATCCGCTGACAGACCTCAAATCCGTCGAGCTTCGGGAGCATCACATCAAGAAGGACCAGGTCATACTCACATGCCCTGGCGCATTCGAGCGCTTCCTCGCCGTCGTATGCACAGTCGACTTCCATCCCTTCCTGCTCCAGGCTGAAGCGGATTCCCTTCACGATCAGTTTTTCATCATCTACAACCAATATTTTCTTACTCATACTCCAATGTCACGACTCCTGTGTCAAATTATGATATCATCTTTTATTTTCTCAAATACCCCTTCTTTGATGCCGCTGATCTCCATTAGATCCTCCGGCTTCCTGAATCCGCCGTTTTCCTCGCGGTAGCGGATGATGCTTTCCGCCTTGGCCTCTCCGATCCCTGTCAGAGTCATCAGTTCCTCCAAAGAAGCTGTATTGATGTTCACTTTTCCCTGCTGCGCGCCTGCAGATGCCGGGCCTGATCCCGCGGCCCCGGCTGACGCCTCTTCTTCCGTCGGGATATATATCTGCTCGCCGTCAGATACGTTTCTGGCCAGGTTGACCGAATCTGCGGCGGCGTCATCCGCCATCCCGCCGGCAGCCTGCACCGCCTCGAACACGCGGGTGCCGGCATCCATTTCGTACACCCCGGGCGTATTGACCGCTCCGCACACGTAGACCCAGACCATTTCTTCTTCCGGGCTTTCCTCCTCACTCGGCGCGTCGTCAGACACGGCCAGCTCCTCAGGGGCCTGTCCTTCCGTATCCCCTGCACAGCCCACAAGAAATAAAAATGCTGCAAAGATCAGCATTTTAACCATACATGATTTCCAGAATCTGTTTTCAAGTTTGTCACGCATTTTTCTCCCTGCTCTTTCCGCCGGGAGAACTACCCCTTTTGCCGGACATCAATATTGTAACGAATTTTTACTGAAATTACAATAGACAATTAATTGATTGTTAAGAATTTGACGCTTTGTTACAGGAATATTACAGATTGATTGCAGCCCTTTATTTCCACTGAAATACGGCAATCCCTGCTGCGGCCAGCACCAGGCCGGCCAGCTTCCTGATGGAAAACGGCTCTTTCTCCATCCCGAACAGGCCGAAAAGCTGGATCACATATGATACGGCGATCTGCGCCACTACAATGAGGAGCGCCGACTTCGCCGGCCCCAGCAACTCAATGCTTTTGATCACCGTCCAGGTGATGCCCGCCCCGATCACGCCGCCCAGGAGCAGATACCGGGGCTCTACCTTTCCGATCGCGGCGATGCTGTCCCTGCCGGTGAAGAACCACAAAGCCAGGCAGACCGCAAAAGCCGTGATCTGCACCCAGCCATTGCTCACCCACACGCCTGCTGTTTTTGTAACCTGTGTGTTAAAAACGCCCTGAATGCTCATCAGCGCGCCGGACAAAAGCGCAATTAAAAAACCGGTCATAAGACTTCCCTCCCGTACAGTTTATGTCTGCTGAACGGTTAGTATGCCCTGCAACCGGTTTTATATGCATATATTGTCCTGTTTGAAATCCGCTTTATGCGCCAAGCGCCTTCTTCAGCTTTGCAATCATTTCATCGATATGCTTCTCTTCCACGATCAGCGGCGGCACGAAGCGGAGGACGTTTCCTTCCGCCTGGATCACCAGCAGGCCGTCCTCCACGCAGCGGCGGTTGACTTCAGCAGCCGGCACTGCAAGCTCCAGCCCCTGCATCAGGCCTTTCCCTTTCCGCTTTACAACGCAGTCCAGCTCTCCGGCCAGTTCATCCAGTCTCCGGGTCAGATACGGCGCCACTTTATTTACATGATCCACGATATGGTCCCGCTCAAAGATCCCGAGCACAGTCTTCACCGCGGTGCAGGCCAGCGGATTGCCGCCGTAGGTCGCCCCGTGGTCGCCCGGCCTTAAGGAATATTCCGCCACTTTCTCCGTCATCGCGAACGCACCCACCGGGATCCCGTTTCCGATGGCTTTCGCCATGGTCAGGATGTCCGGCCTTGTGCCGAAGCCCTGCCATGCAAACATGGTGCCTGTCCGGCCCATCCCGCACTGTACTTCGTCGCAGATCATCAGGATGTCATTTTCATCGCAGATCTTCCGGATGCCTTCCATGAACTCCTGCGTGGCCAGGTTGATCCCGCCCTCGCCCTGGAGCGGTTCCAGGATGATCGCGCATGTTTTGTCATTTACCAGCTCTTTTACGCTCTCCAGATCATTGAAGCGCGCGAATTTCACGCCGGGCACCAGGGGCTCAAAAGGCTCCCGGTACGGCGCATGCCCCGTCACGGATACCGCGCCGAACGTCCGGCCGTGGAAGGAATGCTCCATGGCGATAAACTCATATCTGCCCGTTCCTTTCGTATAGGCATAGCGTCTCGCGGATTTCAGCGCGCCCTCGACCGCCTCGCCGCCGCTGTTGGTAAAAAACACCCGGTCCATCCCGGAGGCGCGGTTCAGCTCCCGCGCCGCCTCCCCGCAGCTCTCGTGATAATAAAGATTCGACGTGTGGTACAGTTTATCGATCTGGGCCTTCAGCGCCTCATTGAGTTCTTTGTTGTCATATCCAAGGCCCGTGACCGCAAACCCCGCGGCAAAGTCCAGATATTCCTTCCCATCCGCATCATAGAGATACATGCCTTCCCCGTGGTCCAGCACCACCGGGAAACGGTTGTAGACATGGATCAGATTCTCTTCCGCCGCCTGTATTTTATTATTCACCATGATAATACCTGCTTTCTTCACTGTTTAAAATAGCCGTGCCAATGCCTTTGTTCGTAAAGATCTCAAGGAGCAGGCAGTGGGGGATCCGCCCGTCCAGGATATGCACCCTGGAAACCCCTGCCTCAATGGCGTCGATGCAGTTCTGGAGCTTCGGCAGCATGCCGCCGCCGATATAGCCGCTGTCCATCAGTTTCCGGGCATCGTCCACATGAAGTTCCGAGATCAGCGTGGACGGATCGTCCGGATCCTTGTAAACGCCCTCGATATCCGTCAGGAACGCCAGCTTCTCCGCTTTGACCGCCTTTGCAATCGCGCAGGCCGCATCGTCTGCGTTGATATTGTATGTGTTGAACTCATCATCCAGGCCAACCGGGCAGACGATCGGAAGGAAATCCTTCTCCAGAAGGTCATAGAGGATCTGTCCGTTTACCTCTTTCACATCCCCGACATACCCGATGTCCTCACCGTTCGAGAGTTTCTTGTCCACCTTCATCAGCGCGCCGTCCTTGCCGCTGATGCCGATCGCACGGACGCCCAGGCTTTCCACAAGCTGGACCAGGCTCTTGTTCACACGGCCGAGCACCATCTCCGCCACTTCCATCGTATCCTCGTCCGTCACGCGCAGGCCGTTCACAAACCTGGGCTCCATGCCGACTTTCCCGACCCATTTGCTGATCTCTTTGCCGCCGCCGTGGACGATGATCGGCTTGAATCCGACCAGCTTCAGAAGCGTCACATCCTCGATCACACGTTTCTTAAGCTCCTCGTCAACCATGGCGCTTCCGCCATATTTGACAACAATGATCTTGCGGTTAAAACGCTGGATATACGGCAGGGCTTCAATAAGCACCTGCGCCTTTTCAAGATACTGCTGCATATTACTGTTCATACTTAACCTCCTTCAATTGGGGACGTAGTAAAATTCAATTTTACTACGTCCCCAATTGAATTTTACGGTGTCCCAAATTGGATTTTACCCTGTCCCTTTTTAAACTAGCTGCGATAATCTGCGTTGATATTGATGTATTCATGCGTCAGATCACATCCCCACGCAGCAGCCTCCACATCGCCTTCTTTTATATCAGCGGTAACGGTCACTTCCGGCTGCGACAGGATTTCAGTCGCTTTTTCTTCGCTATAGCCAAGTGCAACGCCGTTTTCGATAAGCTGTATTTTCCCGGCAGCACTCTCGAAATACAGATCTACTTTCTCCGGATCAAACTTTGCCCCGGAATACCCCATTGCGCACAGGATCCTGCCCCAGTTTGCATCATGCCCGGCGATGGCCGCCTTTGTAAGATTCGAGCAGACGATCGATTTTGCCAGTATTTTCGCCTGTTCTTTTGTATCAGCATTAATAATCTTTGCTTCAAAAAGTGCTGTAGCACCTTCACCGTCTCCGGCCATTTTCTTTGCCAGCGTCTCGTTTACATAATGAAGTGCCTGTTTGAAAGCTTCATATTCCCATGTCCCGTATGTGATCTTTTCATTTCCCGCGGCGCCGTTCGCCAGAAGCAGCACCGTATCGTTTGTGGACGTGTCGCCATCTACGGAGATCATATTATATGTATCCTGTACATCTTCGCTCAGCGCCGCCTGAAGGGCTTTTCTGGAAATCTTTGCATCCGTTGTGATAAATGCCAGCATGGTGCACATGTTCGGGTGGATCATGCCGGACCCCTTCGCCATACCGCCGATCGTAACGACCGTATCACCGATCTCAACCGTGACCGCCGCTTCCTTCCTCTGCGTATCCGTCGTCATAATGGCCTGCGCCGCCAATGCTCCTGATGCCAGATCTGCTTTCTTTGACATCGCAAGTTCCCTGATCCCTGCTTTCACCCGGTCCATGGGAAGCTGCATCCCGATCACACCGGTGGAGCCTACCAGCACGCTTTTCTCGTCTATCCCCAGTACCTTTGCGGCTTCTTTCGCTGTTTCGGCACAATAATTCATCCCTTCCTCACCGGTACATGCGTTTGCGATCCCGGAATTAACTATGACCGCCTGGGATTTCAGGCCGCTCTCCACGATCGCCCGGTCCCATTTGACCGGCGCCGCTTTTACCAGGTTCGTGGTAAATGTACCCGCCACTTTACACGGTTTTTTGCTGTAAATGAGCGCCATGTCCGTACGGTCCTGATACTTGATCCCGGCCGCCGCTGCCGCCGCCTCAAATCCTTTCGCCGCTGTTACGCCGCCTTCGATAATCTGCATGGATATCCCCCGCTTTCTTTAATCCTGAAATGTAAATGTATGTCACTGTTCATTAAATGCAGTAATATTCTCTTCATTCAATGTGAAATCATAATAATTAAGATCCAGACGCTCCGTCCAGCCGATCGTATTCCAGAATGCATTTCCGATATCATTTTTCGTAAATGCGATCAGAGAAACCTTGTTGATCTTCTCCGCCTGAAGCGCCTTCATCGCATGAACCACCATCGCGCGCCCGATCCCGTGGCGCCGGTACGCTTCATCCACACACACATGATACAGGCAGCCCCGCCGTCCGTCATGCCCGCACAGAATACTGCCGACGATCCTTTCATCTTTAACCGCAACCACGCTGGTCGTCGGATTCCGTTTCAGGAAACGCTCCACTCCCTCCCGGGAGTCATCAATGCTGCGGATCCCGAACCCCCGGATCTTTTTCCACAAAGCATATACCTCATCATAGTCATCTATAGTCATCGTGCGAATCATTGCTGCCCTCTCTGCCTTTCATCCATTTTGGGACACCCCTTTTTTCATTTTGGGACACCGTAAATCTCAATCCGGGACGTAGTTAAATTGAATTTTACTACGTCCCTAAGGGAACATCGGCACGAGTTCGAGGCCTTCGCTCTCTTCCAGTCCGAACATCAGGTTCATATTCTGGACTGCCTGTCCTGCCGCTCCCTTGACCAGGTTGTCGATCGCGCCCATCATGACGATCCTTCCGGTCCGGGGATCGATCTTGAATCCGATATCCACATAATTGCTCCCCTCGACCCATTTTGTCTCCGGGCACACGTCTCTGTCGAGTACACGCACGAATTTTTCATCTGCATAATATTTGTCGTATACTGCTTTTACTTCTTCCCAGCTCACGTCTTTCGTGAGTTTTGCATATTCTGTGGCCAGGATGCCGCGGTTCATTGGTACGAGGTGAGGCGTGAAATTCAGCACAACCTTCTCGCCTGCCGCATAACCCAGCTGTTCTTCGATCTCCGGTGTATGCCGGTGCGTTGCAACGCCGTACGCCTTGATATTTTCGTTTACCTCGCAGAAGAGATTGGGAAGTTTTGCCCCTCTTCCTGCGCCGGACGTTCCGGACTTGGCGTCAATGATCAGGGTGCCCATATCGATGAGCCCTTCTTTTGCCAGCGGATAAGCCGTCAGAATGGAGCATGTGGTATAACACCCCGGGTTGGCGACCAGGCGCGCTTTTTTCACATCCTCACGGTTTACCTCACACAGGCCGTATACTGCTTCATCTATATACTGCGGCGCTTTATGTTCGATCTTGTACCACTCTTCATAGACATGTACGTCTTTAAGCCGGAAATCCGCACTCAGATCAATGATCTTTGTCTTTGAGAGAATCTCTTCGTTTACCAGAGAAGCGCACAGGCCCTGCGGCGTGGCTGTGAAGATCACATCGACCCGCGATGCCAGTTCTTCCATGTTGTCATCCATACAGGCCGCGTCCACGATCTGAAACATATTTCTGTATACGTCTGCATATTTCTGATCCACATAGCTTCGTGAACCGTACCATATGATCTCTGCATCTTTATGCCCTGTCAATATCCTTACGAGCTCGCCGCCCGCATAGCCGGTAGCTCCGATTATCCCAACTCTGATCATTTTACTCTGTCCTTTCATAGCTTATCTTCCATACAGTTTTTTATCATATACCCGGATACTCAGGAAGTAAAGCATTTCCGTATGATTCGCCTTTATAAAAATAAAAGCACTTGCATAATAATACAACTTTTCTGCATATTATGCAAGTGCTAATTCATTTTATCGCTTATTTATCCTCTTGTCCGGAAATCTGCTGCCCGGAAGCGGCTCTTTCGTCACCTGTCCCTTTCCGCCAATGATGTGCTTCGTTGTGGTCAGCGCTTCCAGCCCCATCGGCCCCCTCGCGTGAAGCTTCTGTGTGCTGATCCCGATCTCCGCGCCGAATCCGAACTCAAACCCGTCCGTAAATCTGGTGGATGCATTCACATACACCGCCGCCGCATCGACCTCGTCCTGGAATTTCAGGGCATTGTCATAGTCTTTTGTGATGATCGATTCGGAGTGGCCGGTATTATATTTATTAATATGTGCGATCGCCTCATCAATATCGTCCACGGTCTTCACCGATATAATGGCATCCAGGTACTCTGTCCCCCAGTCTTCTTCCGATGCCGGAATGATCTGGTCTGAGACCGCCTGCGCACGCTCATCTCCCCGGATCTCAACACCATGGTTCTTCAGTTTCTGTACGATCGCGGGCAGCGCTTCTTCCAGAATGCCGCTGTGGATCACAAGCGACTCGCACGCATTGCACACGCCCATGCGCTGTGTCTTGGCATTCTCAATGATATCTGCGGCCATCCGCACATCCGCCGTCTCATCCACATAGACGTGGCAGTTCCCGGTCCCCGTCTCGATCACCGGAACCGTGCTATTCTCCACTACATTGGCGATCAGCCCCGCGCCGCCTCTCGGGATCAGGACGTCTATGCCGTCGTGCATCTTCATCATCTCGGAGACGACCGCCCGGCTTGTATCCTCAACGAGCAGGATCAGGTCCTGGCAGAGCCGCTCTTTCCGAAGCCCCGCTTTTATCGCTTGAACGATCGCCTGATTAGAATGGATCGCATCGCTTCCGCCGCGCAGGATCGCCGCATTGCCGGTCTTAAAGCAGAGTCCGAACGCATCCGCCGTCACATTGGGGCGGGATTCGTAAATAATGCCCACAACGCCCAGCGGGACCCGCTTCTGGCCGATCCTGAGCCCGTTCGGCCGTGTCTTCATATAGAGCACTTCGCCCACCGGATCATCCAGCGCCGCGATCTGCCGGAGCCCTTCCGCCATATCGGCGATCCGTTTTTCCGAAAGGGCCAGCCGGTCGATCAGAGACTGTTTGATCCCTTTCTCTCTTGCAGCTTCCAGATCCTTCTCATTTTCCGCAAGGATCATATCCTGCTGCGCGGTCAGTTCCTCCGCCACAGAGAGAAGCCCTCTGTTCTTATCTTCCGTGCCAAGTTTTGCCGCTTCTGCCGAAGCAGCTTTCGCGCGTCCTGTAAGCATTTCCATATATGTTTCCATGTGATGCGCTCTCCTTTCCCGCTTTACTTTGCTATGACAATATAGTCCTCTTTTCTCGGTTTTGCCTTCGGCGACGCCTCATCCGCCGGATATCCGAGGATGCAGTGGCCGACTCCGATGTAATCGCCCTCAACGCCCCATTTTTTAAGCAGCGCCTTTCCTTCTTCCGAATCAAAGACTTCCCTTGCCCGGTGGATCCAGCAGGATCCCACGCCGATGGCATGGGCCGCGTTCATCAGATTGCCCATCACGAGCGAACCGTCCTCCACACAGGTAGGGCGGTTCCTGTCCGCCAGCACGACCAGCACGGTGGGCGCCCCGTAAAACGGATCGCTCCCGCTGCCCATATATTTGTCATTCAGTTCAGAAAGATAATCCCTTGTTTCCTTATCCTGCACGACAACGATCTTCGGGGACTGCATCCCCATCCCCGTGGGGGCGTAAGTCCCGGCTTCCAGGATCTTCCGCAGTTCCTCCCCGCTGATCTGATCCGGCTTATAAGCCCGGATGCTCCTTCGCTCTTTTAAATCTTTCAATGTCGACTCCATTGTTCTCTCCTCCTTACATTCATGCGCTGTATATCTGTTATCCCCTGGCATTCTTATAGATCTGATACATATCCTCCCTGTCCAGTTTCTTTATGCAGCCGATCGTACGCGTCTCAAATTTGCTGCATTTCATCGCCAGTTCTTTAAGCTGCTCTTCCGTCACTTCGATCCCCATGTCCCGGATGCAGACCGGCATATCAATGGAACGGTAGAAATCTTCCATCGCCCCGATTCCCTTCAGCGCCGTCTCCATATCGTCTTTTCCCGGCTGCACGCCCATGACATTGACTGCGAACTGCGCGAAACGCTCCGGGCGCGCATCTACGACATAACGCGCCCAGCTCCCCCACACAGCCGCAAGTCCGGCTCCGTGGGCCACATCAAACATGCCGCCCAGCTCGTGCTCCAGCTGATGGCTCGCCCAGTCGCCGCCGTCCGTCCCGCAGCCGGTCAGGCCGTTGTGTGAGAGGCTGCCCGCCCACATAACTTCCGCCCGGGCGTCATAATTGTCCGGCTCCGTCATCAGGATCTTCGCATTCTTCATCACCGTGCGGATCAGGTTTTCGCTGATGCCGTCCGTCAGCTCCATATTTTCGGACTGGTTAAAATAGCGCTCCATCGTGTGCATCATGATATCCACACACCCGCTTGCCGTCTGGTATTTCGGCAGAGTCATGGTCAGCACCGGATCCATCACCGCGAACTTCGGCCGTGAATAATCGCTGCTGTAGCCCCGTTTCAGCCATCCTTCTTCCTTCGTGATAACCGAGGAATCGCTCATCTCCGAACCGGCCGCCGAGATCGTCAGCACCACGCCGACCGGAAGACAGCCGTGCGCCTGACGTTTCCCTTCATAAAAATCCCACACATCCCCGCCATTGGCCAGGCCGTAGCCGATGGCCTTGGCAGAATCGATCACGCTGCCCCCGCCGACGGCAAGGATAAAATCCACTGCTTCCTTCCTGCACAGTTCGATCCCTTCATATACAAGGGACAGCCTGGGGTTCGGCACTACGCCGCCCAGCGAAATGTAGTCGATGCCCGCCCCGTCAAGCGAGCGGAAGATCCGGTCCAGAAGGCCGCTCCTTACCACGCTCCCGCTTCCGTAATGGACCAGCACTTTCTTACATCCCTGCGCTTTTACAAGCTCGCCGGTCTGATCCTCTGTCCCTTTGCCAAATACAACTTTTGTCGGTGTGTAATACTGAAAGTTTTCCATGACCCTTCCCCTTTTTTTTCATGGTTTTATTTGCAGAGAAATATTTCTCAGACAATCCCGATCTGGCACATCTTCATCGCTTCCGCCGCCTGCTCATGGCTCTGTGGCGTCACGCCCGCACAGCAGGAAATATCAACCTCGACCGGAACTTCCGGAAGATATGCTTTCAGAAGCAGCGCGTTGGAGATCACGCAGATGTCGGTGCAGAGCCCGACGACCGTGATCTTTCCCACCGGTTCCTTCTCATTCAGCTCCCGGACATATTCTCCAAGTTCCACACTGCCGAAAGTGGGCTTGTCAATGATCCTGCTGCCCGCTTTCTCGCGCACGGCTTCTTCCACATCCGGATGGAGCTTCCACCCCGGCGTATCCTTTACGCAGTGGACGACCGGAAGATGCCGGCCTTCCTCTGTCTCAAGATAATCCGCCCCGTGGGTGTCCCGGGTCGCGATCACCTGTCCCCCGAACCCGCGGATCTTCTCCACAACGCCCGGCACGACCGCCACCGCTTCCTCCGTCCCGAGGGCGCCGTCTATAAAATCTTTCTGCATGTCCACAACTACAAGTATATTCATCTGTACTCTCCTCTCTGACCATAATCGAATAAGATCCTGCCATTTTCATAATGCAGTTATTATATCACAGTTGAACGCAAAATGACAGCGCCTATGAAGCGCTGCCATTCAGTGTCTGGTCTATGATGCTCCTCATGATGTCTTCCGTCATCTGGCCTGGAACATACCCGTACACTTTTCCCTCTTTGTTGATCATAAATGTAGTCGGGAACGCAGATATCCCGTACTCGCTGAACATTTCCATACTCTCGTCCATGAGCACCGGGTAGGTATATCCGTTTTCCTCCATAAATGCGGCGATATCTTCCGCCGACCCTTCCTGGCCGATCCCCGGCCCGGCCACGCCCAGGATCACCACTTCCGCTTCGTCTCCCTGCGCGGCATATTCCTCATAGAGTTTCTGGATATCCGGCATCTCATTGCGGCACGGCCCGCACCAGGTCGCCCAGAAGTTCAGGAATACCACCTTGCCTTTATAATCTTCCAGCCTGTGCACATTTCCAAACTGATCCGTCAGTTCCAGGTCTGAAAGCGGCGCCGCCCTCAGGGCGCGCTCCGCTTCTTCCCCGTCATCCGCCCCGCTTCCGGCATCACTGCCGGAACTTCCGCCTGCGTCAGACGATTCTCCTCCGGCATCTTCATCCTCCTCAGACGGATCCTCCTGTGCCGCATCCGTCTGTACAGTGGACAGATATCCGGTGATATCGTTCATCTTCCCGGTAAACATCAGCGCCCCCATAAGGATCATCAGCACACCGCCCGCTTTCACGGTATAGCGGACAACCTTCATATGGCGCCGGAAAAATCCGAGCAGCTGCGCCGTGAAGATCCCGGCCGCAAGGAACGGCAGGATGAACCCGAGCGTATACACCCCGATCAGCAGGAATCCGAGCCCGCTGCTCTGCGCGCTTCCCGCCATCAGGAGCACGCTTGTAAGCGCCGGCCCCACGCAGGGCGTCCAGGCGAAACTGAAGGTAAATCCCATGATCAGCGCCGTGAGAGGCGACATGGTCATCTTCTCAAGCCTGAACGGCAGCCGGTGCTCTTCCCCGAGCACCCTGGAGCTGCCGAACAGGCCCAGCTGATATAAACCAAACAAAATGATCAGCACGCCGCCGATCCGTGCGAACAGCATCCGGTGTTCCCCGAAAAAGCTGCCCGCAGCCGAAGCGCCAAGCCCAAGGATGAAGAACGCGCCGCTGATCCCCAGTGTAAAACAGAGGACGCGAAGGAAAAGCTTTACCTTTGCTGCAGCGGCCCCGGCATCCGCCTCTTCCACCTCTCCCCTGATCCCTCCTGACAGATAGCCCAGGTACAGAGGCACCAGCGGGAGGACACAGGGTGAGAAAAAACTGAGCAGTCCCTGCAAAAATACAGTCAGCACCGATACGCCGGCTTCTATAGAAAATCCCATAGCATCTTATCTCCTGTCTTTTAATTTCTGTTCTGAAATCTTAACATACTTCAGGCGAAAAAGACAGTGACAAAATCACCCGATCTTCTGCACGGTCAAATTGATGCCGCCATACGCGAAATCGCCGCCCTGCGCCTCCACCTGAAGCGTGGCCGGTACGGATGTGACATCGAGGATCTGTGAAAACGCCAGATTTGCCGAATCCGTGGCATTCTGGAACGTATGCTGGGCAGCCGCCCCGGCGACCGGCGTGCCGTTCTGCTCCAGATACAGCCCGGCCGTAAGCGGAAGCGTCGACGTGGATGTCGGCGCGAGGTTTCCGTTAAACGAAACACTGTAGTACCCCGGCGTCTGGATCGTTATCTGTGAACCGTTCTGGTCATGTGCAATATCTGTTCCGGCCTGGGAAGCATTACGGTCAAAAACAAGCATCGTCCCGCTCGTTCCGGTCTGGGCCGGCGTCGCATAGGCCGAGAGGAAGCTGGCCGGCGCGGCTGTGCCTGTCGCTCCGGCAGGGCCTGTAGCGCCCGTTGCTCCGTCTGCACCTGCAGGGCCTGTCGGACCGGTTGGGCCTGTC
Organism: uncultured Mediterraneibacter sp.; assembly: GCA_944376685.1. Lineage (GTDB taxonomy): Bacteria > Bacillota > Clostridia > Lachnospirales > Lachnospiraceae > Mediterraneibacter. The sequence goes on along the minus strand of CALWDN010000026.1, from coordinate 1,827 downwards.
GCACCTGTAGGGCCTGTCGGTCCCGCAGCGCCTGTCGGGCCGGTCGGGCCTCCTGCCGGGCCGGCTGGTCCCGTTGCCCCGGTCGGTCCCGTTGCTCCAGCCGCACCTGCTGCCCCTGTTGCTCCGGTCACGCCGGCAGGGCCTGTAGCGCCGGTCGGACCTGTGGCGCCTGTGGGGCCCGTCGGTCCGGTGCAGCAGCAGGGCTTCGGCGGGCAGGGGCGGCATCCGAATGGATTCCACTGTCCCGAACCCGGAGATGAACCGCAGCCGCAGCGGCAGTCCGCGGACTGCTCGCGGATCTCCATATCCTGCGACGGATCTTCTGTATCCTTTTTTCTAAACCATACCATATCTTCTGACCTCCTTTCATATTCAGTATATGAAGGAACTGCCAGATTGCCATGGATGGCCTTTTTACCTTGTCCCGGTCTTCTTCAGGATCTTCCTGAACTGCACCGTAAACAGGATCGCCGTGAACGTTACGGCCAGGGTGTCCGCGACCGGCTCGGCCAGATAGACGCCCATGGTCTGATTGCCCCGGATCATGTGCGGCATAATGTAGATGAGCGGGATCAGGAGCACGAACTTCCTCATCACGGCCACAACGATCGATTCGGTCGCCTTCCCCAGCGCATTAAATGTCATCTGGCATGCCATCTGGATCCCCATCAGGAACATGGCCGCCATATAGATCCGAAGCGCAGTCCTGGTGTAGTCGAGCAGTTCCGCATCGGAGGTGAACATGGCCGCAAAGCCGCCCGGCACCAGCATCACAAGCAGCCACAGGAGCGCCGCGTACCCCAGGCTGACCTTCAGAAGAAGCCGGAACGCCCCGCGGACCCGCCCGGCATCCCCTGCCCCATAGTTATAACTGATGATCGGCTGGGCGCCCTGCCCAAGCCCCTGGAGCGGCAGCATGGCGAACTGCATGACGCTCGTGAGGATCGTCATCGCGCCGACGGCCACATCCCCGCCGTATTTCTGCAGGGAGCTGTTGAAGCACACGGAGATCACGCTCTCGCTTGCCTGCATGATAAATGTCGCCACGCCCAGCGCCAGACAGGGAAATATGATCTTCGGCGAAAGGCGCAGGTTCGCCTTCCGGATCTTCAGGTATGTCTTCTTTCCGCACAGGAAGCCGACCACCCAGATGCAGGACAGGGCCTGTGAAATGATGGTGGCCAGCGCCGCGCCCTGCACATCCATATCCAGTCCGAAGATAAAGACCGGATCCAGGATGATGTTGGCCACCGCGCCGATCAGGACAGACAGCATGCCGGTCCTTGCAAACCCCTGGGCGGTGATAAAGGCGTTCATTCCCAGCGTGATCTCCACGAAAATGGTGCCCAGCGCATAGATATCCATATACCGCACGCCGTATTCGATGGTATTTTCACTGGCTCCGAAAGCCATCAAAAGGTCCCGGTCCCAGATCAGGAGGACAGCCGTAAGCACGACTGAGATCAGGATCTGGAGCACGAAGCAGTTTCCCAGCGTCTTTTCCGCTGACTCCCTGTCCTTCTTTCCCATAAAGATGGACGCCCTCGGCGCGCCGCCGTATCCCACCAGGGCGGCGAACGCGGACACGATCATGATCAGCGGCATGCACACGCCCACGCCGGTCAGAGCTGCAGCGCCGATCTCCGGGATATGCCCGATGTAGATCCGGTCTACGATATTATAAAGCATATTGATAAGCTGTGCGGCCACCGTGGGGAACGCCAGTTTTAACAGAAGCTTCCCAAGCGGTGCCGTCCGCAGAAATTCTTTATCGTCCGTCTGTTCCATAGTCATGATCCCATCCTTTCCATTGCTGCTTTTGCGTTC
>CALWDN010000025.1 GCA_944376685.1 uncultured Mediterraneibacter sp. | reverse complement strand
TTCTTCTGCTTCGGTACAAACGACCTGACACAGATGACATACGGATTCTCCCGTGACGACGCTGGTAAGTTCCTTGATGCTTACTATGATGCGAAGATTTTCGAGAACGATCCGTTTGCAAAACTGGATCAGACAGGCGTCGGCAAACTGATGAAGATGGCGATCGACCTCGGCAAGCCGGTTAACCCGAAACTGCACGTAGGTATCTGCGGCGAGCATGGTGGAGATCCGAGCTCTGTAGAATTCTGCAACAGCATCGGTCTTGACTATGTATCCTGCTCACCGTTCCGTGTGCCGATTGCAAGACTGGCAGCGGCTCAGGCAGCGATCGCTCAGAAGAACGCTTAATCCACGCGTTACCTGAACAGAAAATGACCATAAGAAAATCCCGTCTCCGTTTCGGAGGCGGGATTTTTTGGTGGGATACGTTATTCTGGCTCATTTCCGTCGATCAGATCCTCGTAGGTTACCTCAAGCACTTCACACAGTGCTTTCAGTTCAATATCTGTGACATATCGTTTATTTGTCTCGATCCTGGTGATCACATTTTTATCCATATCATACCCCTTCAGTTGAAGCTGATACGCCAGAAGTCTCTGGGAATATTTCTTTTCGTTCCGGAATTTTATAAGATTTGCGCTGATGAGATTCTTTTTTCCTGTTTTTGAGAGTGGCTTCGGCATTTGGGTCGTCCTTTCTTTTTGTGGATTGTCTCGTTTTCTGCACCGTTTTTATTGATTTTATATAATCAGGGGAATATAATCGGTTGTAAAAATGAGACAAAAAGGAGCAATCATGGCGAAAAGCAGCAAATTGTTGACAATAATGAAGATCGTGACGGCACTGGTTTTCGTGGCAGCCGTTGTGGGCTCTGCGGCCCGGATGAACGATCGCGCGGAGCGGGATTTATCAGGCGTTCCGGACGCGGTAAGCAGCACGGTGCGCGGCGGGGCCTGCAGCCTGACGGTGGCGGCGAACGCGGATGTTATCGAGGACAAAGAGGCGTTTGCGCGGGAGGCGGTCCGGATGTGCCGGGAAAATTCTTTCCGGTCGCTCCGCCTGTCTACAGACATTGCGGGATGGCCTGAGCGCGTATATATCACGGTTTATCTCCACCGGGAAGACGCCGGGAAAGAACAGCCGGTTATGAGGATCCGGTACGAGCCTGCAGAAAGTGGGGCGGAATGCAATATAAAGGACGATCCTGACAAATATATCCTGAGTATTGAATGAATTGAGATGTCACATTTTTTTGGCAGGCTTTTCATAATTCTGTCACATTTATCGCTTATCTTAGGTGATGTAAAAAAGAAATTGAACTTTTATGAAAAGGGGCAGGAATTATGGATGAATTAAATTACAATGAAAATAGAAATGGTGAATATCATTACACCGGCGGTCAGATCAACCAGACAGAGGACCGCCAGGCATCATATCGGGAACCGCATCCGGAGCCGCACCCGGCTCCGGGAAAGCCAAAGAAACCGCTTTCCATGGGAAAGAAGTGGGCGGTTGTGATCGCCATGGCACTGGTTTTCGGGCTGGTGGCCGGCAGCACTATGGTCGGGGTTAATGCGATCGGAAGCTTTGTTTTTAACAGAAACAATAAGACGGCAGAACTTCAGCAGACGGAGACAACGGAAAATGCAGAAGCAGCGGGCCAGACGCAAGGAACCGGCGGGACTGTTTCGGAGGTGGCGGCAAATGCCATGCCTTCCCTGGTCACGATCTCGACGATGACCGTAGAGCAGATGAGGAGCTTCTTCGGCGGGACCCAGCAGTATGAGGTGCAGGGCGCAGGAACAGGCGTGATCGTCGGAGAAAATGACAAAGAACTTCTGATCGCAACGAATTACCATGTTGTAGAAGGGGCAAGCAGCCTTTCTGTCGGATTTATTGACGAGCACAGCGTGGAGGCTGCCGTAAAGGGAACAGATGTCAATAATGATCTTGCCGTTGTAGCGGTAAAACTCTCCGATATACCGGACGAGACAATGAGCCAGATCAAGATCGCGACGATCGGTGATTCAGACACCCTTCAGCTGGGCGACCAGGTCGTAGCTATCGGAAATGCCCTCGGCTACGGACAGTCCGTGACAAGCGGCTATGTAAGCGCACTGGACAGGGATCTTACACTGACCTACGGGGACGGAACGACGATCGAGTCCACCGGCCTGATCCAGACCGATGCGGCGATCAATTCCGGCAACAGCGGCGGCGCGCTCCTGAATATGAAGGGTGAGCTGATCGGCATAAACGAGGCAAAGAGCTCAGGATCATCCACCGGTGCATCAGTTGATAATATCGGTTTTGCGATCCCGATCGACAAGGCCCAGGGAAGCCTGCAGGATATGATGAATATGGAGACCCGTACAAAAGTGGATGCAGATAAGGCATCTTACATCGGGATCCGCGGTTCCGACGTATCTTCAGAGGCGATCGAACTTTACAATGTGCCGGCGGGCGCAGTGGTCGTAGAAGTGGTGGAGAATGGCCCGGCAGCAAAAGAAGGGATGCAGGAAGGAGATAGCATCACGGAACTGGACGGGCGCACGATCAGCGGCATGTCACAGCTCCAGCAGACACTTGAGTATTACGCGGCGGGAGAAAAAGTAGACGTGGTTGTGCAGCGTTCCGGCGGAAAAGGATATGAAGAAAAGACAGTAAGCGTAACGCTTGGATCTGCAAAAGAAATGCAGAATCAGTGATATAATTTATAAAAGTCAGGGCGCGGATATCCGGTTAAATACAGCACCGGACGTCCGCGCCTTATTTGTGTATCAGCCTTCAAATACAAATTCTTCTGGACGGAATCCTTCATTCGCGGTAAAATTATAGCAGATATATCAGACCGTGCATGCACGGAAATTTTATGAAAGGAGATAACATGATGAAAGAGTTCACATATGTTATCACCGACAGGGTGGGGATCCATGCAAGACCTGCCGGCATTGTTGTCAAAATGGCGCAGAAGTTTCAGTCGGAGATCCTTGTATACAGAGGAGGGGCGCAGGCTGATGCGAAAAAGCTGATGCAGATCATGGCGCTCGGCGTGAAGAACGGCGAGGAGATCCGGGTGACGACGGAAGGACCGGATGAGGATGAAGCTGCTGCCGCAATGGAAAATGTATTAAAGGAAAATCTGTAGGCAACTGCGGATGATACGGGAGGAAATTATGGGAAACATATGGCATGAAATCAGTGAAGATCGGATATTCCCTACCGATTTTATCTCTGTGATCGAGATTTCAAAGGGAAGCAAGAAGAAATATGAGCTGGATAAGGAGACCGGCCTGATCATCCTGGACCGGGTGCTGTACACCTCCACACACTATCCGATGAATTACGGTTTTATCCCACGAACCCTTGGAGACGACGGGGATCCGCTGGATGTGCTGGTCATGTGCTCAGAACCGCTGGAGCCGATGACGCTGGTAAGGTGTTATCCGATCGGTGTGATGAAGATGACGGACGGCGGCGCCGGAGATGAGAAGATCATTGCAATCCCCTGGGCGGATCCTACATATGAGGCGTACACGGACATCTCGGAACTGCCAAAGCATATATTTGATGAGATCCGGCACTTCTTCAGTGTATATAAGGATCTGGAAGGCAAGAAGACTGCGGTCAATGAATTCGAGGGTGCGCTCGGTGCGGTTAAGGTGATCGAAGAGTGCATTGACAGGTATAAAGAAAAGTATGGGAATTCGGACGGACAAGAGGATAAAGAATAAATAAGACGGAACAAAAGGAGGATGCAGGAATGGAAAAATTAAGCGACAATATCAAGAAAGTGATCCTGGCCGGCATCGGCGCTGCTGCGACTACGGCGGAGAAATCAAAGGAGCTTCTCGATGAGATGGTTGAGAAAGGCGAACTGACGGTAGAGCAGGGCAAGGTGCTCAATGAGGAACTGAAGCACAACATCAGACAGAAGGTCCAGGATGTGACAGGGAAGAAGGACGCCGAACTGTCTGACGAAGATATTTCGGATCTGATCGACCGGATGACGCCGGAACAGATCCGGGCGCTGAAGGAGAAGCTTGCCGGAAGCGGCGATGAACAGACAGGAAATGAAGAAGAGGCGGCAGAGGAAGAAAAAGCAGAATGAGCACGATAGAGCCGATCGAATATAATTCGAGACTGCGCGAGATCACTGCCGTGCTGCGCAGGCACAATATTACGCGGGGCGTTACGCCGAAGAAACTGCGGGAGATCCTGGAAGACCTGGGCCCCACTTTCATCAAGCTGGGCCAGATCATGTCCATGCATTCGGATATCCTGCCGAAGCGGTACTGCGATGAACTGATGCTGCTCCGTTCGGAAGTGACGCCGATGCCGTTTGAGGATGTGGTCTCGGTGATCGAGGAGTCCTATGGCCGATCCTGGAAGAGAGTATTCTCTTCCATTGAGGAGACGCCGCAGGGCTCTGCTTCTATTGCCCAGGTCCACCGCGCCGTGCTGAAAAACGGCGATGAAGTCGTTGTGAAAGTCCAGCGGAGAGGCATTTATGAGAAGATGGCCCGTGACATCGACCTGCTCCACAAGGCGGTGAAGCTGATGCCGCCGGTCAGCATTAAAGGGATGGCGGATCTGGACCTGGTGCTGGACGAGATGTGGTCCGTGACCCGGGATGAGATGAATTTCCTGACAGAAGCGGCAAACATGGAAGAGTTTGCCCGGCGGAATAAGGAGGTCAGCTTCGTCGGCACGCCGGTATTGTATCAGCAGTATACGACAGTGAACGTCCTGGTAATGGAATATATCGACGGGATCGGCATCGACGACAAGGACGCGCTGATCGAAAACGGGTATGACCTGAAAGAGATCGGCAGCAAGCTGGTGGATAATTATATCAAACAGGTTATGGATGACGGGTTCTTCCATGCGGATCCCCATTCCGGCAATGTGAAGATCCGGGAAGGCAGGATCATCTGGATCGATATGGGCATGATGGGGCGTCTGACTGAGCATGACCGGGAAATGATCGGCAAGGCGGTACAGGGCGTGGCTTTAAATGACGTCGGACTGATCGTGCAGGCCGTGCTGGCGCTTGGCGAATTTAAAGAGCGGCCGGACCAGCGGAAGCTGTATGAGGATGTCGAAGGCCTGCTCATGAAATACGGCAATACGGAGATGGGGCAGATCAATATTGCGTCGGTCATGACCGACCTGATGGATGTGATGAAAAACAATAAGATCAAGATGCCCCACGGACTGACCATGCTGGCAAGAGGGCTGACCCATATGGAGGGAGTGCTGGCGGATATCGCGCCGGACATCAATATGGTGGAGATCGCAACGGCCCATATGTCCGGCGAATTTTTCCGGAACTTTGATTTTAAGAAGGAACTCAGGAGCAGCGGGCGGAGCGTTATCAAATCATTCCGCAAGGCGCTGGATATCCCGTCCATGGTGTCGGATATGATGAACGGGTATCTGAAGGGCCAGGCGAAAGTGAACCTGGATCTTCAGGTGACGGATGACCTGGCGCAGCTTCTCAGGAGGCTGGTGCGAAATATCGTGATGGGCCTGTGGGTGATGGCGCTGCTGATCAGTTCCAGCATCATCTGTACGACGGATATGACCCCGAAGATCCTGGGCATTCCGGCGCTGGGGGCGTTCGGGTATGTGCTGGCGTTTGTGATCGTGATGTATGTATTTATCAGACACATGCTGTCACGGAAAAAATAAAAACGGACAGGAGGGTGCAGCCTGTGAAAAAAGATAAAAAGAATCCGCTTGGAGCCAGCTTTGGCTATGCTTTTGAAGGCATCCTGACCGGGATCCAAAAGGAGCGGAATATGAAGATACACTGCCTGGCGATCATTGCGGTCACCTGTGCGGGGACGTTGTTCCGCATTACACCGGTGGAGTGGTGCATCTGCCTGCTGCTGTTTGCGCTGGTAGCTTCTCTTGAGCTGGTGAATACGGCGGTGGAAGCAGCGGTGGACCTGGCGACGGAGGAGCGGAAACCGCTGGCGAAGATCGCAAAAGACACAGCTGCAGGCGCAGTCCTGTTCTCTGCGATCGTGTCCGTGGTCATCGGACTGGTCATTTTTCTGCCGTATGTATTGGAACTGCTGCGGAAGATATGATACAATAGCAGAAGCGACAGAATGGAAAGGAAATGCAGAACATGAGTGATAGACAGACAGCTGTTACGAAACAGGAGACCCTGGCGGCCCTGAGGAAGCCGGGAGAACTTTACGTCGTCATGTCGGCGGTTACAAAGCTTCCATTTGTGAAGTGCGACGAGGAGACATTTGATGACGAAATCTTCCTGTATTACAGGGTTGAAGATGCGAAAGACAAAGCGAAGGAACTGCTGGACCAGCGGTATCTGACCGCGGTGGCAAAGCTGGAGGACAGGCAGCTCCTCGCGTTTTATACAAGCCTGTATACGATGGGGGTTAACTGCCTGGCGGTGAATCATGGCACGGATACCCAGATCAGCATCCAGCTTCAGGACCTGGTTGTCAGAAAGGATCCCTCAGGGCTCCCGGAAGGGAAGAAAGTGATCGAGAACCCGGCACTTCACCTGACGGCGATTTATTTTATGCAGGAGATGCGCCGCCAGGAGAAACCGCAGCCCACGGGAGAACTGAAAGATTTACAGGAGGAACTGCTGGCCCATTACAGCAAGGCTTCTTTTATAATCGCCATGCAGGAAGATAAGCAGGTCCCTGTGCTGAAACTGAAAAATGGCGATGTCTATCAGCCTGTTTTTACGGATATCCTGGAATTCCGGAAATTTGCGAACGGGAAAAAGCTGCGTACAGTGGTTGTCCCGGCGGAGAAGATACCGGATATCCTGGCAGGGGATTCCAGGGGCGTTGTGGTCAACCCGCTCGGGGTAAATGTGCAGCTTAATGTTGCGAGGAAGAAAAAGCCGGTGAAGCCGGAGGGGGATGCATGATCCCGGACAGGCTTTCTGCAGTCAGGAGGAGCGTATGTCAATAGCGGTTTACGTAAGAAAAGATTATTTCAGGGCTGTGACGCTTTCGGATAAGAGCGCGCATATCCTGGAGTTCCATTACCGTCCCCAGACGGTGGATGTCTTTGAAAAAGGGTATCCGATCTTTCACATGGAGTATCTGCTGGAGAGCAAAGCGAAAGCTGTGATCATGGAGTTCTACCTGAATGATTTCGCATCCAGGGGAAAGGGATACGGAACCGTGTGTATGAATGAGATCACAGACCAGCTCGCGAAAAAAGGGGTTACCCTGATCACTGCGCCGACGGGATACGATCTGGCGCCGCTCGGGTATACGGGGCCGGATCAGTATCATGAACTGATGGCCGGATTTTATAAAAAGACCGGGTTTTCTGTCAGTGGGGACGGGGATCTGGCAATGAAGATCATTGAACCGGAATCATAATATTGTTATACTGATCGGTGTACGGTGTTTTACGGAATGGCTGTACGCCGGTTTTTTATATCCTATAAGAATGGCAGGGAGAGAGATTATGTACAAGATCCTGATCGTGGAAGACGACCTGGCAATGGCGCAGGCGATACAGAAAGAGATGAAGATGTGGGGGAATGAAGCGGAGTATGTGCGGGATTTCCAGAATGTACTTACGGCATTTACAGATTATGATCCGCATCTGGTCCTGATGGATATCACACTGCCGTTTTACAACGGATACCACTGGTGCAGTGAGATCCGGAAAGTGTCCGGCGTGCCGGTCATGTTTATCTCTTCGGCGGCCGATAATATGAACATTATCATGGCGGTCAATATGGGCGGGGATGATTTTGTGGCGAAGCCATTTGACCTGGGCGTCCTGACGGCAAAGGTGCAGGCCCTGCTCAGGAGGACCTATGACCTGGCCGGAAAGATCCCGGTGCTGGAGCACCGCGGCGCGATCCTGAACCTGTATGATGCGACGCTCACCTATGAGGGAAAGAAGATCGATCTGACGAAAAATGAATTCCGCATCCTTCAGACGCTGATGGAGAATAAAGGACGTCTGGTCAGCCGTGATACGCTGATGACAAAGCTGTGGGAGACGGACGACTATATCGAGGAAAATACACTGACGGTCAATATCGCCCGGCTCCGGAAGAAGCTTGACAAAGCGGGGCTTACAGATTTTATCACCACAAAGGTGGGGGAAGGGTATCTGATCCCGCAGGCACAGGATGCGGTGAAAACGGATGCCTGAATGCGGACAGTGGAAACAGGTAACGGATAAGGAGGCGGAGGAACATGCGCGACGTATTTCGATATCTTACTGACTGCCGGTATATCTGGCTGTGGGGGCTCTTAAGCGGTACCGTATATGCGGCCGTGTTCGGACTGTATGGCATCCGCTGGGAGGTGATCTGGTATCCGCTGCTGCTGACGGCAGCTTTCGGGTTGTTTTTTCTGGCTCTCGGATTCCGCCGCTACAGAAAGAAGCATCGTGAGCTTGAGCGCCTGGACCCGGCGGAGGCGCCGTGCGCGGACTATCTTCCGCGGGCCGGCAGCCTGACTGAACGGGACTATCAGGAACTGATGCGAAAAGAGGAGGATGCGAACCGGCTGCAGAAGGAAAAATGGGACGCTGCCCGCCGGGACATGAATGATTACTATGCGGCCTGGGTCCACCAGATCAAGGCTCCGATCGCGGTGATGAAGATCCTGCTCCAGCAGCAGGATACCCGGGAAAACCGGGAACTGTCGGCGGAACTCTTCCGCGTCGAACAGTACGCGGAGATGGCGCTCTCCTATATCCGGCTCGGAGAAGGGGCTTCGGACCTGGTGATCCGGGAGTGCGACCTGGACGAGATCATCCGGAAGACGGTGCGCAAATATGCGGGACAGTTTATCCGACGGAAGATCCGCCTCGTGTATGAGGGAACGGACATGAAAGCGCTGACGGATGAGAAGTGGCTGTCTTTCATCCTTGAACAGCTTCTGTCCAACGCGGTAAAATATACGCCGGAAGGCGGAACGGTTGCGATCGCGGCGGATTCCTGCCGGCGGATCAGCGTGACGGATACGGGGATCGGGATCGCGCCGGAGGATCTGCCCCGGATCTTTGAAAAAGGATACACCGGATATAACGGACGGCTGGATAAGAAGTCTACAGGGATCGGGCTGTATCTGTGCCGGCAGGCGGCGGACCGCCTGGGGCACCGGCTTACGGCGGCTTCAGAGCCGGGGCGGGGAAGCTGCTTTACCGTGGATCTGGATAATTATCCGCTGCAGGTCGAATAAGAGGTTTGCGTGTGACAATTGTGTCACATGATACGGCCGGAATGTCACAGGATTCGATGTCGGCATTCCGGCCGTTTTCTGTATACTGGGTTCAGAAATGATGAAGGAGGTCAGTTTTTATGGCTGTTTTGGAAGTAAAGAATCTGAAGAAGATCTATCGTCCGCGGTTTGGCGGGACTCAGGTGCAGGCGCTCTCCTGCGTGAATTTTTCCGTGGAGGAGGGCGAATACGTGGCGATCATGGGAGAGAGCGGAAGCGGCAAGACGACGCTCCTCAATCTCCTGGCGGCGCTGGATAAACCGACCGAAGGCGAAGTGTATCTGAAAGGAAAGCCGCTCTCGTCTGTAAAGGATAAAGATATCTCGCAGTTCCGCCGGGACAATCTCGGGTTTGTATTCCAGGAATTCAATCTTCTGGATACGTTTAACATCCGGGACAACATTCTCCTTCCGCTGGTGCTGAAAGGGGAGAACTATAAAACCATGATGCAGAAGCTGATGCCGGTGGCAAAAGAACTTGGGATCGCGGCGCTTCTGGAGAAATATCCCTATGAAGTATCCGGCGGCCAGAAGCAGCGGGCGGCGGTGGCCCGGGCGATCATCACAGCCCCGGACCTTCTGCTGGCGGATGAGCCCACAGGGGCGCTGGATTCGAAGTCCACGGACGAACTTCTGGCATTGTTTTCGCGGATCAATGAGAAAGGGCAGACGATCCTGATGGTGACCCATTCGGTAAAGGCGGCCAGCCGGGCCGGGCGCGTGCTCTTCATCCGGGACGGCGAGGTATACCACCAGCTGTACCGGGGCGGCCTTACGGACGAACAGTTCTACCAGAAAATATCGGATACGCTGACAATCCTTGCGACAGGCGGTGACAGACGATGAGGGGCGGATTCTATATCAGACTGGCGAAAGACGGGATCGTCAAAAACCGGAAGCTGTATTTCCCGTATATCCTGACCTGCATCTGTATGGCCATGATGTACTATATCCTGTATTATCTTGGCTTCTGTGCGGATTTTACGAACGTGCGTGGCGGCGAGATGCTCCAGGCCCTGCTGAGCCTGGGCGTGGGCGTGATCGCTATATTTTCCCTGATCTTCCTCTACTATACGAATTCATTTTTGATCCGCAGGCGGCAGAAAGAATTCGGACTTTACAATATCCTGGGCATGGGCAAGCGCAACCTGGTGCGGATCCTTGCCTGGGAAAATGTCCTGACAGCCCTTGTCTCGGTCATTGCCGGCATCGGGCTCGGCATGCTTTTCTCCAGGCTTGCGGAACTGGCGGCTGTGCGGATCCTGGGCGGGAATATCGGATTCGGCTTTCAGGTAAGCGCAAGGCCGGTCCTTGCAACGGCGGGGCTGTTTATCGGGATCTTTATCCTGATCATGATGCGCATGCTCGTATCGATCTTCCGGCTCCGTCCGGTGGAGCTTTTAAAAAGTGAAAATGTGGGTGAGAAACCGCCCCGGGCCAACTGGGTGCTGGCGGTCCTTGGCGCCCTCATCCTGGCTGCCGCCTATTATCTGGCGGTCATGGTGATCGATCCGATGTCGGCGATCGTTCTCTTTTTCTTTGCGGTGGTCATGGTGATCATTGCAACGTATTTCCTCTTTATCGCCGGATCGGTGGCGCTCTGCCGGCTGCTGCAGAAGCGGAAAGGATATTATTATAAGACGAAGCATTTCATATCCCTGTCATCTTTGGTGTACCGGATGAAGCGCAACGGGGCCGGGCTTGCGTCCATCTGCATCCTGTCCACCATGGTGCTGGTCACCGTATCGTCCACCGTGTGCATGTATGCCCAGACGAAAGATGCGGTGGAGAGAAGATTCCCGCATGATATCTGCATGGAGTTCGTCTCGGACGATTATGGGGAGACGCAGAGTTACCGGGACCTGACGGAAGACGTGCTGGCGGAGTACGGGGAGACGGCGGAGAATGTGGAGGACTTCCATTTCTACGAGACCGCAGGGTTTGCACTGGGGGACCAGTTCCGGCTGGACCAGCCGTTTGCCAGCGTGGGGGTTGGTGAAGTGGAGTCCCTGCGCGGCATCTACATGATCACGCTGGAGGATTACAACGCCATAAGCGGCGCCGGGGAGGAACTGGCGGATGATGAGATTCTTCTGTATCCCTATAAAACGGAGTTCCACGAAGACAGCCTGACGATCGACGGCTGCGGTACCTGGAACGTGCGGCTCATGGACCGGCAGCCGTTCAATATGGGGATGGCCCAGGCGAATATTATGGGATCATGGTTTATCGTGGCGCCGGATATGGCGGTGATCCGTCAGATCAGTGATTACAGGAATGCACTGAATGCGTCTCTGGATCCGACGGAAAGCCTGGCCGAGTCGTACATCCGGGAAAGCTACGGGCTTGACCTTTCCTGCGATGATGAGAAGCAGGCAGAGATCTACCGGACGATCGTGGAACGGATGTCGGAACTGACCGGACAGGAAGATCCGGTGGTGGATTATCCGGGATATACACTGGATTCGAAAGCGGAAGGACGGGCGGATATCATCGCCCTGAACGGGGGCCTGTTCTTCCTGGGCGTGATGCTCGGGGCTGTCTTCCTCTTCGGCACGGTGCTCATTATGTATTACAAGCAGATCTCGGAAGGATACGAGGATCAGGACCGGTTCGACATCCTGATGAAGGTGGGGATGAGCCGGAAGGAAGTGAAGCAGAGCATCAACTCTCAGGTGTTGACAGTGTTTTTCCTTCCGCTTATCGCAGCGGGCGTCCATCTGGCATTCGCGTTCCCGCTGATCTCCCAGATCCTGATGCTTTTGTCCGCCACGGAAGAGAAGCTGCTGATCCTGGTGACTGTATGCTGTTATCTCGTGTTCGCGCTCTTTTATGTGGCCGTGTACATGATCACTTCCAGGAGTTATTACACCATCGTCAGCGGGAAAAATGTTTTGTCTGACAGAAAAAGGTAAAATAATAAAAATTTCTGCCAAAAACTCTGCGGATGATGGTATAATCAAACTATAATTACAGCGATCCGCAGGGAGGAGTGACATATTATGATGCAACATACGATCATTACCATTGGCAGGCAGTTCGGAAGCGGCGGCCATGAGGTGGGCAACCGGCTGGCGGAACGGCTGGACATCCCGCTTTACGACCACAACCTGATCCGCATGGCCGCACAGGAGCTTCGGATAAGCAATGAAGATGCGACAAAGGTAGATGAGACGATCCTGGGCAGGTTTCTGTCCGCGTATGCGGCCAGCAGTATTGAATACCGGGTATTTATGAACAGTGATGAATCAGGCCAGACCCTTACGGACCGGGTGTTTGACAGGCAGTGCGCGATCATCCGGAAACTGGCGGAAGAAGGACCGGGGATCTTTGTCGGGAGATGTGCGGATTACGTACTGGGCGATTATACGAACTGTATCAATACATTTATCTATGCGTATAAGGATGACCGCATCCGCAGGATCATGAAACTCTATAAGCTTGATGAAAAACAGGCGGCCGATAAGATCAGAAAGACGGACCGGGACAGAAAGAGTTATTATGAAGCGCGGACCGGAAGGACGTGGGGAAGCATCGAGGATAACGCCATGATGTTCAACACCAGCCTTCTGGGGATCGACGGGGCGGTGGACGCGCTGGAAGCAATCTATAAAAAGTGGGAGGAACGCGGGGTCTGACAGTTTATCAGAAATGAAGCGGGACGGTTTTATGCAGGCATAAACCGTCCTGCTTTTTCTCGTGTCAGAGAGGCTGGATAAAAACCGAGTGTGCTCGTTTTTTGTATTGATAACCATTATGTGGATGTGGTATAATACTCTGGATTAGTGTTAAACGCTTTAACATTACGATAAGCATTACGGAATGGAAGGGAATGAAAATGAGCTTTATATCGTACTTAATTAACGGATTGAGCCTGGGCAGCGTTTATGCGATCATCGCCCTGGGCTACACCATGGTCTACGGTATTGCGAAGATGCTGAACTTTGCCCACGGCGATGTGATCATGATCGGTGCGTACATGGCCCTGATCGCCATGTCACAGGCCGGGTTGTCTCCGGTCATCGCAGTGCTGATCGCGGTCGTGGTCTGTACCGTACTCGGCGTAGTGATCGAGCGGGTGGCGTATAAACCGCTCCGGAACGCGGCGTCTTCACTGTCCGTCCTCATCACGGCCATCGGCGTCAGCTATCTGCTGCAGAACATCGCGCTCCTTGTATTCGGTTCAAATGCGCAGACGTTTCCGACTGTGATCGAGTGGACGGGGATCACGCTTGCAGGCGGACAGATCAGCATCTCAGGAGTAACGGTCGTGACGATCGCGGTATGTCTGGTCATCATGGCCGTGCTTGTTGCGTTTGTGCAGAAAACAAAGCCGGGCCAGGCTATGCGCGCCGTTTCAGAAGATAAGGGCGCTGCCCAGCTGATGGGCATTAACGTAAACGGAACGATCGCGCTGACTTTTGCCATTGGTTCGGCACTGGCGGCAGTTGCAGGCGTGCTGTACTGTTCTGCGTATCCGAGCGTGACGCCGTATACGGGCGCCATGCCTGGCATCAAGGCCTTTGTTGCCGCTGTGTTCGGCGGGATCGGATCGATCCCGGGCGCGTTTATCGGCGGGCTGCTTCTCGGCGTCATTGAAATATTCGGAAGAGTGTATTCTTCCCAGCTGGCGGATGCGCTCGTGTTTGCCGTGCTGATCATTGTGCTCCTTGTGAAGCCTACGGGACTTTTGGGCAGGAAGATTCAGGAGAAAGTGTAGGTGGCCGGCATGAAGAAGATGAACGGAAGAACAATCAGTAAAACAACAAAGAACAATCTGATCACTTACGGGATCGTGATCGCTGCATTTGTCATCATGCAGACGCTGATCAGCACGGGGAATGTCTCCAGCCTGATCGAAGGGATCATGGTGCCGATCTGCATCTATGTGATCATGGCGGTCTCCCTGAACCTGGTGGTCGGCATTCTGGGCGAGCTGAGCCTGGGCCACGCCGGATTCATGTGCGTTGGCGCATTTTCCAGTGCATTTTTCTCCAAATGCATGAGGGATGTGATCACGGTCGACGGCCTGCGGTTTTTCCTGGCAATGCTGATCGGCATCGCGGTGGCGGCTGTATTCGGCATCCTGATCGGGATCCCGGTGCTCCGCCTGAAAGGGGATTACCTGGCGATTGTTACACTGGCATTTGGCGAGATCATCAAGAATCTGGTCAACGTCCTGTTTATCGGAAAGGATGCAAATGGGTTCCATTTTTCACTGAAGGACATACTGGATCTGGATATGGAGCCTGACGGGACGGTTATTGTGAACGGCCCGCAGGGTATCACGGGAACCCCTCAGGATTCAACGTTTTTAATCGGCTTTATCATGATCCTGATCAGCCTTTTTGTGATCCTGAACCTGATCAATTCGAGGGACGGACGCGCGATCATGGCGATCCGCGACAACCGGATCGCTGCCGAGTCCATAGGCATCAATATTACAAAATACAAGCTGATGGCGTTTACTGTATCCGCGGCTCTTGCCGGAAGCGCCGGCGTGCTCTATGCGCACAACCTTTCCACGCTTACGGCGAACACCAATAACTTCGGGTACAACCAGTCGATCATGATCCTGGTATTTGTCGTGCTGGGCGGCATGGGAAGCATCCGCGGTTCGGTCATTGCAGCGACTGTGCTGACGCTCCTTCCGGAACTTCTCCGCGGCATGCAGGATTACCGCATGCTGATCTATGCGATCGTCCTTATCGCCATGATGCTCTTTAACTGGGCACCGAAGGCGATCGAATGGAGAGAGCGCCATCTGAGATTTGGGAGAAAGAAGAAGGAGGCTGTGGAATAATGGCATTACTGGAAGTAAAAAACCTGGGCATTTCTTTCGGCGGTCTCCGCGCGGTGAATGCGTTTGACATATCTATTGAAAAACAGGAACTGTACGGCCTGATCGGCCCGAACGGAGCCGGAAAGACTACGGTGTTCAATCTGCTGACGGGCGTGTACAGGCCGGACAGCGGCAAAGTCCTCCTGGACGGGGAGGATATTACCGGAAAGAAGACCATTGACATCAGCAAAACGGGCGTTGCAAGGACGTTCCAGAACATCCGCCTGTTCAAGCAGCTCAGCGTGCTGGATAATGTAAAGGCGGGGCTTCACAATAAGCATCATTACTCAACGGTTTCAGGCATTCTCCGCCTTCCGTCCTACCGGAAAGTGGAGAAGGAGATGGACGAGCGGGCAATGGAGCTCCTGAAAGTATTCAACCTGGATGAAGTGGCACAGGTCAAGGCATCCAACCTGCCTTACGGCCAGCAGAGAAGGCTGGAGATCGCAAGAGCCCTCGCGACGGAGCCGAAGCTTCTGCTGCTGGATGAGCCGGCGGCCGGCATGAACCCCAACGAGACGGGCGAGCTGATGGACATGATCCGTTTTGTGCGGGATGAGTTCCATATGACCATCCTCCTGATCGAGCATGATATGAAACTGGTAAGCGGGATCTGTGAGCGGCTGACCGTGCTGAACTTCGGAGAAGTGCTGAGCCACGGCGCCACATCCGATGTGCTGAATGATCCGCGGGTCATCACCGCTTATCTTGGAGAATAGGAGGAAACGGACTATGGCAATGCTTGAAATAAAAGATCTGGAAGTATATTACGGCGTGATCCAGGCCATAAAAGGGATTTCCTTTGAGGTCAACCAGGGAGAGGTCATCGCGCTGATCGGCGCAAACGGCGCCGGCAAGACGACGACGCTCCACACGATCACCGGCCTGATCTCCCCGAAAAAGGGAAGCGTGGTCTTCGAGGGAAAGGATATCACTAAAACCCCGGCCCACAAGATCGTTTCCATGGGTATGGCCCATGTGCCGGAAGGCCGCCGTGTATTTGCTGAACTCAGCGTGTATGAAAACCTGAAGATGGGGGCCTACACAAGAAAAGATAAAAATGAGATCGAGGAAAGCCTGGCAAATGTGTATAAACGTTTCCCCCGCCTGGAGGAACGCAGGAACCAGATGGCCGGGACACTGAGCGGCGGTGAACAGCAGATGCTGGCCATGGGCAGGGCGCTCATGTCCCGCCCGAAGATCATCCTGATGGATGAGCCGTCCATGGGACTTTCGCCGATCCTTGTCAATGAGATTTTTGATATTATCCGCTCCGTGAGTGAGAGCGGTACGACGGTCCTTCTCGTGGAGCAGAACGCGAAAAAGGCCCTGTCTATCGCAGACCGGGCATATGTCCTGGAGACCGGGCGCATTACCATGGAAGGGAATGCAAAGGATCTTCTGGAAGATGATTCGATCAAGAAGGCATATCTTGGTGAGTAAGAGAGGAGGAAGATCATGAGGAATATCGTAATTACGATCGCAAGGCAGTACGGAAGCGGCGGTAAGACCATCGGGGCGATGCTTGCCAAGGAGCTGGGCATCAACTGCTACAGCCGCGAGATCCTCAGAATGGCTTCCGAGGACAGCGGGATCAATGAGCGGCTTTTCGGAATGTCTGATGAGAAAGTCAGGCATGCGCCGTGGCTCCGCATCCTGAGCAGGCCGTATGACGGCGGGCTCCTGACGCCGGAGGACAAGGAGTTCACATCAGACGACAACCTCTTTAATTATCAGGCTAAGATCATCAAGGAGCTGGCGTCTAAAGAATCCTGCGTGATCGTCGGGCGGTGCGCGGACTATGTGCTGAGGGAGTATCCGAATGTAGTCAGCGTATTCATCCATGCGGACAGGAAGTTCTGCCTGGACCGCTCTATGGAGCGGCACAGCATGACGGAAAAAGAGATGCAGAGATTCATAGAGAAGACAGATGAATACAGAGGTAATTTCTACCGTTACCACACAGGGCATGAGTGGGCGGACGCCAGGAATTATGATCTGTGCCTGAACAGCGGCAAGCTGGGATTTGAAAAATGTGTGGAAGAGATCAAAGCGTATATGAAGATCCGCTTTGACCAGTGATCCGTGCGTAAAAAGAACAGTAAAAAGGCGGGGTGAATTTCACACCGCCTTTTGATATGCCATCCGTTCGCTGCCGTCGTCCGTGTAGATGATGCCGCAGTATTTAAATCCGTTTTTCTCCAGCATGTGCTGCATGATCCGGTTGTCCCGATGGGTGTCGATCTTCAGATTGCCGCACTGCGCGAATGCCCAGGCCAGGCAGAAAGAAGCCGCGCCCTTTACAGTCCCGTCTGAAGTGATCCGGTGAACGACGCCGTAGGGCCGTTCATTAAGCCATTCTCCGGCATATATCCTGCGGTATGTATCATCGGGGCCTTCCCTGTAATAGAATGTTGCGATGATGCGGCCGTGGTCTTCGCACACATAAGACCACCCGTTTTCAATATCAGATGCCGTGAGCGTCCGTTTCGGGTAGGTCTGCCCCCACTGCTGCTGGTTGCCGTGAAAGGCCATGAACTGGCGGGCGCTTTCGTACATTTTACAGAGGGTGTCCAGATCCTGCATGGTTGATCTACGTATTTCCATTTCGTAAGAGCCTTTCTTTCATTTCGAATCAGCGCTTTATTTATCCACGTTATTATAACAGAATGTCAGATTATAAACAATCTACTACAGAGGGGATGGCTGTAAAAAATAAGCACAAAATATTGTGTAAAATATATGTTTTGCACAAAAATATGAACATTGCCTAAAAATGAGAATGATTATCATAATAGGACTTGCGTTTTTCTTCTGTCAATGATATACTAGCGCATGTCAATAAGTAATTTACAGATTTCAGAGGAGGATTTTGAAGATGGCAAAAGCGAATTTTGACCAGTGGGAAGGATTTGACGGACATCTCTGGAAAGAGGAAGTCAATGTGCGTGATTTCATCCAGCACAACTATACTCAGTATGACGGAGACGAGTCATTCCTTGCAGGCCCCACAGAGGCGACGGACAAGTTATGGGGAGAGCTGCAGAAACTCCAGAAGGAGGAGCGCGCCAAAGGCGGTGTTCTCGATATGGAGACGGAGGTTGTATCCGGCCTGACTGCATACGGCCCGGGATACATTAATGAAGAGATGAAGGATCTGGAGCAGGTTGTGGGCCTCCAGACAGACAAGCCGCTGAAGCGTGCATTCATGCCTTACGGCGGGATCAAGATGGCGGAACAGGCGTGTACGACCTACGGGTATACTCCGAGTGAAAAGCTCCATGAAATCTTTACGAAATATCATAAGACACACAACCAGGCCGTGTTTGACATCTACACACCTGAGATGAAAAAAGCGCGCCACAACAAGATCATCACAGGTCTTCCGGACACATACGGAAGAGGACGCATCGTCGGCGACTACCGCCGTGTGGCGCTCTACGGCATTGATTATCTGATCGAGAAGAAGCAGTCTGATTTCGTTGAGTACGAGAGACACGGCATGAAGGGAACGGATTTCCGTCTCCGCGAGGAGATCGCAGACCAGATCCGCGCCCTGAACGGCATGAAAGAGATGGCGGCCGTATACGGCTATGACATTTCAAGACCGGCGACAAACGCGAAAGAAGCGGTGCAGTGGCTGTATTTCGGATATCTTGCGGCAATCAAGACACAGAACGGCGCGGCAATGAGCGTGGGACGCATTTCCACATTCCTCGACATTTACATCGAGCGCGACCTGAAGAAGGGTATCCTCACAGAGGAGCAGGCCCAGGAGCTCATCGACCACATGGTCATGAAGTTCAGAATGGTGAAGTTCGCAAGGATCCCGTCCTACAATGAACTCTTCTCCGGCGACCCGGTATGGGCGACACTGGAGATGGCGGGAATCGGCATGGACGGACGTCACATGGTAACAAAGAATGATTACCGTTTCCTCCACACACTGGAGAACATGGGACCGTCACCGGAGCCGAACCTGACTGTGCTGTACTCTTCACACCTGCCGGAGAACTTCAAAAAGTACGCGGCATACATTTCCGTGGCAACGAGCTCGATCCAGTACGAGAACGACGATGTGATGCGTCCGGTATGGGGTGATGACTATTCCATCTGCTGCTGCGTATCCGCCACAGAGACAGGCAAGGAGATCCAGTTCTTCGGCGCCCGCGCCAACCTGGCAAAATGCCTGCTTTACGCGATCAACGGCGGCGTGGATGAGAAGACAAAACAGCAGGTATCCCCGCTGTACCGTCCGATCACATCTGAATATCTTGACTATGATGAAGTCATGGAAAAATACGACCAGATGATGGAGTGGCTGTCCAAACTGTATGTCGATACACTGAACATGATCCACTACATGCATGATAAATATTACTACGAGGCTGCCGAGATGGCGCTCATCGACACAAACGTGAGACGTACGTTCGCTACCGGGATCGCAGGATTCTCACACGTAGTCGATTCCTTAAGCGCGATCAAATACGCGAAAGTAAAAGTCATCCGCGATGAGGACGGCCTGGCAGTTGACTACGAAGTGGAAGGCGATTTCCCGAAATACGGGAACGACGACGAGCGCGCGGACGAGATCGCAGTATGGCTGCTCCGCACATTCATGAGCAAGCTGAAAAAATGCCATACCTACAGAAACTCAGAGCCGACGACATCCATCCTTACCATTACATCCAACGTGGTGTACGGCAAGGCGACCGGATCCCTTCCGGACGGAAGAAAAGCAGGCGAGCCGCTGGCGCCGGGCGCAAACCCGTCCTACGGCGCAGAGCAGAATGGTCTGCTTGCATCCCTCAACTCCGTGGCAAAACTTCCGTACGAGCAGGCGCTTGACGGAATCTCCAACACCCAGACCATCAGCCCGGGTGCACTGGGACATGATGACAACGAGCGGAAGAACAATCTCGTACACGTGCTGGACGGATACTTCGACCAGGGTGCACATCACCTGAACGTAAATGTATTCGGAACAGAAAAACTGATCGATGCGATGGAACATCCGGAAAAAGAAGAATACGCAAACTTCACCATCCGCGT
>CALWDN010000024.1 GCA_944376685.1 uncultured Mediterraneibacter sp. | reverse complement strand
TCCAGATGGCACATATTGGCTGCCCGCTTGCGGGCGACCGGAAGTACGGGGATCAGAAAAGCGCAGAGCCTCTCAGACTCTGCGCTTACCGGCTTGAATTTAAACATCCTGCCACACGCAGGAACATGATATTTGAACTGCCGTAAAAAACTGCCGCGCCTTATCCGGCACGGCAGTTTTCACTTTTCCATATTCACTTTTCCCTCTTAATGTATGGCTTCACGCCGCACGGTCTTTACATCTCATCCGCCACAGCCGCATCTTCCTCATCCAGAGATTCTTCATATCTGGCAAGGATCGTCGACTGGATCCGCTCCCTCGTAGCGGAATTGATCGGATGTGCAATATCACGGTACTCGCCGTCCAGTGCCTTCTTGCTCGGCATGGCGATAAAAAGTCCTTTTTCTCCTTCTATCACCTTGATATCGTGAACAACGAACTCCTCGTCGATCGTGATCGATACCACGGCTTTTAATTTTCCTTCTTTCGCAACTTTGCGAACACGTACATCTGTGATCTGCATATCCCAGGTCTCCTTTCTCTATTGCATTACTTCCCGGGGCCTGTTCTTATCAGTCAAAATACTCATAATGCATATCGTTCATTTTTTTCAACTACAACTTTCACACCATTTTCTCCGACGTGCCTTGTGTTCGCCCTGATGGTATCACGGCTCTCAACGATGCAGTTCTCAATGTAAGTATTGTCTCCAAGGTATACATCATTCAGAATGATGGAATTTCTGATCACGCAGTTATTGCCGACAAATACTTTCTTAAAGATGACGGAATTTTCCACGGTTCCGTTGATGATGCTCCCGCTGCCCACCAGGCTGTTCTTTACGACCGCGCCCGGATTATATTTTGCCGGCGGCTGGTCGCTCACCTTCGAATAGACGCTTGGAAGCTCTCTGAAAAAGTAATTGCGCACTTCCGGCTTAAGGAAATCCATATTCGTCCGATAATACGCGTCCACTGTTGAAATGTTGCTCCAGTAGCTGTTTATTTTATAACCGTATATCTTTTTCAGGTTTTTATACCGGATCAGGATATCAGTTACAAAATCATGTCTCTCTTCCTCCGCACAGTGTTCGATCAGATCGATCAGCTGCCTTCTGCGGATCACATAGATGCCGGTGGATACGGTATGTGAATTCGCGACCATCGGCTTTTCTTCGAATTCTTCGATCCTGGCAGACTCATTCATCCGCACCGTACCGAATCTTGTGGCGTCCTCGTTTGACCCGAGTTCCTTGCACACAACGGTAATATCCGCCTTCTTGGCAATATGGTATTCCAGGACTTTATTGTAATCCAGCTTGTACACCGCGTCGCCGGATGTGATGATCACGTACGGCTCATGGCATTTCCGCAGGAAATCCAGGTTCTGGTAGATGGCGTCCGCCGTCCCCCTGTACCAGTATCCGTTGTCGGCAGTGATCGTGGGGGTAAATACATAGAGGCCGCCCTGCTTCCTGCCGAAATCCCACCACTTGGATGAATTCAGGTGTTCGTTCAGCGACCTTGCATTATACTGGGTCAGCACCGCGACTTTCTGGATATGGGAATTCGTCATATTGCTCAGCGCAAAATCAATGGCACGGTAGCTGCCGGCAACCGGCATGGCCGCCACGGCCCTCTTCAGGGTCAGTTCGTGCATCTTCCTGCTGTTCCCGCCTGCTAAAATAATTCCTACTGCTCTCATACCCGGTCACCTGCCTTTATCAGTGTCTCGCCGCTTTCCAGCACGCCGTTCACATAGTCTTCCGCGGACGTCACACCGCTCACGGCGGTATTCTTCCCGATCTGCACGCCGGACGGGATCACGGAGTTCTCGCCGATCGTTGCCAGGCCGCCGCTGTAAATATTCGGCTTGTACTTATTCGGCGCGTCGCTTCCGATGCCGATCACGACATTGTCGCCGATCACCGTATCTTCCGCAATGATCGCTTTCTCGATCACACAGTTTTCTCCGATCGTGACGCCCTGCATGATGATCGAATCGCGGATGACGCTGCCCTTTCCGACAGTCACGCTTCCGCCGAGGACGGAGCTGTGCACTTCGCCGTATATCTCAGATCCGTTGCTGATGATGCAGCGGTCCACAACTCCCTGCTCTGCGATATACTGGGGCGGTATATTGGCACTGTTTGTATAGATCTTCCAGAATTCTTCATAAAGGTTGAATTCCGGGATGATGTCGATCAGTTCCATATTGGCTTCCCAGTAGGAGCTTAACGTGCCCACATCTTTCCAGTATCCGTTGTATTCGTAGGCAAACAGCCTGTCTCCCTTATTATGGCAGTATGGTATGATATGCTTCCCGAAATCACAGTTTGGCTGGTCTTTCAGCTTTATGAGCGCTTCCCTGAGCACAGGCCAGCTGAAGATATAGATCCCCATGGAGGCGAGATTGCTGCTCGGGTGCTCCGGTTTCTCCTCAAATTCCTTTATCTTGCTGTCACTGTCCGTGACAACGATGCCGAACCGGCTCGCTTCTTCCATCGGGACCGGCATGGCTGCGATCGTTACATCTGCTTTGTTCGCTTTGTGGAAATCAAGCATCACCTCATAATCCATCTTATAGATATGGTCTCCCGAAAGGATGAGCACATAATCCGGATTATATGTTTCCATATAGTTCAGGTTCTGGTAGATCGCATTCGCAGTTCCTGTATACCACTCACTGTTTGAGCTTTTTTCATAAGGCGGCAGAATAGACACCCCGCCTACATTCCGATCAAGATCCCAGGGGATTCCGATACCGATGTGGGTATTCAGACGCAGCGGCTGATACTGAGTCAGTACGCCAACCGTATCGATCCCTGAATTGATACAGTTGCTGAGTGGGAAATCAATGATCCTGTACTTCCCGCCAAAGGCCACTGCAGGCTTGGCGACTTTTGCCGTCAGAACCCCGAGTCGACTGCCCTGTCCGCCCGCCAACAGCATGGCAATCATTTCCTTTTTGTACATTGCGTCACCTCATTTCTGGTAATATGCGTTTATTATACCATATATTTGAATTTTTTGAATAATTATTTACAATTATTTGTCCTTTTTTTTAACTTTTTTATTGATTTAGCACAAAAAGATCTTCTTTCAATTTTCTTTATATATAGTATAATATAGTAAGCCAGAAGATTTTATGACTGAAGAATCAAGATCAATAAAAACAGAGAAGAGGAATTTCCATGTACAGAATTGACTTTCATAAACCGATCCACATTCATTTCATCGGCATCGGCGGCATCAGCATGAGCGGCCTGGCCGAGATCCTTCTTGAGGAAGGCTTCACCGTGTCCGGCTCAGACTCCAAAGAGTCTGCGCTGACGAAAAAGCTGGAATCTGAAGGCGCCCGGATCGCGTACGGCCAGAAAGCCGAAAACATCACCCCGGATATCGACTGCGTAGTCTATACCGCTGCGATCAACCGTGCCAATCCCGAACTGATCGAGGCAGTCGCGAAGAAGATCCCCATGCTGACCCGCGCGGAGCTCCTGGGGCAGCTGATGAAAAACTATAAAACGCCCATCGCCGTATCCGGCACCCACGGCAAGACGACGACAACATCCATGATCTCCCACATCCTTCTTGCGGGCGATATGGACCCGACGATCTCCGTAGGCGGCATCCTGAAAGCCATCGGCGGCAATATCCGGGTCGGCAGTTCAGAAACATTTATCACGGAAGCCTGCGAGTATACGAACAGCTTCCTCCACTTCTTCCCGAAGATCAGCGTGATCCTGAACATCGAGGAGGACCACCTGGACTTCTTCAAAGACCTGGAGGATATCCGCCATTCTTTCCGGCAGTTTGCAGAGCTGCTCCCGGAGGACGGCACGCTGGTGATCAACAGTGACATCAACGGCTTCCGGGAAATATACGAAGGACTCAGGTGCCGTGTCGTAACCTACGGCTCTTCACCGGACTCCGACTACAGCGCCTGCGGCATCGCCTATGACGGGAACGGACATGTTTCTTTTGACCTTCTGAAGCACGGGGAAAAGACAGACCGCATCTCCCTGTCCGTGACAGGCGACCACAACGTATCCAACGCCCTCTCGGCCATCGCCGTCGCAGACCTGCTGGACATCCCGATGGATACGACGAAGAAGGGGCTGCTCTCTTTCACCGGGACAGACCGCCGCTTCGAGTACAAAGGAGAATTCAACGGAGTCACAGTCGTTGATGACTATGCGCACCACCCGACGGAGATCGAGGCCACGCTGAAGGCTGCGAAGCATTATCCGCATGAGAAGGTATGGTGCGTCTTCCAGCCCCACACCTACACCCGCACGAAGGCATTCTTCCATGAATTTGCCGCAGCCCTGTCCCACGCGGACCACCTGGTCCTCGCGGATATCTACGCGGCGCGGGAGACCGACACGCTCGGGATCTCCTCGGCAGACCTGGCGGAGGAAGTGAAAAAACTTGGGACGGACGCCCATTACTTCCCGTCCTTCGCTGAGATCGAGGCCTTTCTGAAGGAAAACTGCAGGCCGGGAGACCTCCTCATCACCATGGGGGCCGGGGACATCGTCAACGTAGGGGAGGATATCCTGAAAGGCTGAACCCCTCTGTTTACGGGCATGACAGGAGTTATCCACATGTTCTGCACAGAGTTATCTACAAAAAAGTGGGAGTTACCCACGAAAAAATCCTTTTTAACACGGCTGTAAAATGATATATTTATTTAAGGACAGAAAGCGGATCGTTCCAGACCGCTTTCTATTTTACACTTAAAAAGGAAGCGGAAAGATTATGAAGACTTTGACATTAAAAAATAAATTCCAGACAAACGCCACACTGCTGCCGAATGCTTTCATCGACAACTATATGGTCAGCGCCAACGGAGAATTTGTCAAAGTCTATCTTTTTCTTCTCCGCCATCTGGACGACCCCTGTTCGTCGATCACCATATCCACGATCGCCGATTGCCTGGACAATACCGAAAACGACGTCCTGAGGGCATTCCGGTACTGGGAAAAAGAAGGGCTGCTCCGCGTCGAGCGCGACCCGGACGGGCGGATCACCTGCCTCGAGCTGCAGAAAACTGCGCTCCCCGCAAAAACCAGCGCGCCTTCCAAACCAGACCCGGCTCCCGCGGCAGACGCCGCTCCGGCCGCGCCTGTGGATGCCGGCGCACCGGCCGCCGTCCCGATCGACAGGTTCCGGGCACAGAAAGAGATCAAATCCCTTTTCTTCATCGCAGAGCAGTATCTTGGCAAGACGCTGACGCACACCGAAATGGATATGATCACTTATTTCTACGACACGCTGCACATGTCGGCAGACCTGATCGAATATCTCCTTGAGTCCTGCGCAGAGAGCGGGCACAAGAGCATGCATTACATACAGAAGGTTGCCTTTTCCTGGAACGAGTCCGGGATCAGGACTGTCCAGCAGGCAAAAGAAGAGTCCATGCTGTACAGCCGGAGCTGCTATACCGTCCTGAACGCATTCGGCATCAAGAACCGGGGGCCGGCCGCGTCAGAGGTTGACTATATCCGGAAATGGACCGAAGAATACGGCTTTGCCCCGGACATCGTCGGCGAAGCCTGCCGGCGCACGATCATGGCGACCCATCAGCCAAGCTTCGAATACGCGGATTCCATACTCCGGAAATGGCACGGCAGCAATATCCGCACCCTGTCCGACATCACGCGCCTTGACGAGGAATACCAGAAAGAACGCGCTTCGTCAGCCCGCCGCGCTTCCAAAGCGCCCGCGAAAAACCTCAACAACTTTGAGCGGCGCAGCTACGATATGGATTCACTGGAAGAACAACTATTAAACAGCAATTAAAGGAGCAGTTCCATGGCACTCACCAATTCACAATATTACGAGATCATGCGCGGCTACGAGCGTACACGGCTGAAAAACCATGATATACAGACCGCGCGTTACGAGGAAGTCTGCCGCAGGATCCCCGAATTCAGATCCCTGGACGGATCCATCTCCGACCTGTCTGTCCAGTACGGGAAACGTCTGCTCGGCGGCGACGAACACGCGCTGGAATCTCTCAGGGAAGAACTCGGACGCCTGCGCGGGCGCAAACGGAGCCTCCTGGCTGACGCGGGATTTCCCGAAGATTACCTTGAGCCGGTATACACATGCCCCGACTGCAGGGACACCGGCTACATCGGGAATCAGAAATGCCACTGTTTTAAGAAGTCTGTGATACAGTTCCTGTACGCGCAGTCCAACATGCAGGAGTTCCCTACGGAAGCCTCTTTTGAGCATTTCAATCTTGATTTTTATACAGATTCACAGTATGATAAAACAACCGGGCGCTCCGCCCGGGCGATGATGAAGGATACACTGAATATCTGCCGCAGATTTATCGACACGTTCGGGCAGGATTTCCGGAATCTCTTTTTCTACGGGAGCGTTGGCGTCGGGAAAACATTTCTCTCCACCTGCATTGCCCGCGAGATCATGAACCGGGAATTTTCCGTCATCTATTTCTCCGCGCCCCAGCTGTTCAACATCCTCGCGAAGAACAAGTTCGAGCGGGACAACAGCGATGCCGGGAATATGGCAGATTATATATACAACTGCGATCTTCTGATCATCGACGACCTGGGCAGTGAATACACGAACGCATTCAGCTCCGCCCAGTTTTTTACGTGCCTCAACGAGAGGCTCATTCACAGGAGATCAACGATCATCTCAACAAACCTGTCGCTGGAATCCATCGCAGACCTCTACACGGAGCGCGCTTTTTCGCGGATCACCAGCAACTACGATCTGTTGAAGATCATCGGTGATGATATACGTATCAGGAAAAAGTTGAAAAACAGGGAGGAACATTAATGGTACGCCGAACAGAACGAATCTTGGAGAACATTCCGGTAGGAAGCCTGGGGCTCATCGCCCTGGCAGGATGCGAGGACCTTGGAAAGAAGGTAGACGACTACCTGGTCAGATGGCGCCACGAAACCGCCCATGAATACCGCGACGACGCGGCATTCGCAGGGTATGAGAAGGACACCTATATGATCCGCGCGGACGTCCCCCGTTTCGGATCCGGTGAAGCCAAAGGCATCATCAAGGAATCCGTGCGTGGAAAAGACCTTTACCTGATGGTTGACGTGTGCAATTACAGCGTCACCTACTCGCTGACCGGACAGACAAACCATATGTCCCCGGACGACCATTTCCAGAACCTGAAAAGGATCATCGCCGCGATCGGCGGAAAAGGCAGGCGCATCAATGTGATCATGCCGTTTCTGTACGAGAGCCGGCAGCACAAGAGAAGCTCCCGTGAATCCCTGGACTGCGCCCTTGCGCTCCAGGAGCTGGTGCGGATGGGCGTGGAGAACATCATCACATTTGACGCCCACGACCCGCGCGTCCAGAATGCGATCCCGCTCAGCGGTTTTGAAACCGTATCTCCCACCTACCAGTTCGTCAAGGGGCTTCTGCGCACAGTTAAAGACCTGCAGATCGACAGCGACCATATGATGGCCATCAGCCCGGACGAGGGCGGGACCAACCGCGCCGTATACCTTGCCAATGTGCTTGGCCTTGATATGGGTATGTTCTACAAACGCCGCGATTACACGAGGATCGTGGACGGGCGCAACCCGATCGTGGCACACGAATTCCTCGGCAGCTCCGTGGAGGGGAAGGACGTCATCATCATTGACGATATGATCTCTTCCGGCGACAGCATCATCGAGGTGGCGACCGAGCTGAAGCGCAGGAAGGCAAACCGCATCTTCGCGGCTGCAACGTTCGGCCTGTTCACCAACGGAATGGATAAATTTGACAAAGCTTACGACGAGGGGATCATTTCCGGCATCCTGACGACCAACCTGATCTATCAGACCCCGGAGCTCCTGTCCAGGCCATACTATATTAACTGTGATATGAGCAAATACATCGCGCTCATTGTCGATACGCTGAACCACGACGGCTCGATCAGTTCGATCTTAAGCCCCAATGAAAGGATCCAGCACATCCTCACGAAGTACAGAAACGGAGAGCCGGTATAACCAGCTCTCTTTTGCTGTATATATCCCGGATAAGCCTATGAAAAAGAAGTATTTAAAAGATACCGCGTGCACCATACTGCTCCTGACGGCCGCCACAGCTGTTTCTTTCGGATTCTTTTACCTTGGAAATAAAAACGTGGCGAACATCACGGTCGTCTACATCCTTGCGCTGATCCTCACAGCCCTGTACACCTCAGGCTACCTGTACGGGATCTTTGCCTCGCTGTTTTGCGTCACCGCGGTTAATTATTTTTTCTCCTATCCGTATTTTAAGGTAAACTTTTATCTGGACGGCTATCCCGTCACCTTCATCGGCATGCTGGCGATCTCCCTGATCACCAGCACCACCACGACCACCCTGAAGCGCCAGCGCCAGGCCATCGCCGAGAGGGAAAAAGCGCTGGCCGAGGCTGACCGGGAGAAGCTGAGGGCCAACCTGCTGCGGGCGGTATCCCACGACCTGCGGACGCCCCTGACAGGGATCATCGGCTCCTCTTCCTCTTTCCTGGAGCATTACAGCGACTTCTCCGACGAGGAGCGCACCGAGCTGGTCTCCAACATCCGCGAAGACTCCGAATGGCTTCTCAACATGGTGGAAAACCTGCTCACAGTCACCCGCATCCGCGATCAGAACGGGGAGGGGGCACGGGTAAAGAAATCCCCTGAAGTGGTGGAAGAAGTCGTATCAGAAGCTATCCTGCGCCTCAGGAAGCGGCTTCCGGATATCCGGATACATGTGGATATGCCTGAGACATTTCTGCTGCTCTCCATGGACCCCACGCTGATCGAGCAGGTCCTGATCAACCTGCTTGAAAATGCATTCATCCACTCAGGGAGCACAGATCCGATCGACCTTGTCATCTGCGACCTTTCCGACTCGGTTGCATTCCGGGTCAGAGATTACGGAAAAGGGATCGACGAGGCACAGCTGCCATACATTTTCGAGGGGCAGCAGCGCTCATCCGGCACGGCGGACAGCCACCGGGGGATCGGGATCGGGCTTTCCATCTGCAAGACCATCATCCAGGCCCACGGCGGAACGATAAACGCCGCCAACCATCCCCGCGGCGCAGAATTTACATTTACCCTTCCAAAAGAAAAGGAGGATCTGACCGATGTCTAAATGCACCGTCTTGATCATAGAAGATGAAAAAAATATACAGACATTCATGGGAAAAATGCTCAAGCAGCATGATTACCGCGTGCTGAGCGCAGATACCGGTGCACAGGGGCTGGAACTGATCCGCTCCCAGTGCCCGGACATCATCCTTTTGGACCTCGGGCTGCCGGACCTGAACGGCGACGACATCATCCGCGAAGTCCGTACCTGGACGAGCACGCCGATCATCGTCATCTCCGCCCGGACTGCCGAGAAAGACAAGGTCCGCTCCCTCGACCTCGGCGCGGACGACTACATCACCAAACCTTTCGGCACTTCCGAGCTTCTGGCAAGGATCCGCGCCTCCCTCCGGCACAGCAACCGGCTGAGGACGAACGATACGCTGTACGTCCGTCCCTACAGACACGGAAGCATGGTGCTGGATTTCTCAAAGCGGCTCCTGACCATCAGCGACAGGGAGATCCACCTTACGCCCATAGAATACAAGATCGTTGCCTTCCTGGCGCAGAATTCGGGGAAGGTCATCACCTATGCCTCGATCCTGTCCAACGTATGGGGGCCGTACGCGGACAGCGACAACAAGATCCTGCGTGTTAATATGGCAAATATACGCAGAAAGATCGAAGCAGACCCGGCCCAGCCAAAGTACATCTTCACAGAAGTCGGCGTCGGATACCGGATGGCTGAAGATGAAGAAGAATAGGTGAGACGCATCTTATCTGTCCGTCTTACTTCTTCTCTGTCTCAGCACTGCCACGGCTGTAATTCCTGTC
Organism: uncultured Mediterraneibacter sp.; assembly: GCA_944376685.1. GTDB lineage: Bacteria > Bacillota > Clostridia > Lachnospirales > Lachnospiraceae > Mediterraneibacter. The sequence continues at coordinate 10,525 of CALWDN010000024.1, read as the reverse complement.
AATGCCACTGCAAGCACTGCAGCTGCGGCCCCTGCCGCTTCATCCACACCCGTCCGGGCAATCTGGTCCTGCGTCTGGAGCGCGTCACCACCACCCGGCTGTCCCGGGCCTGTTTCCCCGGCATCGGTCTGCGGACCGTCTCCGGCCGCCGCCGCATGGTTCGTGACCGTGACTGACATGGTATGTGCTTCCTTATCCACGTCCACTTCAGAGTAAGACACTTCAAATCCCTGCGGCACAGCATCCTCACGCACGGTGATCTTTTCTCCGCCAAGCGTATCCGGATCCGGAAGCCGGGTAAATGTCCCGCTCCAGCCATTATCCGGTGTAAGTGTAATGCTGTCCAGCACACGGTCTCCGATGACCAGTGATATATCCACAGATTCCGGCAGCTGCACATCCGGCTGTTTCTCCGTATCCCAGACTTTATTCACCGTAAGGGTGTACTCTGTCATCTGTCCGTCGCCCACAGTCAGCGAGCTGTTGGTTCCGATCCCGCCGCCCCGCAGGTCTCCGACAACCGCCGTCTTTGCAGGCGCATCCTTCTGTCCGACCGTCACGATAACATCGCCGTCTACCGGTGCAAGTACCGGCGTGTTACCAACGTTTCCATCACGTCCCTTGCTGCCGCCTGTCAAGTCCTCTACCCGTCCGGAAAGAATCTTTACGGTGATATCGCCGCCAACGCGCGCAGCATCTGCACGATCCTGGTATATCTGACAGCCGCCGATAAGGCTTACTGTCTCGTGTCCGTCGAAGGTCACAGATATATCTCCTGTCACAGAGCAGTTGCTTCCTCCGCCATATACTGCCTGCGAAGAACCACCGTTAAGGACCAATTCACATTTGTCATATGTCACCGAGGTTTTACTTCATGCCTGTCCACCGTAAATTGTTTCCAGGTTATCTGTAAAATTCCCGGTCAGTTCCAGGTAATTTCCCCTCGTCAGGCTTTTTAGTATACTTTTTCTCCATATAGCTATACGTTCCATTAAAAAAGAACGGTGAAATTTTATATACGCAAAAACGGACAGACGCTCCCGCCTGCCTGGACCATGCTGCTCACCGCATCAGATTTCCGCCTCCTTCTGGTTCAGATATTGCAACAATCTGAAAATATTCTAAGGCAGATATTGTAATATGTCAACAGAATAACCCAGATTCTTCCTATATTTTGTATTTTGTCCGACGCCTGCGGAATATTTTTCTTCATAATATACCCGCCGGACATCTCTGTCCGGCGGGTATTCTGTCCTGCCTGCCCGTTCATGGTTTAGGAGGCTGGCATTTATTCATTCGTCTCTTCCGAAGCCTGTTCAGTTTCTCCTTCAGCAGCCTCTGCCGCTTCTTCCCCGGAAACCGCCTCTGCGGCGTCCTGCAGTTCTGCGGCATCTGCCTGTTCGTCTTCTTCGCCTTCAAGGTTCAGCATAAGTTCCTGCTGTTCCAGGTTGTCGTCTGTATTGAGTTCAACCTCACGGTATTTCTTCATACCCGTACCTGCCGGGATGTGTTTACCGATGATGACGTTCTCTTTCAGGCCTGCAAGGTGGTCTACCTTGCCCTTGATCGCTGCCTCTGTCAGCACCTTTGTCGTTTCCTGGAAGGATGCGGCTGACAGGAAGGAATCCGTTGCAAGTGACGCCTTCGTGATACCGAGCATGATCTGCTCGCCCGTAGCCGGCTCTTTGCCTTCCTCTTCGAGCTGTTTGTTCACATCCTCGAATTCGAGCACGTCAACCATTGTGCCCGGAAGGAATTCAGAATCGCCCTTCTCCTCGATGCGGACTTTCTTCAGCATCTGTCGTACGATAACCTCGATATGCTTATCGTTGATATCAACACCCTGGAGACGGTATACACGCTGTACCTCACGGAGCATGTAGTCCTGTGCGGCGCGCAGTCCCTTGATCTTCAGAATGTCATGCGGATTCACGCTACCTTCTGTAAGCTCGTCTCCGGCCTCCAGGATATCGCCGTCCTGGATCTTGATGCGGGATCCGTACGGAATGAGGTATGCTTTCGACTCGCCTGTCTCGTCGTTTGTAACGATGACCTCGCGCTTCTTCTTGGTATCGCTGATGGTCGCTTTTCCGGCGAACTCTGTGATGATCGCAAGTCCCTTCGGCTTTCTGGCCTCGAAAAGCTCCTCGACACGGGGAAGACCTTGTGTGATATCATCGCCGGCCACACCGCCGGTATGGAACGTACGCATGGTCAGCTGGGTACCCGGCTCACCGATGGACTGTGCCGCGATGATCCCGACTGCCTCGCCTACCTGTACCACTTCTCCGGTCGCCATGTTTGCGCCGTAGCACTTCGCGCAGACGCCGTTCTTGCAGCGGCAGGTAAGGATCGTACGGATCTTCACTTTCTTCAGCGGCTCACCGTTCTCATCCACACCTTTCTTCATCACGCGCTCTGCACGGCGGGGTGTGATCATGTGATTCTTCTTCACAAGGATGTTGCCATCCTGATCTTTGATATCCTCGCAGGATACACGTCCTGTGATACGGTCCTGCAGGCTTTCGATCTCTTCATTTCCGTCCGTAAATGCATGTACATACATGCCCGGGATCTCCTCATCCGGTCCCACACAGTCTGTATCATGGATGATCAGCTGCTGTGATACGTCGACCAGACGTCTGGTCAGGTAACCGGAGTCGGCCGTACGCAGCGCCGTATCGGACAGACCTTTACGCGCGCCGTGGGCGGACATGAAGTATTCCAGTACGTCCAGACCTTCACGGAAATTGGACTTGATCGGCAGCTCGATAGTGCGTCCTGTCGTATCCGCCATCAGTCCACGCATGCCGGCAAGCTGCTTGATCTGCTTGTCAGAACCACGGGCTCCGGAATCCGCCATCATGAAGATGTTGTTGTATTTATCCAGACCGGAAAGCAGCGCGTCCGTCAGCTTGTCGTCGGTCGCCTTCCATGTCTCTACGACTTCTTTGTAACGCTCTTCTTCGGTGATAAGACCACGCTTGTAGTTCTTGGTGATCCGGTCTACCGTATTCTGGGCGTCCTCGATCATCTTCGGTTTCTCCGGCGGCACGGTCATATCGGAAATGGATACGGTCATGGCCGCTCTTGTGGAGTATTTGTAACCGATCGCTTTTACATCATCCAGCACCTCGGCTGTCTGGGTCGCGCCGTGTGTGTTGATGACTTTCTCAAGGATCTGCTTTAACTGTTTCTTTCCTACATGGAAATCGATCTCCAGCTTCAGCTCGTTGCCCTCAACCTCTCTGTCCACAAACCCAAGGTCCTGCGGGATGATCTCGTTGAAGAGCAGACGTCCCAGGGTCGCGTCGATGGTTCCCGTCTTCACGGTGCCGTCCGGCATAGTCTTTGACACGCGGACTTTGATCTGTGAATGCAGCGTGATATATCCGTTCTCGTAAGCAAGGATCGCCTCGCTCACACTGCGGAAGAACATGCCCTCGCCCTTCGCGCCCGGCCTTACCTGCGTCAGATAGTAGATGCCGAGGACCATATCCTGTGAAGGAACGGCCACCGGACCGCCGTCTGACGGTTTCAGCAGGTTGTTCGGTGAAAGAAGGAGGAAGCGGCACTCTGCCTGGGCCTCTACAGACAGCGGTACATGGACAGCCATCTGGTCGCCGTCGAAGTCCGCGTTGTAAGCGGTACATACGAGCGGATGAAGCTTGATCGCCTTACCTTCCACAAGGATCGGCTCAAACGCCTGGATACCCAGTCTGTGCAGCGTGGGGGCACGGTTCAGCATAACCGGATGCTCTTTGATCACTTCCTCGAGCACATCCCACACTTCCGGCTGGAGTCTCTCCACCATCTTCTTTGCATTTTTAATATTATGCGCCGTCCCGTTTGCAACCAGTTCTTTCATCACGAACGGTTTGAACAGCTCAATAGCCATCTCTTTCGGAAGACCGCACTGGTAGATCTTCAGTTCCGGTCCCACGACGATAACGGAACGTCCGGAATAGTCGACACGTTTTCCGAGCAGGTTCTGACGGAAACGTCCGGACTTACCTTTCAGCATGTCGGACAGAGACTTGAGCGCCCGGTTGCCGGGTCCTGTGACCGGACGTCCGCGGCGGCCGTTGTCGATCAGCGCGTCCACCGCCTCCTGGAGCATACGTTTCTCATTGCGCACGATGATGTCCGGCGCGCCCAGCTCCAGCAGCCTCTTCAGACGGTTGTTTCTGTTAATGATCCTTCTGTACAGGTCGTTCAGGTCAGACGTTGCGAAACGTCCGCCGTCCAGCTGCACCATCGGACGCAGATCCGGCGGGATGACCGGGATCGCTGTGAGGATCATCCACTCCGGACGGTTGCCGGACTCAAGGAATGCCTCTACGACTTCCAGTCTCTTCACGATCCTTGCACGCTTCTGGCCTGTGGAATTCTCCAGCGCAGCCTGAAGCTCCGCGCACTCCTTCTCCAGGTCAATGGCCTCGAGAAGTTCTTTGATGGCCTCGGCGCCCATTCCTACGCGGAACGCCCCGCTGCCCCATTTATCTTTCTGCTCCTGGTACTCAGCCTCGGACAGGATCTGCTTGTTCTGCAGATCCGTCTCGCCTTTGTCCAGTACGATATAGGATGCAAAGTAAAGGACTCTCTCCAGTGTTCTCGGGGAGATGTCAAGGATCAGTCCCATACGGCTCGGGATGCCCTTAAAGTACCAGATATGGGATACCGGAGCCGCAAGGGCGATATGCCCCATACGCTCGCGGCGCACGCTTGACTTCGTAACTTCAACGCCGCAGCGGTCGCAGACCACGCCTTTGTAGCGGATCTTCTTGTACTTACCGCAGTGACACTCCCAGTCCTTGCTCGGTCCGAAGATCCTCTCGCAGAACAGGCCGTCCTTTTCCGGTTTCAGCGTTCTGTAGTTGATCGTCTCCGGTTTTGTAACCTCGCCTCTTGACCACTCCAGGATCTTTTCCGGTGAAGCCAGCCCGATCCTGATCGCATCAAATTTTAACGGCTGATATTGTTGTTCATTATTGTTCGGCATAGATTCGGCTCCTCCCCTTAGTTCTCATCGTCATCGGAATACTCGTTGAATTCGATCTCGTCGAAATCAGCTTCTTCCGGTTCCTCTGGTTCAACATTCTCCAGTTCTCCGTCTACAAATTCCTGCTCTGTATAACCGTGAGCCCCGAAGGATTCATTGTCATCGCGGTACTTTCTGTCGCCCTCGATAATGTGGCGCAGATCGGTCTCGCCGTAATCCACATTTTCCATGATCTCGACTTCCGTGTTGTCGTCGCGGAGGACGCGTACGTCGAGAGCCAGTGACTGCAGCTCCTTGAGGAGTACCTTGAAGGACTCCGGAACACCCGGTTCCGGGATGTTCTCGCCTTTGATGATGGCTTCGTATGTCTTCACACGTCCGACCACATCATCGGATTTTACTGTCAGGATCTCCTGCAGGGTGTAAGATGCGCCGTATGCCTCCAGCGCCCACACTTCCATCTCTCCGAAACGCTGGCCGCCGAACTGGGCTTTACCGCCGAGCGGCTGCTGCGTAACGAGGGAGTACGGGCCGGTGGAACGTGCGTGGATCTTATCGTCAACCAGGTGATGCAGTTTCAGGTAGTGCATGTGTCCGATCGTAACCGGGCTGTCGAAGAACTCGCCGGTGCGTCCGTCTCTTAAGCGGACCTTTCCGTCTCTGGAGAGCGGCACGCCCTTCCACAGTTTCCGGTGCTCTCTGTTGTCAGAGAGGTACTGGAGCACTTCCGGGAGCAGCTCTTCGCCATGCTTCTTCTCAAACTCATCCCACTCAAGGTTTACATAATCATTCGCCAGGTCGAGGGTATCCATGATGTCCACCTCGTTCGCCCCGTCGAATACCGGTGTGGAGATGTTGAATCCGAGCGCTTTCGCCGCAAGGCTTAAGTGGATCTCAAGCACCTGCCCGATATTCATACGTGACGGCACGCCCAGCGGGTTCAGCACGATGTCCAGCGGACGTCCGTTCGGCAGGAACGGCATATCCTCTACCGGGAGTACGCGGGAAACGACACCCTTGTTGCCGTGACGTCCGGCCATCTTATCTCCGACAGATATCTTTCTCTTCTGCGCGATGTAGATGCGCACCGCCTGGTTTACGCCCGGTGACAGCTCGTCGCCGTTCTCCCTTGTAAATACTTTCGCATCTACCACGATGCCATACTCGCCGTGCGGCACTTTCAGGGATGTATCCCTTACTTCTCTCGCCTTTTCGCCGAAGATCGCACGGAGCAGCCTCTCCTCCGCCGTCAGCTCGGTCTCTCCCTTCGGAGTCACCTTGCCGACCAGGATGTCTCCGGCACGGACCTCCGCACCGATGCGGATGATACCGCGCTCATCCAGGTCTTTCAGCGCATCATCGCCCACGCCCGGGATATCTCTTGTGATCTCCTCAGGTCCGAGCTTCGTGTCTCTTGCCTCTGCCTCATACTCTTCGATGTGGACAGATGTATATACGTCATCCTGGACCAGTCTCTCACTTAAGAGGACCGCATCCTCGTAGTTGTAGCCTTCCCATGTCATGAAGCCGATCAGCGGGTTCTTGCCCAGCGCCATCTCGCCGCCGGATGTGGACGGACCGTCTGCGATAACCTGTCCGGCCTCAACCACATCGCCCTTGTTGACGATCGGTCTCTGATTGTAGCAGTTGCTCTGGTTGCTCCGCTGGAACTTGGTCAGCTTATAGGACTGCTTCGTTCCGTCCTCATGACGGATCACGATTTCTTTGGATGTGGAGCTCTCAACGGTTCCCGCCTGCTCTGCGACTACACACACGCCGGAGTCTACCGCCGCCTTCACTTCCATACCTGTGCCGACAACCGGCGCTTCTGTGGTAAGGAGCGGCACGGCCTGGCGCTGCATGTTGGATCCCATCAGGGCACGGTTCGCATCATCGTTCTGAAGGAACGGGATCAGCGCCGTAGCCACGGAGAATACCATCTTCGGGGATACGTCCATGTAGTCGAATTTATTTCTTTCGTATTCCTGTGTCTCTTCACGGTAACGACCGGACACGTTCTTATGGATGAAGTGTCCTTCCTCGTCCAGCGGCGTATTCGCCTGAGCCACATGGTAATTGTCTTCCTCATCCGCCGTCATGTATACTACTTCGTCGGTTACGCGCGGATTCTCCGGATCGGACTTGTCGACCTTGCGGTACGGCGCCTCAACGAATCCGTATTGGTTGATCCTTGCGTAGCATGCAAGGGAGTTGATCAGACCGATGTTCGGACCTTCAGGCGTCTCGATCGGACACATTCTTCCGTAGTGGGAGTAGTGTACGTCTCGCACCTCGAATCCCGCACGGTCTCTGGAAAGACCGCCCGGTCCCAGTGCAGAGAGACGTCTCTTGTGGGTCAGCTCGCCCAGCGGGTTGTTCTGATCCATGAACTGGGACAGCTGGGAAGATCCGAAGAACTCCTTCACTGCCGCCGTCACCGGCTTGATATTGATCAGGGACTGCGGAGAGATGCCCTCCTGGTCCTGTGTCGTCATACGCTCGCGCACGACTCTCTCCAGTCTGGACAGGCCGATCCTGTACTGGTTCTGGAGCAGCTCGCCTACTGCACGGATGCGGCGGTTGCCCAGATGGTCGATGTCATCGTCATTTCCGATGCCGTATTCCAGATGGATGTTATAGTTAATGGATGCAATGATGTCATCCTTCGTGATATGCTTCGGGATCAGGTCGTGGATGTCGCGGCGGATCATGCGCTTCATCTCATCGATGTCGCCTGCGGCCTCCTCGATGATGCCTGCCAGGACAGGATAGTATACCTGCTCTGTCACGCCCACTTCCTTCGGGTCGATGTCCACAACAGCCTGAAGATCCACCATCATATTGGAAAGGATCTTGATATTCCTGGACGCGTCCTCGCCCTCTACCCACAGATGGGTCACGGCTGAATTCTGGATCTGGTCCGCGATCTCACGGGTGATCTTCGTGCCTTTCTCAGCCACGGTCTCGCCGGTCAGCGGGCTCACCACGTCTTCCGCAAGGATGCGGCCGTTCACACGGTTGCGGAGCATCAGCTTCTTATTGAATTTATAACGTCCGACCTTCGCCAGATCGTAGCGTCTCGGATCAAAGAACATACTGTTGATCAGGCTCTCCGCGCTGTCCACTGCCAGCGGCTCGCCCGGACGGATCTTTTTGTACAGCTCAAGAAGACCCTCCTGATAATTCTCAGCAGTGTCCTTTCCAAAGCTTGCAAGGATCTTCGGCTCCTCGCCGAACAGGTCGATGATCTCAGCGTTCGTACCGATGCCGAGGGCGCGGATCAGCACTGTGATCGGCACCTTTCTCGTACGGTCCACACGCACATAAAAAACGTCATTGGAGTCTGTCTCGTACTCAAGCCATGCGCCCCTGTTCGGGATCACGGTTGCGGAGTAGAGCTTCTTACCGAGTTTATCATGGGCGATGCCATAATAGATGCCCGGTGAACGTACCAGCTGGCTGACGATGACACGTTCTGCCCCGTTGATCACGAACGTTCCCGTCTTGGTCATCAGGGGAAGGTCACCCATGAAGATCTCGTGTTCGTTGATCTCATCGGTCTCTTTATTGTGGAGCCTTACCCTGACTTTCAGGGGTGCCGCATAAGTCGCATCGCGCTCTTTGCACTCATCGATCGAGTACTTCACATCGTCTTCGCACAGTGTGAAGTCCACAAATTCCAGGCTCAGATGGCCGCTGAAGTCTGAGATCGGGGAAATATCGTCGAACACCTCTTTGAGTCCTTCATCCAGAAACCACTGATAGGAATCCTTCTGAACTTCAATGAGATTGGGCATCTCCAATACTTCCTTCTGCCTGGAATAGCTCATGCGGAAGCTGTTTCCGGTTTTAATTGGACGGATCCTGTTTTTCTCCATTGACGTTTCACTCCTCTTGTTAATCTATACAGATATGAAAAGAGCCATGTGACAGCGTTTTTGCGCTTTATATGGCATAGCTTTCCATAATAGTGCATTTTTTACTATATCACATAACTCTTTTTATTGTCAACACGTATTTCACATAAAACCAAAAGACCGCGGAAGCCTGAACTTCCACGGTCCGGTGTTTCATCTCTGGTTGAGGATGATCGCTTTCCGTCAGCCTTATTATTTAAGGTTAACCTCTGCGCCCTGCTCCTCAAGTTTAGCCTTGATCTCCTCAGCCTCAGCTTTGGAAGCGCCCTCTTTAACTACCTTCGGAGCGTTGTCTACGAGATCTTTAGCTTCTTTCAGTCCAAGACCTGTAACCTCACGTACAACCTTGATTACTTTAACCTTGGAAGCGCCTGCAGATACAAGCTCTACATCAAACTCATCTTTCTCCTCAGCTGCTGCAGCTCCGTCTCCGCCTGCTGCTGCAACTACAACGCCTGCTGCTGCAGATACGCCAAACTCTTCTTCACAAGCTTTTACAAGCTCGTTTAACTCTAATACTGATAACTCTTTGATCGCTTCGATCATCTCAGCTGTTGTCATTTTAGCCATTTTTAAATCCTCCATTTTTATTCATACTTTGATCTTCCGGGCTCTGCCCGTTCTTTTCATTTTTATCAGGCGCATTTATCGCCGCGCCCGCCGCACTGATTACTCAGCCGGTGTCTCTGCTGCTTCTGCCGTCGGTGCTTCTGCAGTCTCAGCTGCCTCTGCTGCCGGTGCCTCAGCTGCTGCTTCCTCTGCCGGAGCAGCTTCTGCTGTCTCGCCGCCTTTTTCAGCGATCTGCTTGATAACGCGTGCGAAGTTTGCAATCGGTGACTGCATGCTTCCAAGCAGTCTGGAGAGAAGTTCTTCTCTTGACGGGATCTTGGACAGTTCTGTAAGTCCTGCCACGTCATAGACAGTTCCTTCTACTACGCCGCCCTTGAGTTCCAGAGCCGGAGCATCCTTAGCGAACTTGCAAAGGATCCTTGCCGGTGCAGTCGCGTCATCCTTGGATACCGCGATCGCGCTCGGTCCTTCCAGACAGTTGTCAAGGCCTTCGAACTCAGTTCCTTCAAAAGCTCTCTTCATCATCGTGTTCTTGTATACCTTGTACACGATGCCCGCTTCTCTGAGCTGCTTACGAAGCTCTGTATCCTGGGCAACTGTAAGTCCGCGGTAGTCTACAAGCACAACTGACTGAGCGTCTTTGATCTCTTCTGCGATTGCCTGTACGATCGGCTGTTTTAATTCAACTTTTGCCACTTTCTGGTACACCTCCTTGTATATTTTGCGTGTACTGCCAAAGTAAAAAACCTCCATGCGCAAAGACACGGAGATTTGTTAATTCTTACATAAGTAATAAATCTAACACTCCTCGGTAGGCGTTCACAAACTTACGCTTTACAGCACCTACTGTCTTCGGCAGTTGCTCATATAAATTAGCACAGCAATATAAAATTGTCAAGTATTTTCTCCAAAAAATATCCGTAACGCAAAACCGGCGCGCCATTTCTGGCACGCCGGTCTTTTGTCTTTTTATCTTTTTCAATTATGCAAGCTTCAGAGGATTAACCTTTACGCCCGGGCCCATTGTAGATGTAAG
>CALWDN010000023.1 GCA_944376685.1 uncultured Mediterraneibacter sp. | reverse complement strand
CAGGAACTTTACAACAACAGAGAGATCGAGAAATAAGGAGGGAAGATCATGTTTACACCGGAAATGATGGAATCCGTTAAGAAAGTGGAGGCCACCAGAGAAGCGCGTCTGGGCGTTGAACCGAGACGTATGACTGCGGATGAGAAAGATGCTCTCCTTAAGGAGTTCCATCCTGATTACAAGGAAGACGCATTCGCGGAGATCAAGGTAGGACCGAACAAAGGGCAGAAAGCGCCGAGGGAGCTGGTACATCTTCTCCATTCCAACAGCCGTCTGCTCACAGACAAAGTAGATATCAGCAAAGTGGATTATGACGTGGACGTTCTCGTGATCGGCGGCGGCGGAGCGGGAGCTTCTGCAGCAATCGAGGCAAATGAGGCAGGCGCCAACGTTATGATCGTGACAAAACTCCGTATCGGCGATGCCAACACGATGATGGCAGAGGGCGGCATCCAGGCTGCAGACAAAGAGAACGACTCTCCGGTACAGCACTACCTGGACGCATTCGGCGGCGGACATTTCGCTGCAAGGCCGGAGCTTTTAAGACGTCTTGTCATGGAAGCGCCGGACGCGATCAAATGGCTCAATGAACTGGGCGTTATGTTTGACAAGGACGAGACGGGCCGTATGATCACCACACACGGCGGCGGAACATCCAGAAAGAGAATGCATGCCTGCAAGGATTACTCCGGAGCAGAGATCATGCGTACACTTCGCGATGAAGTCCTGAACCGTCAGATCCCGGTCGTTGAATTTACGGCTGCGGTAGAACTTATTAAAGACGACAGAGGACAGGTTGCGGGTGCGGTTCTCCAGAACCTGGAGACAGACGATTACCTGGTGGCAAAAGCAAAAACCGTCATCATCGCTACAGGCGGTGCGGGACGTATGCACTATCAGGGATTCCCGACATCCAACCATTACGGCGCGACAGCAGACGGCCTGATCCTCGGATACCGTCTGGGTGCACCGCTCCTTTACCAGGATACGATCCAGTATCACCCGACAGGCGTGGCATTCCCGTCACAGATCTTCGGCGCGCTGGTTACAGAGAAGGTACGTTCCGTAGGCGCACAGCTTGTCAATGTGGACGGCGAGGCATTCATGCATCCGCTTGAGACCCGTGACGTGGCTGCGGCATCCATTATCCGTGAGTGTACGGCGCGCGGCAAAGGCGTGACCACACCGCTCGGAAGCGGCGTATGGCTTGATACGCCGATGATCGAGATGCTGGGCGGACCGGGAACGATCGAGAAACGCATCCCGGCGATGCTGCGTATGTACATGAACTATGACATCGATATGAGAAAACTTCCGATCCTTATCTATCCGACCCTTCACTATCAGAACGGCGGACTTGAGATCGGAGGAGACGGCTTTACAAAAGTCATCGACAACCTGCTCGTTGCAGGTGAGGCTGTCGGCGGAATCCACGGAAGAAATCGTCTGATGGGCAACTCTCTCCTTGATATCATCGTATTCGGACGCAATGCAGGTAAGGCTGCAGCGGCCAAAGCAAAAAATGTGGAACTGGGCAACATGAACCTGGATCACATCGAAGCATATGCGGAAGAGCTGAAAGACGCAGGATTAAGCACAGGAGACGTATCTCCGCTGATCCTTCCGAAATATGCGAGACACGAGAGATAGAAAGGAAGAGTAAGACAACATGTTTTTAGTTAACTGGTTTCAGGAGAGTGTAATGAGCGAGACGCTGATGGTCCTTTTCCTGGTGGCTTTCATCGGCTACCTGGTTGGAAGCATCACGATCAAGGGCGTAGAGCTGGGGACAGCCGGCGTCCTGATCGTCGCTCTGGTATTCGGCCATTTTCTCGGCCACGACGAGGCGCTGGTGGAAGGTCTTGGCATGTTCCAGGACCTGGGCCTCATCTGCTTCGTTACGTCCGTCGGCTTTATCGCCGGGCCGAAGTTCTTCCGGAACTTTAAGATCAATGCAAAATCCTATATCCTGCTGGGCTTCATCATTATCACCATCGGTGCGCTGACAACCGTGGGTGTTATCGAGATCGCAGGCGTGCCGACCGATATCACGGTAGGTATGATGTCCGGAGCCCTTACAAGTACGCCGGGACTTGCGGCAGCACTTGACGCTACCGGTTCCGCAAATGCATCCATCGGATACGGTATCGCTTATCCCTTCGGAGTGATCGGCGTCGTGCTGTTCGTACAGCTCATGCCGAAGATCCTCCACACAGATATGGATGCGGAGCGGGCGCAGTTCGAGGCGGCTCAGAATGTAGGAGATATCCAGAAGAAAGACAAGCTGTTCCATGTTGATCCGATGGGCCTGTTCGCATTTGCACTGGCGATCGCACTCGGCATCATCCTGGCGAAGATTGTTATCCCGCTTCCGGGCGGCGCACAGTTCTCGCTGGGAACTTCCGGCGGTCCGCTGATCGCAGGTCTGATCCTCGGACATTTCGGACATGCGGGCAAGATCAGCTTCCATGTGGAGAAATCCGTGCTCGAATGCCTGAGAGAGTTCGGTCTGGCCCTGTTCCTGATCGGAGCGGGCGTAGAGGCCGGCGCGGGATTCATCGAGATCCTTAAAGAGCAGGGACTGATCCTCTTCGTATACGGCGCGCTGATCACGCTGATCCCGATGATCGTCGGATACTTTGTTGCAACCAAGTTCATGAAGCTGAGCCTCTTCAATACGCTCGGCTCCATCTGCGGCGGTATGACAAGTACACCGGCCCTGGGAACACTGATCGCCGTGACCGGAACAGACGACGTGGCAAGCGCATATGCAGCGACTTACCCCGTGGCGCTGGTATTCGTCGTACTGGCGTGCCAGTTTATCGGCATATTCTTATGATATCAGGGTTCAAAAGTCCTGACCGGCATGCGTGCATGCGCGGACAGGACCTTGGAACCCGTAACAAAATGAGAAAGAAGCCCGGCAGGGCGGATTTTGAATTTTGTTAGAATCGTGGGAGCGCAGAGCGCGGAGCGATTCGTAGATATCATAAAAGATACGGCTGCTCTATGTATGAGCAGAGCGCGGGCCGAACGATATTTTAACAAACATTAGAAAGGAGTTGACTTCCAATGCGTGAAATCAATGTAAGTACACTCACCGATGTGATCGAGAGACTGTGCATCGATGCAAATGAGCACCTTCCGGAAGACGTAAAATGCGCCATCCGCAACTGCCGTGCATGCGAGGACGGGGAGATCGCAAAAGGCGTTCTCGACAATATCATCGAGAACTTTGAAATCGCGGACAACGAAGACGTGCCGATCTGCCAGGATACAGGTATGGCATGCGTTTTCCTTGAGATCGGACAGGACGTACACCTTGTGGGCGGCGACTTGAGAGAAGCGGTTGACGAGGGCGTACGCCGCGGATATACAAACGGATATCTGCGTAAATCTGTTGTAAAGGATCCGGTGCGCCGCGGCAATACAGGCGACAATACGCCGGCAATGCTTTATACGGAGATCGTTCCGGGCGAAAACATCAAGGTTACGGTCGGACCGAAGGGATTCGGAAGCGAGAACATGAGCCAGATCCGTATGTTCAAGCCGTCAGCAGGACTTCAGGGCATCAAGGATTTCATCCTCGAGGCAGTGGAGACAGCAGGCCCGAACCCGTGTCCGCCTATGGTAGTGGGCGTGGGCATCGGCGGTACATTTGACAAATGTGCGCTTCTTGCGAAGAAAGCGCTCATGAGACCGCTTGATTCCTCCAATCCGGATCCGTTCTATGCAGATCTTGAGAAAGAGATGCTGGAGAAGGTAAACGAGCTGGGTATCGGACCGCAGGGATTCGGCGGAAAGACGACAGCCATTGGCCTGAATATCGAAACAATGCCGACTCATATCGCAGGCATGCCCTGTGCAGTCAATATCAACTGCCACGTGACACGCCACAAATCGGAGGTGATTTAAATGGCAAGAAAGATCACATTACCACTCACAGAGGAACTTGCTAAGACACTCCACGCGGGAGATCAGCTGCTCCTTACAGGAACGATCTACACATCCCGTGACGCCGGACACAAGAGAATGTGCGAGGCGCTGGCAAAAGGAGAGGAGATCCCCTTTGATCCGAAGGATGCCACGATCTACTATGTAGGACCGACACCGGCGAAACCGGGACATGTCATCGGCAGCGCAGGCCCGACAACAAGCGGACGTATGGATGCATATGCACCGACCATGATGTCTGTGGGCGCACGCGGCATGATCGGAAAAGGCGCACGTCTTCCGGAAGTAGTGGAAGCCATGAAGAAATACAGCGGCGTGTACTTCGGGGCCATCGGCGGCGCCGGCGCACTGCTTGCAAAATGTATCAAGAAAGCGGAGCTGATCGCGTTCGAGGATCTCGGAGCCGAGGCTCTCAGAAAACTCTATGTGGAGGATATGCCGGTGGTTGTCATCATCGACAGCGAAGGCAATAACCTTTACGAAGAGGGAAGAAAAGCATATCTGGATTCAAAGAAATAGTATTTGAATCTGACAAAAAGGATCTGTCGCATTAAATTGATGCGGCAGATCCTTTTTATGTATGGCTTATTCAAGGATTTCAATTACTTCTTTCAGTGAAATATTGCATTTTTCTGCGATTTCATCCGGTTGTAATCCATCTGCTGAAAGTTTGAAGACTTGTTTGGTCAAAGTAATTCCTTCAGATTTTCCGAGATTTGTTGCTTCCTGCAATTCATCGGAAAACAGTTCTTTTAATGCATCGCACATGTTTCGTTCAACCTCCATTTCTTTCCAGTTTGCGCGTGTGATCAGAAGCTGCATGTGGATCGGGTCGCCTTTAAGATAATAAATTCCATTGCCTTTATCCTCAGAAATGATATTCCGGACTTCTGCAAGATGCCTCAAAAGTTCCCTTGGATAATGACTGCATACAAAAGTAATTGTAATCATCGATGGGGCAATTTCAACTTGAATCCCCTGCCATCGTTTGGAAAGATGGAAAACTGATCCTGAAGCAGCCCGGGCCGGAACATCATCGTTCCGGCCCGGGCTGTATTTATGAGAGGGTTATAGTACATCGATGAACCGGTGGAATGCCCGGAGTCCTTCTTCGTTGTACTTGTAGACGCCTGCATCTTCCAGTACCTGGCAGAAGACTTTTCCGACTTCCTGTTCCAGGATGTGATCGATGTTGTCTGCATTGATCTCCGGATAGGAGGGCAGGAATTCGTCTACCCAGTCCGCGTGTTTCTCGATCTGTTCGTTGCTCCGGATATCTTTGCCTTCGAGGATGTACTCTTTCAGCAGCTCCATCTCGCCTTTCAGACGTGCCGGAAGTACGGCAAGTCCCATGACTTCGATCAGACCGATGTTTTCTTTCTTGATGTGATGAAGCTTCGCGTGGGGATGATAGACGCCCAGCGGGTGCTCCTCTGTGGTAATGTTGTTCCGCAGGGTGAGATCCAGTTCATACATGCCGTCTTTCATGCGTGCGATCGGTGTGATCGTGTTGTGCGGCGTACCGTCTGTCTCAGCGAAGATAAATGCCTCTTCGTCAGTGTAGGAGCGCCATTTCCCGAGGATGTGGTCGGCAAGGTCGATGATGCGTTCCGTGTCTTTTCCGCGCAGACGGATCACGGACAGCGGCCATTTTACGATGCCGGCTTCCACATCTTCGTATCCGGCGATGGTGAAGTGCTCCGTGACCGGTGCTTTCGCCATGGCGAATGTATAGTGTCCGCCCTGGAAATGATCGTGGCTTAAGATGGAGCCGCCGACGATCGGCAGGTCGGCGTTGGAGCCAAGGAAATAATGCGGGAACAGTTTGATGAAGTCAAAAAGCTTCGCAAATGCGCTGCGGTCGATCTTCATCGGTACATGCTGTCCGTTAAATACGATGCAGTGCTCATTGTAATAAACATACGGAGAATACTGGAATCCCCATTTATTTCCCTGGATGGTGATCGGGATGATCCGGTGGTTCTCACGTGCCGGGTGATTGACGCGGCCGGCGTATCGGGTAGGAAGAGGACTTCGCGGCGCCTGCGGCTGCGATGGCCTTCGGGTCTTTCTCCGGCTTGGACAGGTTGATGGTGATGTCCAGGGTTCCGTACTCGGTTTCCACGGTCCATTTCCGGTCCCGTGCGATGCGGTAGCGCCGGATGTAGTCGCTGTCCTGGCTCAGCTTGTAATAGTAAGCGGTGGCGTCTTCCGGAGATTTCTCATATTTTTTCCAGAATGCATCCTGGATCTGCGCCGGACGGGGTACGAGGCAGTTCATCAGCTTTGTGTCGAAGAGGTCCCGGTAGGTCACGCTGTCTTCGATGATCCCGCGTTTCACGGCTTCGTCGAGCAGATCCTTTAATACGTCCTCAAGTACGATATGGTCGAGGCTGCAGTCCACGTCTTCATAATCATCTTCTTTCATCAGGTCGAGCAGAAGATTGGTCGTGTAAATG
The DNA here is from genome assembly GCA_944376685.1 of uncultured Mediterraneibacter sp. Taxonomy (GTDB): domain Bacteria; phylum Bacillota; class Clostridia; order Lachnospirales; family Lachnospiraceae; genus Mediterraneibacter. Next base: position 14,246 of record CALWDN010000023.1, on the reverse strand, counting down.
CGTTCGCTTTCAGGCATCAGGCCGGCATCGATCCCGTACTGTACCAGTTTTTTGATTGATTCGTAAAGCATATCCTGATTTCTCCTTTCAGAACTATCGGCTGTTTTACCCTTATTAATCGATCCGTGCAGCCCCGTCGCCGATATCTACGGTGTAGAACTCTGCTTCGTGTCCGACTTTCTCCTTGTAGATCCGGCCGATCTCGTTGATAAACTGATCTACAGAATCATTTTTAACAATGCTTACGGTGCAGCCGCCGAATCCGCCGCCTGTGATGCGGGAACCGATCACGCCCGGGATCTTCCATGCCAGGTCGACGAGGATGTCGATCTCCTCGCAGGACACTTCATAGTCGTCGCGAAGGGATACGTGGGACTGGTTCATAAGCTGTCCGAATTTCTCGATATCGCCGTCCTTCAGAGCGGCTACGGCATCGATGGTGCGCTGGTTCTCATATACGGCATGCTTTGCGCGCTTCAGCTGGACCGGATCCGTGATGAGCTCTTTGTTTGCCTCGAACTCCTCCGGCGTCAGGTCGCCGAGGGCTGTGATATCAAGCTTTGCCTTCAGCGCGGCGAGCGCTTCCGTACATTCGCGGCGCCGGTCATTGTAGGCGGAATCAACAAGGCTGTGTTTTACCTTGCTGTTCGTGATGACGATCTTTGCGTCTTCCAGATGGATCGGCGCGTATTCGTATTTCATGGTATTCGTATCAAGGAAGATCGCATTGTCTTTTTTGCCCATGGCAACGGCAAACTGATCCATGATGCCGCAGTTGCAGCCGTTGAAGTTATTCTCGGAGTACTGTCCGATCAGTGCCAGATCTGTCATTGTGAGGTCTGTAATGCCGAACAGATCCGTGAGGATGACGCCGGTCAGGACTTCAAGTGAAGCGGAAGAGGACAGGCCGGAGCCGTTCGGGATGTTGCCCCAGATGACCATGTCAAACCCGGTGTCGATCGGATGTCCTTTTTCTGCGAAAGCCCATACCACGCCGAGCGGATAATTCGCCCAGTTGTATGCCTTTTTGTTAGTCAGATCGTCCAGCGAAGCCTCGACAACGCCGAACCGATCCAGATTCATGGAGTAAAAGTGGATCAGACGGTCATCACGTTTCCGGGCTGCGCCGTATGTACCCATTGTAAGGGCGCAGGGGAATACGTGCCCGCCGTTGTAGTCTGTGTGCTCGCCGATCAGATTGACGCGGCCCGGTGAGAAGTAGAAGCGGGCGCCGTCTGCACTGCCGAAAAGCTCTGCAAATTTGTCAAAAAGTTTCTGTTTCATCTGATGATCCTCCTCAATTCTGATATAAGATTTTGATCAGCTCGTTCTAAAGTACAGTATAGATGAAACCGGGGATCACGTCTATACAAAATGGGTGCAAAACCATGTAAAAATGTTGCATACAGAACAGCGGCTGTATTATAATGTTTCATGCAGGCGCAGGACATCCGGAAAGGAGGCACCGCTATGCCGGATTCATATAAACATTCGTATAAAACAGGAGAGAATCTCCTGAATTCTCTCTCTGTATATAATGTGGGTTATCAGAAATGCGAGCCGGACTACCAGTGGGGGCCGGGCGTGCGCGACCACTACTGTATCCATCACATCCTTTCTGGGAGCGGCGTGTACACGACGGGGAAATTATCTGTCCGTCTTGGCGCGGGGGATACATTTATCCTGTTCCCCGGCGCGGAGCTTCAGTATCAGGCGGACAGCAAAGAACCGTGGGAGTACTGCTGGGCGGGCTTTATGGGTGCGGATGTGGCGTCCATTATCCGGAATACGGACTTCAGCCGTGACGTGCCTTATATTCCGGGCGGCAGGATCCCGGAAGAAGAGATCCGGGACGGAATGGAGCAGATCTATCTGAACAAAGGCAATACCTACGAGTCGGCGGTGGCGATGGCGGGGAAGCTGTACGGCCTGCTTGCCGTATTCATGCATTATGCGGAGAAGCCGGAGCCGGAGAAGGATGCACATGTCACATACGTGGAAAAGGCGCTCACCTATATTGAGACCAATTATTCCTATCCGGTTACGGTAGAGGATATCGCGGGGTACGTTGGGATCAGCAGGAGCCATCTGTTCCGCTCGTTCCAGCATTACATGAGCAGGTCGCCGAAAGAATATCTGACAGAGTACCGGATCAAGCAGGCATGCCATCTCTTAATGGAGACAGACCTTTCAGTATCGGCCATCGCCTACTCGGTGGGATTTGAAAATAATCTGTATTTTTCCAAGGCGTTCCGGAAGCAGAAAGGGCTGAGCCCCTCGGAATACAGAAAAGAAAAAGGAAAGGCAGCGGAATAGAGAAATGGTGGATCAATATTCAAGGACAGAACTTCTGATCGGGGCGGAAGGCATGAACAGGCTTAAAGCTTCCTCGGTCATGGTATTCGGTGTGGGCGGCGTGGGCTCCCACTGCATTGAAGCCCTTGCAAGAAGCGGCATCGGCACTCTGATCCTGGTCGATAATGATACGGTGTCCGTTACAAATATCAACCGGCAGTCCATCGCTTACCACAGCACCATCGGACGGATGAAGACGGAGGTCATGCGGGAGCGGATCCGGGATATCGATCCGGCGGTCACAGTAAGGACGTATGAGACATTCATACTGCCTGAAAACCTGGCAGGACTTCTGGATCGGGAGGAGAAAAACACTGAAGGGAAGATCGATTATATCATAGACGCCATCGACACGGTGAGCGCGAAGATCGCGCTTGTGGAAGAGTCGATGAAGCGGGGCATCCCCCTCATCAGCAGCATGGGCACGGGAAACAAACTGCATCCGGAACGCTTTGAGATCGCGGATCTGGCGGACACGAGCGTCTGCCCGCTCTGCCGGGTCATGCGAAGAGAACTGAAGCAGAGAGGGATCACCCACCTGAAAGTGCTCTATTCAAAGGAAAAGCCGGTTGACACATGCGGGCGGAGCACGGGCGAGGATCCTGGCGCGCGCCGTTCCCTGCCGGGGAGCATTTCTTTTGTCCCCCCGGTGGCGGGCCTTCTGATCGCCGGCGAGGTGATCCGGGAGCTGGCCGGGGCAGGCGTCTGAGTTCAGTCGCCCGGGCCGGGATATGAGAATACGGCGCATGCGCCGGTAAAACGAAGAAGGGAATACCACATGGATTTATTTGACTATATGAGAGAAACCAATAAGGAGAAGGACGCGCCCCTTGCTTCCAGGATGCGGCCCACAACGCTTGACGAGGTGGTGGGACAGCAGCATATCATCGGAAAAGACAAACTGCTTTACCGTGCGATCAGGGCGGACAAGTTAAGCTCTGTGATCTTTTACGGCCCGCCGGGAACAGGCAAGACGACGCTGGCGAAGGTGATCGCCAATACGACCAGCGCTGCATTCAGGCAGATCAACGCCACTGTCGCCGGCAAGAAGGACATGGAAGAGGTGGTGAAGGAGGCGAAGGATCTCAGGGGAATGTATGGAAAGAAGACGATCCTTTTTATCGATGAGATCCACAGGTTCAATAAGGGGCAGCAGGATTATCTGCTCCCGTTCGTGGAGGACGGGACGGTGATCCTTATAGGCGCAACCACGGAGAATCCGTATTTTGAAGTGAACAGCGCGCTGATCTCCCGGTCCGTGATCTTCGAACTGAAGCCGCTTGAGAAAGAGGATATCAGGACGCTGCTTCGGCGAGCCGTCAGTGATGCGGACAAAGGAATGGGCAGCTTCCGCGCGCAGATCGATGAGGACGCGCTGGAATTCCTGGCGGACATGGCCGGCGGAGATGCAAGAAATGCGCTCAATGCCATTGAACTGGGGATCCTGACGACGGAGCGGGGCGCGGACGGCCTGATCCACATCACGGTGGATGTGGCTTCAGAATGCATCCAGAAGCGGGTTGTGAATTATGATAAACGGGGGGACAACCATTACGATATCATTTCTGCATTTATCAAAAGCATGAGAGGGTCTGATCCCGATGCGGCTGTCTTTTACCTGGCAAAAATGCTGTATGCCGGCGAGGACGTCCGGTTCATCGCGCGCCGGATCATGATCTGCGCTTCAGAAGATGTGGGGAATGCAGACCCCATGGCGCTCACCGTGGCGGTTGCGGCCGCCCAGGCGGTGGAGCGGATCGGTATGCCGGAGTCCCAGATCATCCTGTCCCAGGCAGTGACCTATGTGGCCTGCGCTCCGAAGAGCAATTCCGCATGCAGCGCGATCTTTGCGGCAAATGAGGCGGTGAAGCGGACTTCGACGACTGTGCCGGCGCACCTTCAGGACGCCCATTACAAAGGCGCCTCAAAGCTGGGGCACGGGACCGGGTATAAGTATGCCCACGACTATCCGGGCCATTATGTAAAGCAGCAGTATCTTCCGGATGAAATAAAAGACGCCAGATTCTATGAACCCGGCGTGCTTGGTTATGAGAAACAGATCGGCGGATATTTAAAGAAGATTCGTGAGGAGTAGGGTGTAGATTTCCTGGCTCTTCGCGTTCCACCGGTTGGCGATCGCCTCCGCCTCCTGTTCGGTGGGGACGGTCAGTTTCAGGTCGATGAGGCTGGAGCCGTTCTCTTCGATGCGGCAGCGCACTTCGTACTCGTGGTTCTGGTTGATGTAGTAGTCAGACTTTACGGCTGCCTCTTCTTTGAGGTCAAATTGTTTTGCCTTCAGAAATTCATCGATGTCGCGCCGGATGGCAGAAGAAATGTTTTTGCTGAAATAGTGGATCGTTTCGGCCCCGTTTTCGGTCAGGTGGTAAAGCGTCCGGTTGTGCGTGGATTCCTTCTGAATGAGGCCGGAGCCTGAAAGCTCGGACAGTGCTTCCTGGAGTTTGAAGTAGGTGGTGTATCCTTCATCCAGGATGAATTCCGAGATCTGGGAAGTGGTCAGGGGGAAATCCACTTTGTTCAGCATGTATAAGATGATCAGTTTATAGAGTGTGAAGGTTTCAGCCATGATAATCCTTTCCCTGCCAGAGATCGTTTTCCTTCAGATATCTGTGCAGCTGGTTTAATACAGTCCGTTTGGCCCCGGTCCAGAGCGGGGCGATAAGCAGGTCTTTCGGGCCGTCGCCGGTCAGACGGTGGATGACGATGTCCGGCCGGAGCATGCAGATGCACCGCCCCAGAAGCCGGATGTATTCATCCATATCCGGTATGTGGAACGGATCCGACGCATAGAGCCGCGCCAGGTCAGTCCCTTTCAGTACGTGGAGGAGCTGGAGCTTGATCCCCTGGATATCGGAATGGTTCAGGTGATCCAGCGTCTCAAGCATCATTTCCTCTGTCTCGCCGGGGAGAAAGAGGATGACGTGGACGATGACCGTGATGCCGGCGCCGCGCAGGTCTCTTACCGCCCGGTCAAATACATCCGTCGGGTATCCCCGGCGGATCAGAAGCGCAGTCTCCGGATGGACGGTCTGAAGCCCGAGCTCCACCCAGACAGGCTTGATCCTGTTCAGGCGCTCAAGCAGCGCGATCACATCAGGGCCCAGGCAGTCCGGGCGGGTTGCGATGGACAGGATCTTTACATCCGGGTCGGATATCGCTTCCGTAAATATTTTCTCAAGATACGCCACAGGCGCATACGTGTTGGTGAATGCCTGGAAGTAGGCAATATAGGAGCGGATCGGACGTTTGTCCTGAAGGGCCTTTTTGCCTTTTTCAAGCTGTGTCGCGACAGAGTCGGATGCGCTGCCGGCGAAATCGCCGGATCCGCTGGCACTGCAGAAGATGCAGCCGCCGGTTCCCACGCGCCCGTCCCGGTTCGGGCAGGTCATGCCCCCGTTCAGCGTGATCTTATATATTTTTTCGTCAAACGTATGTTTCAGTTCCCAGTCCAGCGAATGATACCGTTTCTCGCCCCAACGCATCGCACCGCAGCTCCTGTGGTTGTTTTATGATATTGCCTATCATAACACTTCGCCCCTCTCTTGACAAGGGCGGGGGTGAAATGTATAATAGACGCATATTTTAATGCAGTATATCGTAATTGAGTCAGTTCAGACGACATTTCCCGCGGCATTTTTAAATGAAGATCTAACAGGAAAGGATTTAGGTTTATGACAAGAGAAAGGTATGAATCGCTGCCGCTTGCAACGCTGCGAGACCTCGCAAAGGCAAGAAAGATGAAAGGCGTATCAACATTGAAGAAAGGGGATCTGATCGACGCCATGCTCGCGCTCGATGAGCAGGAGGAGCAGGCCGAGGCGGCTTCCGAGGCTAAAGAAGAAGTCAGAGAAGAAATGAAGGAAAAGAAGGCGGAGACAGATATCGAGCAGCTTGACAGCGGATGCACGGCAAGCGGGATCCTTGAAGTCATGCAGGACGGATTCGGATTTATCCGGAGCGACAACTATCTGCCCGGGGAAAACGACGTTTACGTATCGCCCGCACAGATCCGGAGATTCGGCCTGAAAACGGGCGACATCCTGACCGGGAATACACGGATCAAGACGCAGAGCGAAAAGTTCAGCGCGCTGCTCTATGTTTCGACCATCAATGGCATGCGGCCTGCAGAGGCGATGAAGCGCAAGAATTTTGAAGACCTGACGCCTGTCTTCCCGAACCGCCGCATCCGGCTGGAGACGCCGGGCAGCAGCACGGCTATGCGGGTAATGGATCTGGTCTCCCCTATCGGAAAAGGCCAGAGAGGAATGATCGTTTCACCGCCGAAAGCCGGGAAGACGACGTTATTAAAAGAGGTGGCGCTTGCCGTACAGAAGAGCGAGCCGCACATGCATCTGCTGATCCTCCTGATCGATGAACGGCCGGAGGAGGTGACGGATATCAAGGAAGCGATCTCCGGCCCGAATGTGGAAGTGATCCATTCTACTTTTGATGAACTTCCGGAACATCATAAAAGGGTATCCGAGATGGTGATCGCCAGGGCGAAACGTCTGGTGGAGCATGGCAAAGACGTTATGATCCTCCTTGACAGCATCACCAGGCTGTCAAGGGCGTACAACCTGATCGTTCCCCCGTCCGGAAGGACGCTCTCCGGCGGCCTTGACCCTGCGGCGCTCTACAGCCCGAAGCGGTTCTTCGGCGCGGCCAGGAACATGCGCGAAGGCGGCAGCCTTACGATCCTGGCGACAGCGCTCGTGGATACCGGAAGCAAGATGGACGACGTGGTCTATGAAGAGTTCAAGGGAACGGGCAACATGGAACTGATCCTTGACCGAAAGCTCCAGGAAAAGAGGGTGTTCCCGGCTATCGATATCGCAAGGTCCGGCACGAGGCGGGAAGACCTGCTTCTTAATAAGGAAGAGCAGGAGGCTGTCTATATCATGCGCAGGGCCCTGAACGGAATGAAGGCGGATGAGGCGACGGACAATCTCCTGAATATGTTTGCCAGGACGAAGACAAATGTGGAACTGGTGCACCAGGTGATCCGTCAGAAGTTTATATAAAAAACAGTTGCAAAACCCTATATCTTGTGCTACAATGAGAAAGCTGTTTAGAGAGTAATATATTATATTTTAAAATAGAGAGGTGAAAATCATGCGCGAAGGAATCCATCCGGAATATCATCAGGCAACTGTAACCTGCAACTGTGGAAATACATTTGTGACAGGTTCTACGAAAGAGAACATCCACGTTGAGATCTGCTCCAAGTGCCATCCGTTCTATACGGGACAGCAGAAAGCAGCGCAGGCACGCGGCCGTGTTGATAAGTTCAACAAGAAATACGGTATTAAATAAGAAAAGACACAGCAGGCTGAGGTGGAAGCATCTCAGCCTCTTTGTTATATGGAGGAATTATGAAGTCATCAAATATAGGCGGACAGGCTGTGCTGGAAGGCATCATGATGCGCAACGGCGGCAGGTATTCGGTTGCGGTCCGCAGGCCGGACGGGGAGATCACGGTCGATGTCCGGGACTATCACAGCATTGTCCCGTGGAGATCGCTCCTTAAGATCCCTTTCATACGCGGTATATTCAGCTTTATCGATTCGCTTGTGCTGGGAATGAAGACACTGATGTTTTCAGCCAGTTTTTATGAGGAAGAAGAGGGCCCGGCCCTGACGGAGAAAGAAGCCTCAAAGCAGGAAAAACAGGACAGGATATTCATGGCTGCAACGGTTGTGCTGGCGGTGGCCGTCGCGATCGCCCTTTTTATGGTGCTGCCGTATTTCCTGAGTGTTTTTGTGGAAAAATTTACATCGTCACGCATGGTGATGACGATCTTCGAGGGCGTCATCCGTGTGGTGATCTTTCTGGCCTACATATTCCTGATCTCACGGACGAAAGACATCCGGCGGACATTTATGTATCACGGTGCGGAGCATAAATGCATCAACTGTATCGAACACGGGCTGGAACTGAATGTGGAAAATGTCCGCAGAAGTTCGAAACAGCACAAGCGGTGCGGTACCAGCTTCCTGTTTTTTGTCATGATCGTCAGCATTATTTTCTGCTTTTTCATCACGGCAGAGTCGCAGGTCGCCAGAGTGCTGATCAGGATCGCGCTGTTTCCCCTGATCTCCGGGGTGTCTTACGAGATCATCCGGCTGGCGGGGAACAGTGACAACGTGATCGTCAACCTTCTGAGCAGGCCGGGCCTGTGGGTGCAGAATATGACGACAAAAGAACCGGATGATTCCATGATCGAAGTCGGGATCCGGGCGGTCGAGGAAGTGTTTGACTGGCGGACCTGGCAGAAGGAGAATTTATGAATCTGCGGGAAAGCTGCCGCAGGGCGGCTGAAATACTCCGCCGGGCAGAAGTGCCGGAGCCGGACCTGGATGCCTGGTATCTGCTGGAATATGTCACCGGCGTTGGCAGGGCGGCTTATTTCGCAGACCCGGACCGTGAAATGACGCCGCAGCAGCAGGATGCATATGAAGCATGCATCCGCAGGCGTGCACAGCGGATCCCGCTGCAGCATATCACAGGTGAACAGGAATTCATGGGGCTTTTATTCCGGGTAAATGAACATGTGCTGATCCCCAGGCAGGATACGGAGATCCTGGTCGAGGAAGCGCTGGGGCAGATCAGAAACGGGCGGCTGCCTGTCTCAAATGATAAGGGACAGACGGCAGAGATCCTTGACCTGTGTACCGGGTCCGGCTGCATCCTGCTGAGCGTCCTTTACTATGCAGGGCGGATGAAGGGGCAGGCCGTCCGGGGGACCGGAAGCGACCTTTCGGAGAAAGCGCTTGAGACCGCCAGGGATAATGCGAAAAGGCTGGGCATTTCCGCCGCGTTCGTACACAGTGATCTTTTTGAAAACCTGACGGGGCGGTATGCCATGATCCTGTCCAATCCTCCATATATCCGAAGCGCAGATATTGAAGGGCTCCAGCCGGAGGTCCGGCTGCATGATCCAAGGATGGCGCTGGACGGCGATGCGGACGGCCTTGCGTTTTACAGAAGGATCACGGAGGAAAGCGGGGACCATCTGGAGCAGGGCGGGATCCTGATGTTTGAGACCGGGTGTGATCAGGCGGCGGATGTGTCGGAACTGATGCGCGGGCATGGATTTGCGGACATTACGGTGAAAAAGGACCTGTCAGGGCTTGACCGCGTAGTGTACGGACGATATAGTAAATAAGGTGTAAATTGATTTAAGAAAAGGACGTATGAGAAATGTTTGACAGATTAGATGACCTACTGATCCGATATGAGGAAGTGATGGGCGAGCTCCAGGAGCCGGGCGCTGCGGATGACCAGGCACGGTTCCGAAAACTGATGAAAGAGCAGAGCGACCTCGCCCCGATCGTGGAAGCTTATAATGAATATAAAAGCTGTAAGCAGAATGTGGAAGACAGCCTGGCCATGCTGGAAGAGGAATCCGATGAGGAGATGCGCGAGCTGGCGAAAGAGGAGCTGAATGAATCCAGGAAGCGGATCGAGGAGCTGGAACAGGAGCTGAAGATCCTGCTCCTGCCGAAAGACCCCAATGATGACAAGAATGTCATCGTGGAGATCCGCGCCGGCGCCGGTGGTGACGAGGCGGCCCTTTTTGCAGCTGAGATCTACCGGATGTACGTGCATTATGCGGACGGGCGCGGCTGGCGCACCGAGCTGATTTCCCTGAACGAGAACGGCATCGGCGGATTTAAAGAGTGCGTATTCATGATCACGGGACAGGGCGCTTACTCCCGCCTGAAATACGAAAGCGGCGTGCACCGTGTGCAGCGTGTGCCGGAGACGGAGAGCGGCGGAAGGATCCATACCTCGACTATCACGGTTGCAATCATGCCGGAGGCAGAGGAAGTCGACGTGGTGATCGATGAGAAAGATATCCGCATCGATGTCATGCGCGCTTCCGGAAACGGCGGCCAGTGCGTCAATACGACGGACTCTGCCGTACGTCTGACCCATTTCCCGACCGGGATCGTGATCTACAGCCAGACCGAGAAGTCCCAGCTTCAGAATAAAGAAAAAGCATTCCGGCTGCTCCGTTCCAAACTGTATGACCTGGAACTGGAGAAGCAGCAGGCGTCTGAGGCGGAGGCGAGAAGGAGCCAGATCGGAACGGGCGACCGTTCCGAGAAGATCCGCACGTACAATTTCCCCCAGGGGCGTGTGACGGACCACCGGATCAAACTGACGCTGCACAAGCTGGATTCCGTCCTGAACGGAGATCTCGATGAGATCATCGACAGCCTGATCGCGGCGGACCAGACGGCGAAGCTTGCGAAGATGGAAGATTAGCATCCATCCGGAATCGATTAGAAAAGAAAGGTTGTGACATTAATGATATCAAAAAAAATGGAAAACATGGTGGCAAACAGTTCGGCGATCCGCGCGATGTTCGAGGAGGGCAACCGCCTGGCGAAGATCTACGGGCCGGAAAACGTTTTTGATTCCAGCCTTGCCAATCCCAAGTTGCCGGCGCCTGCGTCGGTGAAAAAGGCGATCATCGGGCTTCTCGATGAGGAGGATCCGGTGGTGCTCCATGGCTATACCAACAGTAATGCCGGATATGAGGATGTGCGCCAGGCTGTGGCGGAGTCCCTGAACAGCCGGTTTGGGACTGCATTTGCAGCAAAGAACATCACCATGACGGTGGGAGCGGCCGGGGGCCTGAATGTGATCCTGAAAGCCCTGATGAACCCGGGCGACGAGGTGATCGTTTTCGCCCCCTATTTTGGAGAATACAGAAGCTATGTCAGCAACTACGACGGAGTGATCGTGGAGATTTCTCCGAATACTGCGGATTTCCAGCCGAAGCTGGACGAGTTCGAGGCGAAGATCACGCCGAAGACCCGCGCTGTGATCGTTAACACGCCGAACAATCCGACCGGCGTTGTTTATTCAGAAGATACGATCAAAAAGATGGCGGCTGTCATGGATAAGAAGCAGAAAGAGTTCGGGACGGACATCTACCTGATCTCCGATGAACCGTACCGGGAACTGGCCTATGACGGAGTGGAAGTGCCGTATCTGACAAAATATTACAACAATACGGTTGTCGGTTACTCTTACAGCAAGTCCCTTTCGCTCCCGGGCGAGCGGATCGGCTATCTGGTCATCCCGGATGAGGCGGCTGACAGCGAAAACCTGATCTCAGCGGCCAATGTGGCAACCCGCATCCTTGGTTTTGTCAATGCGCCCACCCTGCAGCAGAAGGTGGTCAAGGCATGCCTGAATGAAAAGACGGACATCTCATTCTATGACCGGAACCGGGAAACCCTCTACAACGGGCTGAGAGAGCTGGGATTCGAGTGCATCAAGCCGGAAGGCGCCTTCTATCTCTTCGTGAAGTCTCCGGTGGCTGACGAGAAAGCATTCTGCGCGGAAGCAAAGAAGTACAACATCCTCGTAGTACCGGGAAGTTCATTCGGCTGTCCGGGCTACGTGCGGATCGCGTACTGTGTATCCTATGAAACGATCGTCAATTCCCTGCCGAAATTCGCGGAGCTGGCCAGGGAATATAAATAATCCAGACGGGAGCATAAAAGATGAAGATCAGGCAGGAATTACTGAAGAATATCAGGCAGGTGGAGCCCTATGTGCCCGGAGAACAGCCTCAGGGCCGCGTGGTCAAGCTGAATACCAACGAGAATCCTTACCCGCCGTCACCGGAAGTCCGGAAAGCGCTTGACGCGCTGGATACAGACGCTTTCCGCCTGTACCCGGATCCGGCGTCCAGCGTGCTCATAAAGGCGCTTGCAGAACAGTATCAGGTTGGAGAAGACCAGGTGTTTGCGGGGGTCGGGTCGGACGATGTGCTGTCGCTGTGCTTCCTTACATTTTTTAATTCGGACAGGCCGGTCCTTTTCCCGGACATTACATATTCTTTTTACAGGGTGTGGGCGGAACTTTACCGCATCCCATACGAATGCCCTGAGCTTGACAGAAATTTCCGCATCGTAAAGGAAGATTATTACCGGGAAAACGGAGGGGTCATCTTCCCGAACCCGAATGCGCCGACCGCCATCTATGAGGGTCTGGATTTTGTGGAGGATATCCTGGAGCACAACCGGGATTCCATCGTGATCGTGGATGAGGCGTATATCGACTTTGCCGGAAGGTCGGCTGTGGAGCTGGTGGATAAGTACGACAATCTGATCGTGACCCAGACATTCTCCAAGTCACGGAGCATGGCGGGCATGCGGATCGGCTATGCCATCGCATCGCCGGAACTGATCCGCTGCCTCAATGATGTGAAGTACTCTTTCAACTCCTATACCATGAGCCGTGCGGCGCTTGTATGCGGCGCTGCGGCTGTACAGGACCGGGCGTACTTTGAAGAAAATGTGCGCCGGATCACCGCGACCCGTGCCCGGGTGCAGGATCAACTGCGGGAGCTGGGCTTTGAGATGACCGGCGCAGACGCCAATTTTCTCTTTGCGCGCCACCCGGAGCATGATGCAAAGCGTCTGTTCGGGGAACTGAAGAAGCGCAGGATCTATGTAAGACACTGGAATGACGAACGGATCCGCCAGTACCTGCGGATCACGGTCGGAACGGACGAGGAGATGGATATCTTCTTCCGGGCGCTCAGAGACATCTTGGATAATAAATAACAATCAGGAGACAGAAACTATGATCAAGAGATTACTGCAGGGAATGGTCGTTGGCATCGCCAACATCATCCCCGGCGTGAGCGGCGGCACGATGATGGTCGCCATGGGACTTTATGACAAGCTGATCCATGCGATCACACATCTGAAATCAGAATTCAAGGAGAGCCTTAAGCTGCTTGTCCCGATCTTCCTCGGGGCGGGCATCGCCATCGTAGCGCTCTCAAGGCTTTTTGAATTCCTGCTGGAAAATTATCCGATCCCGACGAATTTTGCATTCTGCGGGCTGATCGCCGGAAGCCTGCCGTTTATCTTTAAGAAAGTGAAAGGCCATTCCGTATCTGTTGGCAGGGCAGTCTGCTTTATTATTTTTTTCGCCATTGTCATCCTGATGGCAGTCATGGGAGAGACGGGCGGCAGTGCGGCGGACGTAAGCTTCGGCCTGATCAATGTGGTCAAACTTCTGCTGGTGGGCGTTATCGCCGCGGCGACTATGGTCATCCCCGGGGTGAGCGGCTCCATGATGCTCATGCTGCTGGGGTACTATGATACGATCCTGAAGACGATCAACAACTTCATGGATGCGCTGGTCGCATTTGACATGCAGGATATCCTGGTGCAGTGCGGCATCCTCATCCCCTTTGGCATTGGTGTGATCCTCGGGATCTTCCTGATCGCGAAGATCATCGAGTTCATCTTTTCAAAGGCGGAGATCCATGCCTACTACGCGATCATCGGGCTGATCCTGGCATCACCGATCGCGATCCTCCTGAAGACAGATTGGAGCGGATTCTCCATCCTGACGCTTATCATTGGGCTGATCACATTCGCGGCCGGATGGTTCGTGTCTTCAAAGCTTGGCGGGGAATGAGCACCCTTCTCTGCCGCGGTGCGGCTGACGGCCCCGGCGGGGCGGGACGTTGACAGCCTGCCGCCGAATCCGTATAATGAAAAAAGGAATGAGAAAGAGGTGCAGAACCTATGATTTATGAAAACAATGAACAAAAACGAAGTACACTGTGGCGCACCGTACTGACGGTTTCTTCAGTTCTGATCATTATAGTTGCGGTGTTCTTTATCGTGAAGCTCTTTACCGGAAACCCGCTGGAGGGAAAATGGGTGAGCGAAGCTACGGGAGGTACGATCGAGATCACGGATAAGGATGAACTGGTCATCCAGTCGGAGGGCGGAGAGAGCACAACGATCGTCAGAGGATTCGTGGATACAAAGACAAAGACCCTGACTGTAGGTTTAAACGGCGAGGGAGATCGGAAGAGCGTCGTGTAG
>CALWDN010000022.1 GCA_944376685.1 uncultured Mediterraneibacter sp. | reverse complement strand
GATCTTCTTAGAATGTTTCATGGCAAAGATTGCCGCCCAAAATCTTCCGTAATCTTCTCTGCATCCCTGGCCAATATTTATCAATTAGGGAAATCACGTTTCCCCAATTCCAATTCTAAGAACTCTGGTATTTCGGAACTACCAAGTTATCCTCGACAATTCAGGTCTTATTTATATTTTTTCTTCTATCCCCTCTAACTCATTTATACTATCAAAGAAATGTTGTTCTACCGAGGATAGCCTGCTTTCCTCACTTTTCTTATATTTCTCGTATTCTTCATGAGCTTTTTCAAGCGCCTGATTATGCGTTACACTTCCTTTAGTCTTAAGTATATCTCTTCTTGTCATTTTCAAATAATCATCTATGGTTTCCAGCCAGTCTTTCATATACATAGGCTCATGGTTTAATGCATGTACCTCCGCAATATCCAGATATGCGGTAACAATTTTATTTAATGCGTCTAATTCATCCTTATTCAAATAATTTTTTGCAACTTCTACATCTGTCCGTTTTATTGATTTTCCCTGCCAGGAAGTTAATCCCATATGTTCTTTCTCGGCATCCGCTCTTTGATATATCACTTCTGCAGCTGTATGCTTATGTGCCGCCCAATGCATTTTGTTCTGTACCTGTTTAAAGAAAAGAATTGAACTTTCTGCTCTTGGATCATAATCAATACTCGTTGCATAAATTTCCAACACTTTTCTCCAGAAAACCTTTTTGCATATATTCTTTCAAAATATTCGTTGCCCATATTCTAAACTGAGTACCACGCAACGATTTTACTCTATATCCCACAGATATAATCACGTCCAGATTATAGTAATCCACTTGATAGGTTTTTCCATCATCGGCAGTATGGGCATATTTTGCCCATACTGACTCTTTTTTCAATTCTCCCTCTTTAAAAATATTGCGTATATGCTTTCCTATAACACTTCTGTCTCTTTGAAACAACTCTGCCATCTGTTCCATAGAAAGCCATACCGTATCATTTACAAAAGTCGCCTCAATCTTTGTTAAACCATCTTCCGTAGTATACATTAATAAATTCGATTCCTGCATCCAGTTCACCTCTCTTTGTCCATCTGGCATCCATTCAAACTAATACCGCTCTCACCCGCACCAAAATTTCACCCAAAAGATCCTGTCTGTATGTTATAACGTTCTTCATTTAAAACAGTTATTCGAAATATTTGAATAACTGCATCTCCATACTTAAAAACATCACTCCATTTCCGGTATTATATCAAAATACACTATAAAAGTATAGTCCGAAATCGAATGTTTGTTCCCTTTTCTCTTTATCTGCAGACATAAAAACAGGTCTGTGATCTTCCGTTTAAAATCACAGACCTTGTTCCACTTCAGTTATTTTATCACCGGGCGTCCCTGATCTCCTCCGGATATTCCACGCCCTCCGGCAAGGGATCCCACTCGTTCAGCCCCAGGCTCTGCTTGAACATCGCCTGTTCAAGCGTCACATGCGGTTCATCTTCCTCCAGATACTCCAGCAGTTCATCGACGCCTTCCCTGGTCACGTTGTTGATCAGGAAGATCCGCTCGCATCCGATATTGATGAGCCACTGACGGACCATCGGGATATTGGCATACGGAGAATCGATCTTGGTGATGATGCCGATAAGCGGCCGCTGGATAAAGGAGCGGCTGCTGTCGCAGAACAGGCTGAACGGCTCGTCTGCGGACTGTACAATGGCCACTACATCCGCCTCAAAAGAAAAGCATGCAAGCCCCACGCTGAAACGTTTGGACTCCGCATACTCTCCCGGAGAGTCAATGGTATCATCCTCCGAATATGTATACTGTGTCTTGATATAATGGAGTTCTTCTCCTTTGAGCGCCTGTGTGAGCGAAGTCTTCCCCGCCTCGCTCCGGCCCATCAGGAACATTTTTTTCATATCGTCACCCTAATCAACTTCTGTGTATTTCGCAGGTTTTAAATCCCAGCACCTCATCAAAAAATTTCACAACGCTTTCCACCGCTGTCTGGACTTCCGCCAGCCCGCCTGTAAGGATCAGCGAACCGCAGAACCGGTCCATGAACCCGACTTCCACGTTTGCGCTCTTGACCGCGGTATCCGCCGCGACCACCACAGCCTCCCACGGCGTGAAGCGCATCAGACCGATGGATTCACCTGTGTGGTCTTCGCCCTCGTGCACGCCGATGTGCAGCGCCAGATTATGATATATGCAGGTTTCTGAAGGACTGATCACATGCGCCATGCACACTTCCTTGCCGGGAACGCGCACTCGGGTCAGACGCAGCCGTTTCCCTTTCAGGTGTTCGTAATTGTCGTGAAACAGATATTCCAGAAACTCCTCTCTCGTCATTCGAGCCATGCGTACACTTCCTATCTCTTCGTGATGTTGCAGACAACATATCCCAGCGTATCGCGGAAATATTCCACAACCTGCGTCAACGCTGTTGTCACATCTGAAATCTCGCCGGTCACGATCAGTGTGCCAGTAAAACGGTCCGCGAATCCGAGATAAACATTGCCGCTCTTCACTGCGATATCCGAAGCGATCACCGCAGACTCCGGCGGCGTCATGTTCATGATGCCGATCGCGGATGAACGGTAATCAAGCTGCGGGTTCAGTCCCAGCTTCTGATAAATGATCGGAGCCGGGCCGCCCATTACATGGGCAAATGTGATCTCTTTCCCGGCTACGGTTTCCTGTACGATTCTTATCTGTTCTCCATGGTCATTTGCCATTTCCTGATTCCTCTCTCTCCTGTGATATCCGCCTGTAAAACGGCGGAATACTCCTCTTTTTAGGATACTATTTCAGGCCGGATATGTCAAGATAAACGGCCGGTTCCGGCAGCCTCATCCGAGACGATCTTCACGATCCGGCTCGTGCCCAGACGGTCTGCTCCCAGTTCCAGGAAACGCTCCGCATCTTCCAGCGATGCGATGCCGCCGGCCGCCTTGATCTTCACATTCGGACCCACATGCGAAGCGAAAAGCTCTACGTCGGCAAATGTTGCCCCTGCCTTTGAGAATCCGGTGGATGTCTTGATATAATCCGCGCCGGCTTCCGTTACGATCCGGCACATGCGGATCTTCTCATCGTCGGTCAGAAGGCATGTCTCGATGATGACTTTCAAAATGTGATCCCCGCAGGCTTCTTTCAGCGCACGGATCTCTTCCTTTACCAGCTCATCTTTCCCGTCTTTGAGCCATCCGATATTGATGACCATGTCAATCTCGTCCGCCCCGTTCGCGATGGCGTCCTTTGCTTCAAATACCTTCGCCTCTGTCGTGGAATAGCCGTTCGGGAAGCCGATCACCGTGCACACCGGGATCCGGCCTTTCACATATTCGGCCGCCTGCTTTACATATGACGCCGGAATACACACGGACGCCGTATGATATTTCATCCCGTCGTCACAGATCCGGCGGATCTCTTCCCACGTCGCCGTCTGGGACAGCAAAGTATGGTCTACATGCCGCAGGATTTCATTAATATCTGCCATACAGAATCTCCTTATCTATTTCTTCTCCTTCTTTATCAGTTCCCGGATCGCCTCTACTGCGGTCTGCACCGCCATGTCCGTATCGTGGACGACCGGATTCTCAAGCCCCAGTTTCTCCCTTTCCTGATTGGCTATTACAAGGAAACAGGATCCCACCCGGACTTTCAGCGCGCTGGCAGCGACGAACAGGGCCGCCGACTCCATTTCCGACGCAAGGCAGCCCAGACGCTTCCAGGCTTCCCATTTGTTCAGGAGTTCATAGCTCACCGGCTTCACCTCCGGTTCATGCTGCCCGTAGAAGGAATCTTTGCACTGGACTACCCCGGTATGGAACGGACAGCCTTTCGCTTTCGCCGCGCTGACCAGCGCGTTCGTCACCGTCAGATCCGCAACGGCCGGGAACTCAATGGGCGCGTACTCCCGGCTGGTCCCTTCCATCCGGATGGCGCCGATGGCGATGACAATGTCGCCGCTCTTCACTTCCGGCTGCATCCCGCCGCATGTGCCGATCCGCACAAATGTATCCGCGCCGCACCGGTACAGTTCCTCCATGGCGATCGCAGCGGACGGCCCGCCGATGCCCGTGGATGTAACGCTGACTTTCTCCCCATCCAGCGTCCCCGTATACGTAATGTACTCTCTGTTGTCAGCCACCAGCACCGGATCATCAAAGTACTGCGCGATCTTCACGCAGCGCTTCGGATCACCCGGCAGGATCACATAGCGGCCGACTTCGCCTTTCGCAACCTGGATATGATACAGCCTGCTGGCGTCTTCAGAATAATTCTTCATTGTGCACCGCCCCCTGTAATTTGTTTTCCGTTTAAAAAAAACTGTATAGCATCGATAATAGCCTCTGATGCATTATACTGTTCAACTGCTTCATCATAGGACGCAACATAAAAATCATCGTAATCACTTGCTTCTCTTTTTCTTTTTAAACGCCCCAGTTTCTTTCCAATTTCTCTGTCAAAAAGGCCTGTAGCAACATAATTCTGATTAAAATACGCAACAGCATCTTTATGTCGTTTAAAATCTTTTTCTTCCAATGCAAGCACAGCTTTTACTGCATAAAACGCGGCATAATAAGAGCGATTGATTGTATCTTTATACCGTTTGTGGTCCATACAAAGTTTGGCTGTTTCTAACGTTTCTTTGGCGTTATTCATTCTATAAACACATAAATCTACTGCTTTATTTGCATTATCCACTGATTTCAACACCTTCTTCCCTGACATTCCTGTAATAGGGCAGCACATCAACCCAGTATTCATACTGCTCTTCACTCTTAATTACCGGTGATATATCGATCCCCGTACTCATCTCAATATCAAAAGCAATGTCATAAACCGCATTTTCTCTTTTCTTTATTTCTTCTTCTGTTAGATCAACAAGTATCATCACATCCACATCAGAATTCTTTTGATAATCTCCTCTTGCATAAGAACCATATACAATAACCTTAGATAAATGCACACCAAATATCCGCCGCATTTGCCGTGAAAACTGATACATAATATCTCTGACTGTATCTGGCATGTAAACACCCCTTTTCCAGTAAAAATCCCCTGTACTTCATAAATATATTCTATCCCATTTCCTGCTGCTTGCCTATCCCCATTTTGCAAACACTTCCCCTTAATCAGACAAAAGGACCTGTATGGTTTTCGCCCATCCAGGTCCGCCGTCGTATCATAGATACATTATTTTTTTAACTGTTTTCTCTTCATATTGAGAATTTCCCTCATCTTATTTCATCACGATATTAACGATCTTTTTCGGCACGTAGATCTCTTTGATCACATTACCGGTGAGTTTATCCGCGACAGCCGCTTTTCCGGCTGCAATGGCCTCGTCTTTTGACGCCTCGGCGGAAATGCTGATCACGGCTTTTGTCTTGCCGTTGATCTGTACCGGGATCTCGATCTCGTCGTCTTTCATCGCGTTCTCATCGTAGCTCGGCCAGCCTGCCTTAAATACGGTCTCGGTGTGACCCAGCTGCTCCCACATTTCCTCTGCGAAATGCGGTGCAAACGGAGAAATGAGCACAGCGATGGTTTCCAGCGTCTCTTTATCGATGCCGCCCTCTTTCTTGGCGATCTCGATAAATTTATTGTTGTACTCCATGAATCCGGAAATGACCGTATTCAGGCTGAAGCTTTCCAGACGGGTCGTGATGTCGTATACCATTCTGTGGCGGAGCTTGATCATCTCTTTTGTCGCCTTGACATCCTGCTCTTTGCTGTCCTGGAGCAGATTCCAGAGACGTTTCAGGAAGCGGTTGACGCCGTCGATGCCGCGGTCATCCCACTCGGCATCCAGCTCCGGTGGTCCCACAAAAAGCTCGTACATTCTCAGGGAGTCGCAGCCGTAGTCGCGCACCAGGTCATCCGGGGAGACCACATTTCCCTTGGACTTGCTCATCTTGATGCCGTTCTTGCCGGTGATCATTCCCTGGTTGAACAGCTTGTGGAACGGCTCGTCAAAGTCGATCACGCCGATGTCACAGAGGAATTTTGTATAGAATCTGGAGTAGAGCAGATGCAGCACCGCATGCTCCACGCCGCCGATATACATATCTACCGGCAGCATCTCGTCCGCCTTCTCGCGGGATACCAGTTCTTTGTCATTGTGGTTGTCCACATAGCGCAGGAAATACCAGGAGGAACCTGCCCACTGGGGCATGGTGTTGGTCTCTCTCTTGGCCGGCTTTCCGCATACCGGGCAGGTGCAGTTCACCCACTCGTCGATGGCTGCCAGCGGGGATTCTCCCGTGCCGGTCGGCTCGTAGGACTCTACGTCCGGGAGCGTCAGCGGCAGCTCCTCTTCCGGAACCGGCACGCAGCCGCAGTCCGGGCAGTGGATGATCGGGATCGGCTCGCCCCAGTAGCGCTGGCGGGAGAATACCCAGTCACGCAGTTTGTAGTTGACGGTCGCCCGTCCGAGGCCCCGCTCCTCGATGATGTGTGGCGCTTCTTTTTTGAGCACTGCGGACTCCATGCCGTTCCACTCGCCGGAATTGATCATGGTTCCGGCCGCCTCGGTATATGCCTCGGTCATATTTTCGATCTCTTTGCCGTCTTTGGCGATGACCTGAACGATCGGGATGTCGAATTTCTTCGCGAACTCAAAGTCACGGTCGTCATGGGCCGGCACGCACATAATGGCGCCCGTACCGTAATCAGCCAGAACGTAGTCAGACAGCCAGATCGGCGTCTTCGCGCCGTTCAGCGGGTTGATCGCATAGCTCCCGGTAAATACGCCGGTCTTTTCTTTATCCTGCATACGGTCCACATTAGACTTCATGGACGCTTCGTAAATGTATTTTTCCACGGCTTCCTGTGTCTCCGGCGTAGCCAGGGATTTTGCCAGCTCATGCTCCGGAGCGAGCACCATGAATGTCGCGCCGTAGAGGGTATCCGGTCTTGTGGTGTAGACGGTGATCTTCTCGTCCCTGCCCTCTACCGGGAAATCCACTTCCGCGCCGTAGGATTTGCCGATCCAGTCGGTCTGCATCTTTTTCACCTTCTCCGGCCAGTCCAGCTTGTCCAGGTCATTCAGGAGACGGTCCGCGTATTTTGTGATGCGCAGCATCCACTGGCGCAGGTTCTTCTTCGTTACCTCCGCGCCGCAGCGCTCGCATTTGCCGTTTACAACTTCCTCATTTGCCAGACCGGTCTTGCAGGACGGACACCAGTTGATCGGGAATTCCTTCTCATATGCAAGGCCCGCCTTGAACATTTTCACGAAGATCCACTGGGTCCATTTGTAGAAATTCGGATCTGTCGTATTGACTTCCATATCCCAGTCGTAAAGTGCTGCGATATCATTGATCTGCTTCTTAATGTTGGCTACATTTTCCGCTGTGGACTTCGCCGGGTGAACGCCCATCTTGATGGCATAGTTCTCAGCCGGCAGGCCGAATGCGTCCCAGCCCATGGGATGAACGATGTAATATCCCTGCTGCAGTTTATAACGGCTCCACACATCAGAGATGACATAGCCTCTCCAGTGTCCGACATGAAGTCCGTTTCCTGACGGATAAGGGAACATGTCAAGGCAGTAATATTTCTGCTTCTTATTGCCGTTGTCGTCCGTCTTCGGATTGACCGGAGTCTGCTCCCATTTCTCACGCCACTTTTTCTCGATTGCTCTGTGGTTGTACACGATCTTTGTACCCATCTGATCAGTTCCTCTCTTTCATTCATTACATTAGAAAAAGCCTTTTCTTCTCAATATCAAGAGACGAAAAGGCTTTATTTCCGTGGTACCACTCTTATTCATCCGCCCTGTGGCAGATGCACTCATTCATCCTGTAACGGGGATCACCGCCCCGGACTGCGCCGCCGAAAATGCGGTCCGCCCGGAGGACTCCGAGGCGAGTTCAGAGTTTACGCTGCTGCCTCGCACCGCCCGGCAGCTCTCTGATAACGATAGGCTCCTACTGCTCCTCATCTCAGTCTTTAAAATATACTCAATTATTATAGGAAGAAGATTAAAATAAGTCAAGGGGTTTTCCGGCAAATCTGTCTTTGTCGTACAGATAGATCAAAAAAATATGACCGGCATACGCCGGCACAACCATATCTCTCGCGGACCCACTTTCGTTCGGGACGCAGCGCAGCGGTACATAGGATCGCAAAAAACGCGATCCAAGTGCCGGCGCTGCTTTACGGTCCTTGAGAGATATGGTTGTGCCGGCTTGTCTGTTCGGGTCATTTATGATATCTCTCCAGTACAACAAAGACAGTTTTCACGTTGTCAGTGTGCTCCGGCCGGAACGCCTTCTGCGGGATGCGAATCTGCCTTTCCCGTCTGGATGTAATCAGTTCCCGGTACTCTGTCATATAAGCAAAACATCCAAGCGGGAGCGTTCCGAGAATCGTTGGTTCTGCCTGTTAGCCAGAGCATATAGGAGTGCCTTTGCACGAGTATATGCCCTGGCGTTACAGGCATTCCAACAGTCGAGGTAGAGCGGAGCGGTTTTGCGTTATGACAGAGTACCGGGAACGGATGATTATCTATACGGAAAAGACAGATTTCACATCCCGCGCTTCACTCTCAGTTCCCACGGAACGACTTCCCCTGCCTCCAGGCTTTTCTTCACGTCGATGACCCGCTGGTTGGCAGACCCCCGGAATACCAGCCGGATGTCTTTTTTCGCTTCTACGAACCGCCCGTCCACGAGCACATCGATCATAGACAGCATTTCGTCTGTGACTTCGCACCGCGCGCGGCTGTCGCCCAGAAGTTCTTTATCGAAGAGATAGCCGCTGTAGCACCAGATGTTTTTCTCCGGGTACTGTTCACGGACTTTCCTCAGAAGCCCGGCCAGCACACGCTGGTTCTGCGGTTCGAAGGGCTCGCCGCCCAGGAGGGTCAGGCCGTTTATATAGGGCGGCGCGAGCGCTCCGAGGATCTCCTCTTCGGTTTCCTCTGTATATTCTTTTCCATAATGAAAATCCCAGGTGTCCTGATTGAAACAGCCCGGGCAGTGATGGGTACAGCCGGAAACGAAGAGGGAGACTCTGACTCCCTCTCCGTTGGCTATATCACATTTTTTAATTTCTCCGTAGTACATATTTTCTCCTGTTGCTACGCATTCGCTATTTCGGATAATAACAGTTCAGCACGCGCCTGAACTGTTATTACAGATGTAATACCCTTTCTTTGATCTCCTGCGTCCTTCCCTGGTTCCAGAACTGTGTGCCGATGTAGCCGCATGTTCTTCTCGCCACGTTCAGCTTGTCCTGGTTGCGGTTGCCGCAGTTCGGGCACTCCCACTCAAGTTTCCCGTCCTCTGTAGTCACGATCCGGATCTCCCCGTCGTAGCCGCACTCCTGGCAGTAGTCGCTCTTGGTGTTGAGCTCCGCGTACATGATGTTGTCATAGATGAACCGCATGACCTGGAGCACAGCCGGGATGTTGCCCTGCATGTCAGGCACTTCCACGTAGCTGATGGCGCCGCCGCTTGAGAGCGCCTGGAACTGGGATTCGAATTTCAGCTTGGAAAATGCATCGATCTCTTCTGTCACGTGCACGTGGTAGCTGTTGGTGATGTAGCTCTTATCCGTCACGCCCGGCACGATGCCGAAGCGTTTCTGCAGGCATTTTGCAAATTTATATGTAGTGCTCTCGATCGGCGATCCGTAGATGCTGAAGCCGATGTTTGTCTCTTCTTTCCATTTGTCGCAGGCGTCGTTCATATGCTTCATTACTTCCAGTGCAAACGGCGTCGCTTCCGGATCGGTGTGGGATCTGCCGGTCATGTATTTCACGCACTCGTAAAGTCCCGCATATCCGAGGGAGATGGTGGAATAACCGCCGTAGAGCAGGCTGTCAATGGTCTCGCCTTTTTTCAGCCGCGCCAGCGCGCCGTACTGCCAGAGGATCGGCGCTGCATCGGAAAGGGTCCCTTTCAGGCGGTTGTGACGGCACATGAGGGCGCGGTAGCACAGGTCCAGACGCTCGTCGAAGATCTTCCAGAACTTCTCCATGTCGCCGCCGGAGGAAAGGGCCACATCCGGCAGGTTGATGGTCACTACGCCCTGGTTGAAACGGCCGTAGAACTTGTACTCGCCGTTCTCATCCTTCCACGGGCTGAGGGCGCTCCTGCATCCCATGACCGGGAAGCAGTTGCCTTCTTTGAGCTCTTTCATTTTCTTCTCGGAAATGTAGTCCGGCACGAGCCGTTTTGCCGTGCATTTTGCCGCCAGCTCTGTCAGATAGAAGTAAGGCGTTCCCTCATCCACGTTGTCCTCTTCCAGCACATAGATCAGTTTCGGGAATGCCGGCGTCACCCAGATGCCCGCTTCATTCTTCACGCCCTGATACCGCTGGCGCAGCGTCTCCTCGATGATCAGCGCCAGGTCCTTCTTCTCCGCCTCGTTCCTGGCTTCGTTCAGATACATGAATACTGTGAGGAAGGGCGCCTGCCCGTTGGTCGTCATAAGGGTGATCACCTGGTATTCGATGGTCTGCACGCCTTTGGTGATCTCTTTTCTCAGACGTTTCTCGACGATCCCGTCCAACTGATCCTTCGGGCAGTCAAATCCGATGGTGCGCATCTCATCTTCTACTTCCGTGCGGATCTTGTCTCTTGACACCTGGACAAACGGCGCCAGATGGGTCAGGGAAATGCTCTGTCCGCCGTACTGGTTGCTGGCCACCTGGGCGATGATCTGGGTGGCGATGTTGCAGGCCGTGGAGAAGCTGTGGGGCTTCTCGATCATGGTGCCGCTGATGACCGTGCCGTTCTGGAGCATATCCTCCAGATTGACCAGATCGCAGTTGTGCATATGCTGGGCATAATAATCCGAATCATGGAAATGGATGATCCCCTGGCGGTCCGCCTCCACGATGTCCTCCGGAAGGAGCATCCTGCGCGTCAGATCCTTGCTCACCTCGCCGGCCATGTAGTCTCTCTGCACGCTGTTGACCGCCGGGTTCTTATTGGAATTTTCCTGCTTTACATCTTCGTTGTTGCACTCGATCAGGGAAAGGATCCGGTTGTCCGTCGTATTTGCCTTACGGACAAGAGAACGTTTGTAGCGGTAGCGCACGTAACGCCGTGCCAGGTCGAAAGCGCCGGTGGCCATGATCTGGTTCTCCACCATATCCTGGATCTCTTCCACGGACACCGCCCGGTTGAGCCGGCTGCACTTGAACTCAACAAACTCCGCGATGTCGTCGATCTGTGCGTCTGTCAGGCTTCTGC
Organism: uncultured Mediterraneibacter sp.; assembly: GCA_944376685.1. Classification (GTDB taxonomy): domain Bacteria; phylum Bacillota; class Clostridia; order Lachnospirales; family Lachnospiraceae; genus Mediterraneibacter. Next base: position 11,233 of record CALWDN010000022.1, on the reverse strand, counting down.
TCTCTGCCCTGGTGTCTGCTTTCGTGACTGCACGCACGATTTTTTTAATGTCAAATGTCTCCTCGGAGCCATTTCTCTTGATGATCTTCATTTATGCATTCTCCTTACGCTGTTATATTTTCCGCGGCAGCATCTGCCGCCTTTTGTCCTGTAAAATTCATTCTAATACAAAATATAGTGTTTTGCAATCCCAAAAACACACGATAATGTATTTTCAGAACAATATATACACAACTCCAAGTTGTCTGTATTTTTCAGGGGAAACCATACAGAAGAGCAAAAAGAGCGGGCAGAAGAAAAAAACAGTCTGCACTCCTACTGAATGCAGACTGTTTCTTACGATTCTGTTTTCCCGTATTATTTCTCTGCCTTGAGACGGGCAAAATAATCCTTTGATTCGCGGACCACCACTCCGTTGAGCGCCAGCAGCGCCACCAGGTTGGGGAACGCCATCAGTGCGTTGAATACATCCGCGATATTCCATACCGCCGCGACCGTCATGTACGGTCCGATAAATACAGCCGCGATGTACAGCCATCTGTACCCTTTCACCACGGATCTGTTCCGGTTGAACAGGTACTCCACACACCGCTCCCCGTAGTAGTTCCAGCCGAGGATCGTCGTAAATGCGAAAAATACAAGACAGATCATCAGGGAGAAGGTTGCCACTTCGTTCGGGAAGGGAAGCCCTTTCTGGAACGCATCCATTGTGATCTCCACGCCTTCCAGGTCCGGGTTCATCCAGGAGCCCGCGATCACAACCGAGATGCCGGTCATCGTACAGATCACGATCGTATCGATGAATGTACCGGTCATGGAAACCAGGCCCTGCCGCGCCGGTTCTTTCGTCACAGCCGCTGCAGCCGCGATGGGCGCGCTACCAAGTCCGGACTCGTTCGAGAAGATACCCCGCGCGATACCTTGCTGCATCGCCATGACCATGCTTCCCATGGCTCCGCCTGCCAGCGCGCTTCCGGTAAATGCGGATTTCACGATGGAAACAACCGCGCCCGGCACAGCCGGAAGATTCGTAAAGATAATGATCAGGCCAAGCGCCACATAGAGGATCGCCATGAACGGCACCACGATCTCCGATACTTTTGCGATCCTTTTGATCCCGCCGATGACCACGAGCCCGACGCAGAGCGTCAGGATGATGCAGGTGATCACCGTACTCCAGGAGTACGTCCGGCCAAACAGCGACACCGCGTTTGTCGTCTCCGGATCAAAGAAGTTCGTTACCGCTGATGCGATACTGTTGACCTGGGTAAATGTTCCGATGCCGAAGAGGCCTACGCACGCGCCGAAGAACGCGAATATCTTCGCCAGCCATCTCCAGTTCTTTCCCATACCGTTTTCAATGTAATAGAACGGTCCGCCAAGGATATGTCCGTCCTTGTCTACCGTACGGTACTTGATCGCCAGAAGGCCTTCCGCATACTTTGTAGCCATCCCGAGGAACGCAGCCACGATCATCCAGAACAGCGCACCCGGTCCGCCTGCCGCAAGCGCAGTCGCCACACCGGCGATATTTCCCGTACCGATGGTCGCGGACAATGCCGTACAAAGGGCCCCGAAACTGGTCACTTCCCCGTGTCCCTCTTCTTCATTTTTCACCATAAACCTGAAAGCTTTGCCGAGATGCCTTACCTGTAAAAGGCCCAGCCTGACTGTGAGTAAAAATCCCGTAAACAGGATAAGAATGATCAGCGGCAGCCCCCACACAGCGCCCTGAACCGTCGTAATGATTTTGTTGATCTGCTCCAACATTCCTTTATACCTCCATCCTTTTGCCTGAGAGACTCACGCAGACGCCTGCCGCATTTGTCAGAAACGCGCGCCGGTTTTCTCTGCGCTTACACCTTCGGCGCTCTTTTTCGCGCATCCGCTGTGAAAGCCGGGATACGGATGAAAAAGAACCTCTCCTGAGTATTTTTCTTTCGTGCTTTAGCACGACAATGTAAAGGATAACACTTCCGGCAGATTATTGCAAGAAAAAAACACCGACAGAAGAACAATTTCTCCTGTCAGTGCTTTATCTTCCACAGGTTCAGTCTTCAAAGACTTCTTTCATTTTGTCCATGAAGCCTTTCTTTTTCTTTTTGTCGCCCTTTCCGGCATCATCCGCATCGTCGTTCTGATGCAGGGTGTTCCCGGTCAGTTCGTCGAACCTCCTGAGCGCTTCTTTCGCCTCGGCGCTCAGCCGCTCAGGCGTCTGGATCACAAGCGTGACATAGTGGTCGCCTCTTACCTGAGGATTGCGAAGCGACGGCACGCCTTTGCCTTTCAGGCGGACCTTTGTATCGGTCTTAGTACCCGGCTTCACGGTATAGATCACGTCGCCGTCCACCGTTTTGATCCGGATATCGCCGCCAAGCGCCGCCACGGCAAATGAGATCGGGACTGTGGAAAAAATGTGCACGTCCTGTCTCTGGAATACCGGGTGATGGGATACATTTACCTCGACAAGCAGGTCGCCCCTCGGGCCGCCGTTGATGCCGGGTTCGCCTTTATCCCGGATGCGCACGCTCTGGCCGTTGTCGATGCCGGCCGGGATGGATACCTTGATCTTCTTCCGGCTGGACGTATAGCCTGTGCCCGCACATTTCGGGCATTTCTCTTTGATCACCTTTCCGGAGCCCCCGCAGTTCGGACAGGTCTGTACATTCTGCACCGTGCCGAAGAAGGACTGTGATGTATAGACCACCTGGCCGCGTCCGCCGCACTTCGGGCAGGTCTCCGGGGAAGTCCCCGGCTTTGCGCCTGTCCCGCCGCAGTCTCCGCACGGATCTTTAAGGACCAGGTCTAACTCCTTCTCGCAGCCGAACACCGCTTCCTCAAATGTGATGCGGATGCTTTTGCGGATGTTCGCCCCCTTCATCGGGCCGTTCCCGGCGCGGCCGCCCCGGCGGCCGCCGCCGAACAGATCCCCGAAGATATCTCCGAAGATATCACTGAAATCGGCGCCGCTGAAGTCAAATCCGCCGAATCCGCCCGCACCGCCGGCGCCGCCCTCGAAGGCTGCATGGCCGAACTGGTCATACTGGCGCCGTTTGTCCGGATCGCTCAGGACAGCGTATGCCTCGGAAGCTTCTTTGAACTTCTTCTCCGCTTCCTTGTCGCCCGGATTCATGTCGGGATGATATTTTTTCGCCAGTGCACGGTAGGCTTTCTTGATGGCCGCCTCATCCGCGTCCTTCCCTACGCCCAGCACCTCATAATAGTCTCTCTTTGCCTCTGCCATAACTGGAATACTCTGCCTTTAAACTTCTTTGTAGTCTCCGTCTACCACATCGTCGCCCTGGAATCCTTCCGGAGCCGGGCCTGCTCCCGGGTTCGGGCCTGCGCCTGCTCCCGGATTCGGGCCGCCTGCGGCGCCTGCACCTGCCTGCTCATACATCTTTGTGAACAGTTTCTGGGCGCTCTCCATCAGCTTCTCTTTCGCAGCCTTGATCTCTCCGACATCTGCGTCTGCCGCTGTCTCCGGCGTTGATTTTGCCAGAACGTCTTTCAGCGCCTGGACGTCAGCCTCGACTGCAGCCTTGTCATTTGCATCCAGCTTGTCGCCTACGTCTTTGAGGGCTTTCTCTGTCTGGAATACCATTGCATCTGCTTCATTTCTCGCATCGATCGCTTCTTTTCTCTTCTTGTCCTGTGCCTCGAATTCAGCCGCCTCTTTGACCGCCTTATCGATGTCTGCGTCAGACATGTTGGAGCCTGCCGTGATCGTGATGTGCTGCTCTTTGCCTGTGCCCAGGTCTTTTGCGGATACATTTACGATACCGTTTGCATCGATATCGAATGTAACCTCGATCTGCGGTACTCCGCGCGGAGCCGGCGGGATTCCATCCAGTCTGAACTGTCCGAGGGACTTGTTGTCCTTCGCGAACTGTCTCTCGCCCTGTACCACGTTGATGTCTACAGCTGTCTGATTGTCGGCAGCTGTGGAGAAGATCTGGCTCTTCTTTGTCGGGATCGTCGTATTTCTTTCGATCAGCCTTGTAGCTACGCCGCCCATCGTCTCGATGGAAAGTGACAGCGGGGTAACATCCAGAAGAAGGATGTCGCCTGCGCCTGCGTCGCCTGCAAGCTTACCGCCCTGTACGGATGCACCGAGCGCCACGCACTCATCCGGGTTCAGAGATTTGCTCGGCTCTTTGCCGGTCAGTCTCTTCACTTCATCCTGTACAGCCGGGATACGTGTAGAACCGCCGACCAGAAGCACCTGGCCAAGATCCGCTGCTGTGATGCCTGCATCAGAGAGCGCACGTCTTACCGGTTCTGCTGTCTTGTCTACAAGATCTCTTGTCAGCTCGTCGAATTTTGCCCTTGTAAGGTTCATATCAAAGTGCTTCGGTCCCTCAGCCGTAGCGGTGATGAACGGAAGGTTGATATTCGTTGTCGTTGCGCTTGAAAGCTCTTTCTTTGCTTTCTCTGCCGCTTCTTTCAGTCTCTGGAGCGCCATCTTGTCGCCTGAAAGATCTACGCCCTCTTTTGCCTTGAAGTCAGCCAGCATGTAGTCTGTGATCTTCTGGTCGAAGTCGTCGCCGCCGAGGCGGTTGTTTCCTGCTGTTGACAGAACCTCGATCACGCCGTCGCCGATCTCGATGATGGACACATCGAATGTACCGCCGCCCAGGTCGTATACCATGATCTTCTGCTCTTTCTCATTGTCAAGGCCGTATGCCAGTGCAGCCGCTGTAGGCTCGTTGATGATACGTTTTACATCAAGCCCTGCGATCTTGCCGGCATCCTTTGTCGCCTGGCGCTGTGCGTCGTTGAAGTAAGCCGGTACTGTGATGACAGCCTCTGTCACTTTCTCGCCAAGGTATCCTTCTGCATCTGCTTTCAGCTTCTGAAGGATCATTGCGGAGATCTCCTGCGGAGAATATTTCTTCCCGTCAATGTCCACCTTGTAGTCTGTACCCATCTCTCTCTTGATCGAAGAGATCGTTCTGGTTGCATTTGTTACGGCCTGACGTTTTGCAGGCTCTCCTACCAGACGCTCGCCCGTCTTCGTGAATGCCACGACTGACGGTGTTGTTCTCGCGCCCTCTGTGTTTGCGATGACTGTCGGCTGACCGCCTTCCATAACAGCCACGCAGCTGTTTGTTGTACCAAGGTCAATACCAATTATTTTGCCCATTGTAAAGCTCCTCCTTTTAATGATTCATTTTTATATTCCAATATTTGAAAATTATCTGTAAGGAAATTTAGTTTGCCACTTTCACCATGCTGTGCCGCACGACACTGTCACGGTACATGTAGCCTTTCTGGAATTCTTCGGTGATGATATTCTCACCCACATCCTCGCTTTCCTCATGCATGACCGCATTATGGAAATCCGGATTGAATTCCTGCCCCACTGCCTCGATCGGCTTCACGCCGATGCCGTCCAGCGTGGTCATCAGCTGTTTATAGATCTTCTCCATCCCTTCCGCGAACGGAGTGGCTTTGTCTTCCTCAGACATGGAACTGAGGCCCCGCTCAAAATTGTCCACCACCGGAAGGATCTTCTCTATGATATCCTTCGCGCCGATCTCGTACATCTGGGATTTCTCCTTTTCCGTACGCTTGCGGAAGTTGTCGAACTCTGCCATCTGCCGGGTAAGCCGGTCGGTCAGTTCCTCGATCTTCTCATCTTTCTTGTCTTTCTTATTTTTCTTGCCAAAAAGCTTCTTCTTTTCGGCCTTTGAAGCCTCGTCTTCCGGATCGCCTTCTCCGGCATCCGCTTCCGGCGCTTCCGCCCCGGTCTCTTCAGTCCCGGCAGCCTCCCCGGCCTCTGCAACATCTTCGGCTTCTCCGGTCTCTTCGGCTGCTTCAGCTTCAGCGGCTTTTGCCTTCGCTTCTTCCACGGCTTCTTTTACCATATCTTCTTTGCTCATTTTATCGCTCACCAGCTTTCCACCTTCCTATTCTTTCGGATTTTTATTGTAAATCGCATCCAGTTCGCTCTGCAGCGTTTTCAGCGTCTTCATGACATGTTCATAGTCCATCCGCTTCGGGCCGATGATACCGATGGTGCCTTTCATTCCCTCGCCCAGCTCGTAGGTGGCTGTCACCACGCTGCAGTCCTTCATGGTCTTCACCGGAGCCTCGTCTCCGATATATACCTGGATGCCGTGATTGTTCTCACTGGCCAGCGTCTCGGTGACCAGATCCTCCAGCTGCTGCTTCTCTTCAAATGCGCTGATGATCTCCTGCGCGCTCTGCTTGTCGCTGAGCTCCGGATATTTGAAGATGTTCGTCGCGCCGCTGGTGTAGATCTTCATATCGTCGTCCACATGGATGATCTCCGCAACCGCGTCCAGAACATGGCCCACCACTTCGCTGTGGATACCGGCCTGTTCTTTCAGCCTGGCGATGAGCCCCAGTGTGATCTGATCGATGGGCATGCCGTTGAGCGTTGTGTTGAGAAGCATGTTCAGCTTCAGCATCGTCTCATTGCTTAGTGTTTCACCGACCTCTATGATCTTATTCTTGATCACATTGCCGCCGAGAACGATCACCGCCACAACCTGTTCCGCATCGACCTGCGAGAGCTGGATGAACTTCAGCGTATTCCGGCTGTTGACCGGCGCCGACACCATGGTCGCGTAGTTCGTATTGGACGCCAGCACTTTCGCAGCCTGCTGCAGGACTTTCTCGACCTTGTCGGCTTTCTCGAGCATCGCGTCCTCACGCTGAGTGATCTCCTGTTCCTTCTCCTCCATGAGCATATCCACATACAGCCTGTAGCCTTTGTCTGAAGGGATCCTTCCGGCTGATGTGTGGGGCTGGAAGATGTAACCCAGGTCTTCCAGGTCCGCCATCTCATTTCGGATCGTCGCTGAACTTAAATTCAGCTCCGTATATTTTGAAAGCGTACGCGATCCGACCGGTTCGCCGGTCTCGAGGTAATTCTGGATGATGGCTTTCAATATGATAAGTTTCCGTTCGCTTAAATTCGTATCGTCCGCCACGTCATCTCCTCCTTTCGCGCTATTAGCACTCCCTTTTTATGAGTGCTAACATCTTTCGTATACTAAGATAGCACTCGGTTTTCCGTTTGTCAACCATGTTTACACATTTTTTATATTGAAAGAGCGCCCGGATTCCCCGGACGCTCACGGTTCAGAAAATAAATTCGCTGAACACATAATTGCTGATGTCGATCCCCCGCTCCGTGAGGAAGATCCTTCCTTCCGCACCGGCCAGGAGCCCCTGCTCTGTAAGTTTTTTGATCTGGTCTTTATATATCTGCCGGATCTCTTTTCCGAATATGCGCCGGAAATCCTGTTCACTGATCCCTTCCATTTTGCGCAGGCCAAGGAATATAAACTCCTCCATCCGGTCATTCAGTGTAAGCTCCTCAAAATCTTCCGCCGCGCCTTCTCCGGATGCCGGGTCTGAGATCCCGCCCTTCGCTTCTCCGAATATGCCCATATATTTCTCCATATCCGCCGTGTTGTGGAACCGGCGCTCCCGGACCAGCGACGCCGCGCCGAGGCCAAGACCCAGATACTCCTTCCGCTCCCAGTAGCCCAGATTGTGCCGGCACTCATATCCTTCCTTCGCGTAATTGGAGATCTCGTACCGGTGATACCCGTACCGGTCCAGGATCTCCTTTGTCGCCTGATAGATCCCCCGCTCCTCATCCTCATCCGGAAGAGGCGGCAGGACCCGGCCCTGTCCGGCTGCACTGCGGGCCTGCACGCCCTGCTCCGGCTCTCCGTATATTTCATAAAAAGGAGTTCCTTCCTCCACGATCAGGCTGTAGGCTGAGATATGTTCCGGGCCAAGCTCCGCCGCGGTGTGAAGCGTCTTCGCCCAGCTCTCCGCTGTCTGCCCGGGCAGTGCTGAGATCAGGTCGATGTTGACATTGTCAAATCCCGCCCGCCGTATGATTTCCCATGTTTCAAGGAACTGTCCGAATGTATGGATCCGCCCCAGCATCTTCAGCTCCCCGTCGTCCGCCGACTGCAGCCCGATGCTCAGCCGGTTGACGCCGCACGCTTTCCACGTCTCTGCCTTTTCCGCGGACACCGTTCCGGGATTTACTTCCATGGTGATCTCCGCATCCGGGGAAATGTCAAAATCCTCAGAAAGCGCATGAAAAATCCGGGCGGTCTCATCCCCCTCCAGGATGGAAGGGGTGCCGCCGCCCAGGAACACCGTGTCCACACGGTAATTGCTGTATTTTTCTTTCACTGATCTCATTTCCCGGACCAGTGCATCCGCATAGGCTCGCTTTGTCTGATCATCCGCCGGCCCGGACAGGAAATCACAGTAAGCGCATTTCCTGACGCAGAACGGGATGTGCACATACAGTTCTAATCCACGTTTACTCATCTTCTCACTGCCAGTCAGTCGTCATCCAGTTTCAGCACGCTCATGAACGCCTTCTGCGGGATCTCTACATTGCCCACCTGGCGCATGCGCTTCTTTCCTTCCTTCTGCTTTTCCAGCAGCTTCTTCTTACGGGAGATATCGCCGCCGTAGCATTTTGCCAGCACGTCTTTGCGCATCGCTTTGACCGTCTCCCTGGCAATGATCTTGCTGCCGATGGCCGCCTGGATCGGGATCTCAAAGAGCTGCCTCGGGATCTCCTGTTTCAGTTTCTCGCACATCTTTCTTCCGCGCTCGTAGGCGCTTCCGGCAAATACGATGAAGGACAGCGCGTCCACTTCTTCTTTATTAATAAGGATATCCAGCTTCACGAGCTCCGACCTCTGATAGCCCAGCATCTCGTAGTCAAAGGACGCATAGCCTCTCGAGCGGGATTTCAGCGCGTCGAAGAAATCGTAAATGATCTCGTTGAGCGGCAGATGATAATGGAGCACGGCCCGCTTTTCTTCGATGTATTCCATGCTCTGGTAGATGCCGCGCCGCTCCTGGCAAAGGTCCATGATCGCCCCGATATATTCGGAGGTCACCATGATCTCTGCCTTGACCATCGGCTCTTCCATATAATCGATCTCCGACGGGTCCGGCATATTGGTCGGATTCGTCAGGTCGATGACCTCACCGTCCGTCTTGTGGATCTTGTAGATAACACTGGGGGCGGTCGTCACCAGATCCAGATTGTACTCCCGCTCCAGCCGCTCCTGTATGATCTCCAGATGGAGCAGTCCCAGGAACCCGCAGCGGAATCCGAAGCCCAGGGCCACGGACGTCTCCGCCTCGAACTGGAGCGCCGCATCGTTAAGCTGCAGCTTCTCAAGGGCGTCCCTCAGATCCGGGTATTTGGCGCCGTCCGCCGGGTAGAGTCCGCAGTAGACCATGGGGTTGACTTTCTTGTATCCGGGAAGGGGCTCATCACAGGGATGGTCCGCATTGGTAATGGTATCACCCACACGGGTCTCTTTCACATTTTTCAGGCTGGCGGTGATATAGCCGACCATGCCGGCCGACAGTTCGTCGCAGGGGATGAACTGCCCCGCGCCGAACGTCCCCACTTCGACCACATCCGCCCTTGCGCCGGTGGCCATCATCAGCATGGGGGTTCCTTTTCTCACCGTCCCCTCCTTGATCCTGCAGAAAACGATAACCCCTTTATAAGAATCATATTTGGAATCGAAGATCAGCGCTTTTAACGGCGCGTCCGGATCTCCTGCAGGCGCCGGGATCTTCTCCACGATCTGCTCCAGCACTTCATGGACGTTAAGCCCCGTCTTGGCCGAGATGAGCGGCGCATCCTCCGCGTCCAGGCCGATCACATCCTCGATCTCTTCTTTCACCCGCTCCGGATCCGCGCTCGGCAGGTCGATCTTATTGATCACCGGCATCACGTCCAGATCGTGGTCCAGCGCCAGATACACATTGGCCAGGGTCTGGGCCTCCACGCCCTGGGCCGCGTCCACCACGAGGATCGCGCCGTCGCATGCCGCCAGGCTCCGGGAAACCTCGTAGTTGAAGTCCACATGCCCCGGGGTATCAATGAGGTTGAACATATACTCTTCCCCGTCGTCCGCCTTATAGATGGTGCGGACCGCCTGGGCCTTGATCGTGATCCCCCGTTCCCGCTCCAGCTCCATATTGTCCAGCACCTGGGCCTGCATCTCCCGGTCCGTCAGAAGCCCGGTCATCTCGATGATCCGGTCCGCCAGCGTGGATTTGCCGTGATCGATATGTGCAATGATGCAAAAATTTCTGATTTTACTCTGATCTATTACTGCCAATTTAATTCCTCCAAGCTCCGGCGCGACGCCGGAAATGATCATGCATGTTTTTTCTCTGAATGTTTAACGATAAATACTTCTACTGCCAGATGGTCTGCGATCAGTCCGGTCTTGACCCGCTGGTCCAGGTCGGCGATCTCTTCCATCACAGCCCTGAGCTCCCCGGATGTAAACCGCCCGGCAAGCTTCTCGTATTTCCCCGCCACAAACGGATGAAGCCCCGCCCCTGAAGCAATCTCTCTCCCACGGAGTCCCTGCTTCGCCAGCTCTTTTACATGGAAGAGGTCCCGGTACTGTTTCGATATCAGCGCCAGGATATGCATGGGCTGCTCCCTGAGCGCCAGAAGCCCGTAGTAAAGATCCAGGGCTTTGCGCTGGTCCCGCTCCGCAACGGCATTGACCATATCAAATATATGGTTCGTGATCTGCGTAATGCACACCGCGTCGATATCCTCCCGGGTCAGCGTGTCGCGGTCCAGGCAGTAGCAGAACAGTTTCTCCAGCTCTTTTGTGATATTCTCCATATCCGTGCCGACTTTGCTGAGAAAATACGCAGCATCCGCCGGTGCGATCTCTTTTTTCTCTTTCCGGACAAGATTCTGGACCCATTTGCGCAGAGTCCCTTCGTCCTGGACGGAAAGCTCCGCGGTATGGCCTTTTGCTTTCACGGCTTTGTAAAGACTGCTCCGCTTATCCACTTCGCTTTCAACAAAAATGAAAAACGTCGACGGAGGCATCCCGCCGTTGATATATTCCGCCAGCTCCCCGCCGCCGCTTTTAAAGAACCCGGTATCCTCAAAAAGGATCAGCCTGCGCTCTGCAAAAAAAGGGAGCGTCTCAGCCAGGTCGACCACCTCTCTGATATCCGTCTTTTTCCCTTCGTACCGGGAAAAGTTCATCGTATCCCCCTTAGAGGCCATCGCTTTTACAAAGCGGTCCCTGTACTGTTTTTTGAGATAGTCCTCTTCGCCGTACAGCAGGTAGATCTGTTTAAATTGTCCCGTTTTCAAATCTTCATTCAGGCTTTTCATAACTCTTGTATTATAAAGGAAATCTCCCTGCTTTGACAAGCC
>CALWDN010000021.1 GCA_944376685.1 uncultured Mediterraneibacter sp. | reverse complement strand
AGCCGCAGCCAGGTGGGCAACCGCATCTGCTTTTCTGTCGTCCACTGCATATCGGAGGCCTGACATATTACAGAAATTTAGGAATCCCGTTTAAACAAATGTAGGTTCAAAATTACAGGGTTGTCGCACATTTCAGGTTAACTTCTCTATTACTTATAAACATATTATACTCCGCTTATGCCCTATTTACAACTGCATATTTTTCCCTCTTATCCGCTGTATGGTCATTTTTATCTGATATCGTGCATTTTTTCTTATAGTATGCTATCATAGTTGTTATCGGGGCATGACTTCCGCCGCACAGAAATATTATTTGCCGGAAGCTCAAATACATACGAAGGAGTTTTGCTGTTTATGAAAATGAATGAACTGAAGCTTGTCTATTTCAGCCCGACAGGCGCAACAAGAAAAGCGGTCATGGAAACTGCACGCAATATTGATCTGAAATCTGTATCTTTTGATTTTTCTGTTTATAAGGAGAAGAAACCGACACTGAAATTCGCGCACAATGACTTCGCGATCTTCGGGATCCCGGTATACTATGGCCGCGTGCCCGCACTTTTCATGGAATACCTCCGGAATATTTCCGGCGATGATACGCCGGCCGCACTGGTTGCCACATACGGCTGCCGCGAATATGACGACGCACTCCTGGAGCTCAAAACCGAACTGGAAAAACGCGGGTTCAAAGTGATCGGCGCCGCCGCATTCCCTGCCGAACATTCCATCGTGCCGATGATCGGCGCCAGAAGGCCAAACAAATCTGATCTGAAGACAATCGCAGAATATGGGGTCGAACTGAACCGCCGCCTCAGAAAAGAAGAGGATTTCAGCAATATCACCATCCAGGTCCCAGGCAGTACGCCATATAAAAAATACGGAAAGAACGCCCTCTTCCCGAAAGCGGACAACAATATGTGCACGCTCTGCGCATCCTGCGCCAAAGTCTGTCCCACCGGCGCGATCCCGGTAAAAGAACCGAACAAGACCGATACGAAAAAATGCATCGGATGCATGAAATGCGTGCAGATATGCAAACAGCATGCAAGGAGCGTCAATTCACTCAAAATGAAAGTTGTGGAAAGCAAACTTAAAAAAGCATGCAGAAGCGATAAAGAAGCGGAGATCTTCCTGTAAGACAACTTCCTGAAATCACCTAAAGGATTTACGGTTTAAAAATAGCATTTATATATTTAGTTCGTATTTAGAGTTAAAGTGCGCACTTTGTCAAGGACACGGACAAAGGGCGCACTTTATACATTTTATACGGACGAAAATCAATCTTTTAGGATTATAACGGTATTTCACTCCCTGCGCCGGAGCAGGTCATATTCCGCCGGCATTTCCGAAAGATCCACCCACAGCACCTGCTTTGAGTGGGGTGCGCTCTCCTGTTCTCCGCCCTCTTCGTTCAGGATCCGGATCACCTGCGCCTCGACATTTCTTCCGTCCGGCTTCATGATCTCGATCATCTCTCCCACAGAGAATTTGTTTCTCTGCTCGATCCGGCACAGGCCGTCTCTGACTTCATTCACGATCCCGAGATACGTATATTCTTTGTTATAAGTATTGCTGTCGTAAATCTGTGTATTTTCATCCGGCTTCCCGAAGAAGAATCCCGTCGTAAACTGACGGTAGGTGCAGTTGGATATCTGATCCAGATACCAGGGCATGTTCTTCCTGTACAGTTCCGGATCCTTCCGGTAATCATCAATGGCTTTCCGGTAGGTGCGGGCCACTGTCGCCACATAGAGCGCAGTCTTCATCCGGCCCTCGATCTTGAAGCTGTCAATGCCGGCGTCGATCAGTTCCGGGATGTATCCGATCATACAGAGATCTTTTGAATTAAAGATATAGGTGCCCCGCTCATTTTCGTAGACCGGCATGTATTCGCCCGGCCGGGTTTCTTCAACCACCGCGTATTTCCACCGGCACGGGTGCGTGCATGCGCCCCGGTTGGCGTCACGGCCGGTAAAATAATTGCTCAGGAGGCACCGGCCGGAATAGGAAATGCACATTGCCCCGTGGATGAATGTCTCGATCTCCAGATCATCCGGGATATTGGCCCGCAGCTCTTTTATTTCTTTCAGCGAGAGTTCCCGGGCGGAGACGACACGGCTGGCGCCCTGGCGGTGCCAGAAATTATAGGTGCCGTAATTCGTATTATTTGCCTGCGTACTGATATGGCGGTCGATCTCCGGGCAGACTTCTTTTGCGATATCGAACACGCCCGGATCCGCAATGATCAGCGCATCCGGCCGGATCTCTTTCAGTTCTTCAAAATATTCCCGCACGCCCGGCAGATCTTCATTATGCGCAAGGATATTGGCCGTCACATAGACTTTCACGCCCCGCTCATGGGCAAAGCGGATCCCTTCTTTCATCTCCTCCATGGAGAAATTTTTCGCTTTGGCACGAAGGCCGAAAGCCTCGCCGCCGATATAGACCGCGTCAGCGCCGAATATGACTGCTGTTTTCAATACTTCCAGGCTGCTTGCCGGAACCAGCAGTTCAGGGTGTCTGCTCATTGTTCTGTTTCCTTTCCATCTTTTTTTACGCTTACAGCCACTCCGTCTCCCAGAGGAATGACTGAGGTCTCCAGTTCCGGATGGTGCTTCAGTTCATAGAGATATTCCCGCATCCTGGCGTGGATCGTCCGGTTGCGCCGCTCCACGGCGAAACGGGACTCGATCACGTCCCCATCCTGCATCACATTATCCGACACCAGACAGCCGCCCGGCGGGAGCAGACGCAGGATCTCCGGCAGGAAGTGGATATACTGTCCCTTTGCCGCATCCATAAATATAAAGTCATAAGAGCCTTCAAGTGTTTTCAGGACGTCCGCCGCATCTCCCTCGATCAGGGTGATCTGTTCCTCTTTCCCGGCGCGGCGGAAATTCTCCCTTGCCACCGGGATCCGCTTCTCGTAATTCTCGATCGTTGTGATCCGGCATCCGGCCGGGACAGACTCACTCATCAGCAGCGCCGAAAACCCTACCGCAGTCCCTACCTCCAGGATATTCACCGGCCGTTTCAGCATCAGCAGGACTTTAAGGAAGCTCTGCATTTCACGCCGTATGATGGGCACGTCGTCCCTGCGTGCTTCTTTCTCAATTATCTCCAGAAGCTCGCTGTTTTTTGTATCCAGTGAATTGATAAATGTCACGATCCGTTCATCTACGATCATATGCAGCACCCCCTTTAACCGACGCAGGTGCACAGAGTAAACCCTGTGCACCGTAATTAATAAGTTTCTTTGTGTTTAAAATATTTTCTTAATGTCTTATACATCTACATCCATTATGATCGGGATCACCATCGGACGCCTCTTAGTCTTCTTCCAGATGTAGTCGTTCATCGCGTCACGGATCACCATCTTGATCTTATTCCAGTCTGTATGCCGGCTTCCCAGACATTTGTCAAGCGCATCGGAGACCGCGTGGCGCGCATCTTCCATCAGCTGCTCGGACTCCCGCACATACACGAATCCCCTGGATACGATATCCGGGCCTGCAAGCAGGCGGTTCGTGCGGCGCTCGAGCGTGAGCACCACGATTATAATGCCGTCTTCCGCCAGATGCTGGCGGTCACGCAGAACGATATTGCCCACATCGCCCACGCCAAGGCCGTCTACCAGCACAGCGCCGGTGTGTACCTTGTCCGCTACCTTCGCAGACTCTTCGTCAAGCTCCAGCACATCGCCGGACTGGATAATAAAAATATTCTCTTTCGGGATGCCCAGGCTTTTCGCCACTTCCGCGTTCGCTTTCAGATGACGGTACTCGCCGTGCACCGGGATCGCGTATTTGGGCTTCACCAGAGAGTAGATCAGTTTCAGCTCTTCCTGGCAGGCATGCCCCGATACATGGGTATCCTGGAAGATCACTTCCGCGCCCTTTGCAGAAAGCTCATTGATCACACGGGAGACGGACTTCTCATTTCCCGGGATCGGGTTGGAGCTGAAGATGATCGTATCGTTCGGCTGGATCGTCACCTTCCGGTGCACGTCCGCTGCCATCCTCGACAATGCGGCCATGGACTCTCCCTGGCTGCCGGTCGTGATCAGGACCATCTTCTCGGGCGGATAGTTCTTCATCTCGTCAATCTCGATCAGCGTGTTGTCCGGCACATTCAGATACCCCAGCTCTGAAGCTGTGGAAATGATATTCACCATGCTCCGCCCTTCGACCACGACTTTTCTGCCGTATTTATATGCAGAATTTATGATCTGCTGCACACGGTCCACATTCGACGCGAATGTTGCAATGATCAGACGGGTATTCTGGTGCTCTGCAAAAATGTGGTCAAACGTGATCCCGACTGTCCGCTCAGACTGCGTAAAGCCGCGGCGTTCCGCATTCGTACTGTCTGACATCAGCGCGAGCACGCCCTTCTTTCCGATCTCGGCAAAGCGCTGAAGATCGATGGCGTCACCGAACACCGGCGTATAATCCACCTTAAAGTCCCCGGTATGCACGACTACGCCTGCCGGCGAATAGATCGCCAGCGCAGACGCATCCTGGATGCTGTGGTTAGTCTTGATAAATTCGATCCGGAACTGTCCGAGATTGATGGACTGCCCGTGCTGCACGACCTTGCGCCTCGTCGTCCGCAGCAGATTGTGTTCCTTTAACTTGTTTTCGATAATGCCCATCGTAAGCTTCGTCGTATAGATGGGGAGATTGATCTCTTTTAAGACATAAGGCAGCGCCCCGATATGGTCCTCATGTCCATGGGTAATTACAAATCCTTTCAGTTTCGAAGCATTGTCCTTCAGGTATGTCACATCCGGGATCACCAGGTCGATCCCAAGCATATCATCCTCCGGGAATGCAAGCCCGCAGTCTACGACCACAATACTGTCTTCATACTCGAAGGCGGTAATGTTCATGCCGATCTGCTCCAGGCCTCCCAGCGGGATGATCCGTAGTTTTCCTTTCTTTTCTTTCTTCAACCGGTAAACACCTCCATTGTTTTTTATTTATTTCGTTCACATTACTTCCGGGCACAAAAAGAACAGCAGTTGCCTGAGCTGCTATTGTTAAAAACACCTGTCATTTCTGCGCTTTCACACACTCACGGCACAGTCCGTAGAACTTAACTTCGTGGTCCTGCACGTGAAAACCTGCCGTCTCCTCGATGTGCTGCTCCAGTCCTTCGAGCAGATCTCCGTCGAACGGGATCACTTTCCCGCATGATCTGCATATCAGATGATGGTGGTTGTGTTTTGCATTGCCTCTGAGCAAATGTCCGATCTCATACCTCACACATCCGTCATCCAGATTGATCCGGTCCACGAGCTGCATCTCCAGAAGAAGCTGAAGCGTACGGTATACTGTGGCAAGGCCGATCTCAGGATAATCCTCAGAAACCTGTCCGTACACTTCTTCAGCCGTCATATGGGACCCGCAGTTCTGTTCAAGGACAGAAAGCACAAGGATCCTCTGACGCGTGACTTTCAGACCCTTTTCACGAAGTTTTTCTCTGAGCAGTTTCTCCGACCCATTCTGTTCCATGCGTGTTCTTTCTTCTCCCCGCAGTAAAGTAAATCTATATGTAAAGATCCGTCAGATCCTACATTTCTATGTTGACATCTTCAAGCAGTTCCTCAAATACTTTTGAAACAGCCGCCAGTTCCGTATCATCTCCGACGATCTCAAACATCCTGTCATCCGCGCCGGAGCCGCCTGACTCTTTCAGGATCAGGCATTCCGCCTCATCCTCTTCCGAATCCGCAACAAGAAGATATGTACTTCCGTTGACTTTTGTCTCCTCAAGGACAAAAAACTCGTCTGCCCCGCTGCCGTCTGCAAAAGTAAATCTTACTTTTTCCATATAAAACGCCCCTTATATCTGTCCGTTTTCCGCCGCATTCCCCTGCTTCATCCTGAGCAGGTCCAGATATCCCTGCAGGATAAATACCGCAGCGATCTGATCGATATGCTTTTTACGGTTTTCCCGCCTTACCCCGCTCTCGATCAGCGCACGCTCCGCACCTGCCGTCGTCAGCCGTTCATCCCACATGACGACTTCCAGCCCGGTGCGGCGTTCCAGCATGTCCCGGAATTCCAGCGACTTTTCCGCACGCTCCCCGATATCATTATTCATGTGTTTCGGAAATCCGAGAACGATCCTGCCAACGCCATACTCAGCGATCAGCGCCTCGATCCGGGCACAGGTCTTTCTCAGTTTGTTTTCCTCTTTCCTGGTGATCGTCTCGACCGCCTGGGCCGTGATCCCGAGGGGGTCGCTGACTGCGACTCCGACGGTCTTCGTCCCGTAATCAAGCCCCATGATCCTCATAACAGATTATTCCCATGAATTATGTTCGATATACGCTTTTAAGAGTTCTTCCACGAGCTCGTCCCGCTCCACTTTCATAACCAGGCTCCTTGCCCCGTTATAGCTGGTGATATAGGTCGGATCGCCTGACATAATGTATCCCACGATCTGATTGACCGGATTATATCCTTTTTCCTTCAGTGCCTTGAACACGATCTCTAAGATGTCTTTTGCTGAGATCTGCGGCCCCGGCTCAACCTGGAAGAACTGTGTATTGCTAAGATCACTCATCATAACGTCCTCCTTATTTTGTAGATTTTAATACTAAAATCCCTATTTACCATTCTAATATACTCGCCTGCAAAATTCAATGAATAATTTGTGAATCGTTTTCAATTCGTATTTTTACGATCCGGTTTCTCAGATTTTCACTGTTTTCAAGGGCGACCTTTATATATTCTTTCGTATGCCCGACCTGGATGCTGCGGCCGTCCCTGACCGCTTCTTCCTCGACAAGCACTTCCACTTCCCGGCCGGCGTACCGTTTCTCATAGGCTGCGCGCTTACGTTCGCCCAGTGCGATCATGGCGGCGCTTCTGTCCGCTTTTACCTGTTCGCTGACCTGATCCGGCATGACAGCCGCTTTCGTCCCACTGCGCCTGGAATATTTAAAAATGTGCGTCTCATAGAAATCAATACTGTCCACAAAATCATAAGACGCTTTAAATTCTTCTTCCGTCTCCCCCGGGAATCCCACGATCACATCCGTCGTAAGGGCCGGGTCATCAAAATACTTCCTGAGGATCCTGCATTTTTCAGCATATTCCGCGCTTGTATAGCGGCGGTTCATCCGCTTAAGCGTCGCGTCGCACCCGCTCTGCAGGGAAAGATGGAAATGCGGGCAGATCTCCGGTATCCGGCTCAGTTCCTGTGCAAACTCCTCTGTAATGATCCCAGGCTCCAGGGACCCGAGCCGGATACGCTCAATGCCGTCCACCCCACGGACCGCCCGGATCAGCTCCAGGAGATGCCGTTCCCGGTCAAAATCGATCCCGTAGGAACTCAGGTGGATCCCCGTCAGGACGACTTCCTTATAGCCGCCTTCCGCCAGTTCGCGCACCTCGCGCAGGACATCATCCAGCGCCCGGCTGCGCACCCGGCCCCGGGCATAGGGAATGATGCAGTAAGTACAGAACTGATTGCATCCGTCCTGGACTTTGATATATGCCCTCGTATGGTCTCCCGGCTTCGTAAGGTGCAGGGATTCATATTCGCGGGTGCGGCTGATGTCTTCGATCTCCGCAGCGGAAGCGCGCTCTGCCGCGTATTCATCCAGGATCCGCACCAGGTCTTTTTTATGGTTATTCCCGAGCACAATGTCAATACACGGGTCCTGGCCTTTCCCGTCCTGCGCCTGGACATAGCAGCCCGCCGCCACGACGACGGCATCCGGGTTCATCTTCCGCGCCCGGTGCAGCATCTGCCGGGATTTCCGGTCTGCGATATTTGTCACGGTACAGGTGTTGATGACATAGACGTCCGCCCCTTCCTTAAAAGGAACGATCTCGTATCCTGCTTTCTCAAGCATTTCCTGCATTGCCTCTGTTTCATATGCGTTTACCTTGCACCCCAGATTGTGCAGAGCAGCTTTTTTACCCATCAAATTTACCTCATTTTTCCTCTATTGTTTCTTGACTTTTAACAATGCATCTCTTAGAATAGACGTAGGGTTCAGAAAACCCATGCTTATTTTTATTGTATGATTCAAGGAGGGACAAAAAATGAAAACTGTACAGATTTCATTAAACTCAATCGACAAAGTAAAATCTTTTGTGAACGAGATCACAAAGTATGACAATGATTTCGATTTAGTATCCGGAAGATACGTTATCGATGCTAAGTCAATCATGGGAATCTTCAGCCTGGATCTTTCCAAACCGATCGACCTGAACATCCATGCAGACGACAATGTAGATGAGATCCTCGCTGCGCTTGATTCTTACATCATCAAATAATTATTGTCCATACAGAAAGCTGTCTCAGTTATGAGGCAGCTTTTTTTCATTGCTTTATTTCCCGACCGTGATCACTTCTGCAGTTTCCACCGCCGTCCTTACCATCTCATCGATCTTCTCCGTCAGGTTCAGCTCCGACTTCGCGATCCGCTCCACATTCGGTTTAGTCACCGGATGCTTCGCCACAAAGATCGTGCAGCAGTCCTCATAAGGCTGGATGGAAACTTCATACGTGTCGATCTTTTCCGAGATCTCCACGATCTCTTTCTTGTCAAATCCGATCAGCGGACGGTATACCGGCAGGGTGCACACGGCATTGGTCGCCGCCAGGCTCTGCATGGTCTGGCTCGCCACCTGCCCGATGCTCTCACCCGTGATCAGTCCAAGGCATCCGTCCTCCTTTGCGAAATGTTCCGCGATCCGCATCATATATCTGCGCATGATGATCGTCAGCTCGTCATGGGGGCATTTTTCATAGATATAAAGCTGGATATCCGTGAAGTTTACAATGTGCAGTTTGATCGGTCCTGCATAAGCGGATACAAGCCTTGCCAGATCCACCACCTTCTCCTTGGCGCGCTCGCTCGTATACGGCGGCGCATGGAAGTAAACCGCCTCGATCTCCACGCCCCGCTTGGCGATCATGTAGCCGGCCACCGGACTGTCGATCCCGCCGGAAAGGAGCAGCATGGCGCTGCCGTTCGTTCCGACCGGCATGCCGCCCGGTCCCGGGATGATCTCGGAATAGATATAGACTTCCTCCCGGATCTCCACATTCAGCCTGACATCCGGGTCATGCACATCCACGCGCATCTCCGGGTAGGCTTCCAGGACCGCCTCGCCCAGTTCGCAGTTGATCTCCATGGAGTTGAGCGGATACCGCTTGTTCGCCCGTCTCGCCTCCACCTTGAATGTCTTGTTGCCTTCCGGATACATCTGGCCCACATAGGCCACGATGTCTTTGCGGAGTTCACAGATCTCCTGCACCGGTTTGCGCACCACCGGGCAGATCCCCACGATGCCGAACACTTTCTGCAGGCTTTCCGCCGCGCCTTCAAAATCATACTCGCCGCTGCAGTCCACATACACGCGCCCGTGGCATTTATGCACGAGGAATTCGCCGTCCACATCCTTCAGTGCGTAGCGGATCTGTCTGACAAGCGCATCCTCAAACATATACCGGTTCTTGCCCTTGATCCCGATCTCTCCGTATTTTATCAGAAATGAATGAAATCTCATGGTTCTCTCCTTTTATCTCTACCGCGCTAGCGCCTCGTAAATCTCCGAAGCATCGGTATACAATTATATAGTGTTTCCAGTGTATAGTCAATTTCTTCTTTCGTCGTAAACTCCGACATGCTGAACCGGAGAGTGGACTCCAGATATTCTCCTGACGCCCCGATGCCCTTAAGCACCCCGCTCACCGCCGGATGATTGGATGCGCAGGCTGAACCCGATGATACGCAGATCCCTTTATCCTCCAGCGCGTGAAGCAGGACTTCGCTCCGCACGCCCGCGAATCCAACGCTTATGATATGGGGCGCGCTGTTCTCATCCGTAAAGCCGTGGACCTTCGTGTGTCCGATTTTCGATATTCCCTCAAGGAAACGGGCTTTCAGCTGCCGCATGGCCTCGTTCTTCCGGTCCAGATCCTGATAGATCATTTTCGAGGCAAGGCCGAGCCCCGCGATGCCGGGCACATTCTCCGTTCCGGATCGGATGTCCTTCTGCTGCCCGCCGCCGAAGACGATCGGGCGGATCTTCACCCGGCTGTCGATATACAGGAAGCCCACCCCTTTCGGGCCGTGGATCTTATGCCCGCTCGCCGTCAGGAGGTCGATCCCCATGCGCTTCGGCCAGATCCGGTACTTCCCGTATCCCTGGACCGCATCCGTGTGGAACAGGATGGACGGTTTGTACTGCTTTACCATGCGCGCCGCCTCCTGCACCGGCTGGACGGTTCCCAGCTCATTGTTCACGTACATTATGGAAACCAGGATCGTCTCCGGGCAGAGGGCTTCCTTCAGCGCCTCAAGCCGGATCCTTCCGTATTCGTCCACCGGAAGGTAAGTGACACGGAACCCTTCCTCTTCTTCCAGGTAACGCATCGTATTCAGGATCGCCGGATGCTCCACCGAAGATGTGATCAGATGATTCCCGTTCCGACGGTTGGCGCGGGCGCAGCCGATGAGCGCCAGGTTGTCGCTCTCAGTGCCGCCTGACGTGAAGAAGATCTCTTTTGCATTTACTTTCAGAAGCCGGCTGATCGTCTCTTTCGCCTCCCGGATATAATGCTCCGCCTGCACGCCTTTGCGGTGCATGGAGGACGGATTACCGTAGTCCCGGCACATCACGTTATATACCAGTTCCCCCACTTCCGGATAGCACATCGTCGTAGCGGAATTGTCCAAATATACTTCCATATTAACTGCCTTCTCTCAAAACTGTTCTATTTTATAAAATATGACTTTCGCACTCCAGATGATACATCAGGATGGACAGCATTGCAAGCCCGGCCGTCTCCGTCCGGAGGATCCGTTTCCCGAGCGACACCGGCAGCGCGCCCTGCTCTATGGCCTTACGCACTTCCTCTTCCTCGAATCCGCCCTCCGGCCCGATAAAGATGCCGACGGACTGCCCCGGTCTGATGCCGCGGACTGCCCGGATCATCCCGTCCATCCCTTCTTCCCGCTCATAGGGGATCAGGACCACATCGAGATCCGCCGCCATATCAAGCGCCTCTTTGAAACTCCGGGACGGATGGACCTCCGGGATGATCTCCCGGCCGGACTGCTCCGCCGCACCTTTGGCCACAGCCTGCCAGCGCTCCCGCTTTTTTTCCGATTTCTTCTCGTCCAGCCGGACCACCGACCGTTTCGCCGAAAAGGGGACGACCGCATACGCGCCCAGCTCCACCGCTTTCTGCACGATCAGCTCCATCTTGTCGCCTTTGGGAAGCCCCTGGAACAGCCAGATCCTGGCCGGAAGCTCCGTATCCGCATCCAGCTCTTTCAGGATGTCCAGCACCGCGGTCTTCCCCTCATAGGACTGGATGCCGCACAGCCATGCCCTGCCGCATCCGTCACTGATGCGGACCTCTTCGCCCGGCTTCATCCGGAGAACATTTTTCATATGATTGACATCCGGGCCTTCCAGACAGACCCGTCCCTCCCTGATCATGGAAGGTTCTGCAAAAAACTGCTGCATGATCGTCCCTTACTCTTTCTGTAATCACTCCGGCTTTCTGGCCGTCACACAGACCCATTCACCCTGGTATGTGACGCTTAAGACTTCCAGGCCCGCCGCTGTCACGGCGTCCACCACCGTCTGTTCCTTCTCATCAATGATCCCGCTGGTAATGTAGATCCCGCCGGGCTTCATCTGGTTTACGACCACCGGGGTCAGTTCCACCAGCACATCCGCCAGGATATTTGCCGCGACAATGTCATAGCAGCCATATCCGACTTTGTCCTGAATATTTTTATCGTCAATGATGTTGCCGATCATGACCTCATACCGGTCTTTCGGGATCCCGTTCACTTCCATATTTTCACAGGTCGCCTCGATGGCGCATGGATCCAGGTCCGTGCCCACGGAATACGCCGCTCCGAACTTGAGCGCGAGCATTCCGAGGATGCCGCTTCCGCATCCCACATCCAGGATCTTTGTCTGGTCCGTCACGTATTTGCGTATCTGCCGGATGCACAGCTGTGTGGTCTCATGCATGCCGGTCCCGAAGGCCGTGCCCGGATCGATGTGGATCACCATTTTATCGCTGTCTTCAGGTTTCACATCCTCCCAGGAAGGGATAATCAGGATGTCATCCACATAGAACTGGTGGAAGTACTGCTTCCAGTTGTTCACCCAGTCCACATCTTCTGTCTGGGATTCCTCAATGAGGCATTCCCCGACATTCACATAGGAAGACATTTCTTCAAGCTCCCTGCGCACGTCCGCCAGGACTTTCTCCCGGTCCGCTTCCGGCTCCAGGTAAAAGCTGAGATATGCCACGCCGTCATCCGGCTCTGTCTCCGGCAGGATGTCCACGAACATCTGCTCCTTGTCTTTCTGCGTGAGCGGGATCCTGTCCTCGATCTCCACCCCTTCGATGCCGAGATCCGCCAGCATGCTGCTGACGATATCTTCTGCCTCAGTCGTTGTTTTCAGACGGTACTTATACCATTTCATCGTTTATTCTCCTTCCTGAAACCACAGATTCAGATCTACATTTCCGTTGATCCCGGGCACAACGCCGGTCTCGCTGTACTGCCATATTTTATAATCATACGGGCACTGGGGTACGTCATAATAATCCGCATACCAGAAATCATATCCCGCCAGTTCCTCCATATCAAGGGTAAATGCCATCCATTTCATATTGCAGTAGATCATCGGCTCATAGCCGGCCGCCTCCACTGCGTCGCAGAATACCCTGCAGTACTTTGTATATTCTTCAGACGTATTATCTTCTGCGCGGTAAGTGTCCCACTTGATCTCTTCCGTGTCATACACCACCGGCCCGGTAATATTGTAGGGCCGGATATGATCCAGCACGAACTGCGCCTCTTCCTGTGCTTCATCCTCTGTTATGGCCTGAGAGAAAAAGTATACACCGACTTCCAGTCCCGCATCAAGTGCGGCTTTCACATTTTTCTCATACATGGCATCCAGGACAAGGGCGCCGCTCTCGCCGTATGCCCGGTATCCAATCCGCAGGATCACAAACTCAAATCCTGCATCCCTGACTTTCTTCCAGTCGATCTCTTCGCCCTGGAATTCGGAAACATCTATGCCGGGCCTGGCCGTCACATGATCCTCTTCGTCTGTATAATGCTTGTATCCGGTCTTTTCGTCCGTCACAAGGCAGCCGGGATCATATGTGCATTCCGGAACGTCCCCGAGGAGCGGCGCATTGTAGACATTGCCTTCCACATCAAAGAACACGTATGTTTCCTCCTGGCCGGCTGTGTCATCCGCAGCTTCTGCCGCCGTCTCCTTAGTATCGCTTCTGCGGTCTGCAAAATAATCAAATACAAAGATCCCGGCGACAATGAGTACAAGCAGCACCGGGATTAATTTTTTAATCCATTTCATTGTTTTCCACCCGCATCACGTCGCCTGAGCGGATCACACCGCCCCGGATCACTCTCGCGAAGACGCCTTCCCGGGGCATGATGCATTCCCCCATCTCCTGGAATATCCGGCAGCCGTGATGGCATTCCTTTCCGATCTGGGTGATCTCCAGTACCACATCACCGCATTCAAGCTTTGTACCCACGGGAAGCGTCCGGAAATCAATCCCCTCAACAACCAGATTTTCCCCGAATGCCCCGTGACTGACCCGTGCGCCTCTTTCCTGAAATGCCCGGATCTTATCATAGGATAAAAGGCTTACCTGGCGGTGCCACTTTCCCGCATGGGCGTCGCCCTCGATCCCGAAATCCTCTATAAAAACCGCTTCTTTCACATCTGTCTTCTGCGTGCCCTTGGCCGGGCTTGTGCAGACAGCGACCACTGTTCCCATCTTCATCCTCCGATCTGCGACATATCTCTCGTCTCTAATATCTGTCCTCCTGATCCGCCCGCTTCCCCTTTTCCGGCAAACTGGTGGCAGGCAGGCTTCTCATGGATCGCTTTCAGCATCTCATTTTTCAGTTCATCATCTGCCGCGCCGTTTCTCAGAAGCCGTCTCAGATCCACGCCTGTTTCATACTGAAGGCAGGATTTCAGATAGCCCTCCGACGTCAGCCGGACCCGGTTGCATGTACCGCAGAACTGATGGGACAGAGCGTCAATAAACCCGATCCGCCCCCTGAAGCCAGGGAAACGCACATAGACTGCCGGCCCGTTTCCACTGTTCTCAGAACACAGACCGGCGCTCCCGAACCGTTCTTCCAAAAGGTCCCGTATCCGGCTTCCGCTGATCATGCCAAAATTCTTTCCCAGGCCGATCGGCATCATTTCGATGAAACGGACGTCCAGTTCCCGGTCTTTTGCCAGAGATGCCAGCCCGATGATATCTTCCGGCGGCGTCTCCTGCATCGGGACGCAGTTGACCCTGACGCCCAGTCCTGTACAGGACAGCGCCGCCTCAAGACCTGCAAGCGCCTCTTCAAGACGGCCGCCCCGGGTGATTTCCCCATACCGGACCGGGTTAAGGCTGTCAATACTGATGTTAACTATACTAAGTCCTTTAGAAACTAATTCATTTATTTTATCTTTTAATAATATACCATTTGTCGTGAGCGTAACCTGTTCAATCCCCGGGATCTGCCGGATCATCCCCAGCAGGTCAGGCAGTCCGCGGCGCACCAGCGGTTCCCCTCCGGTCAGCTTGATCCGGCTGATCCCCAGCCCGGCGCCGATCCTGCAGACCCGGGTGATCTCATCATATGTCAGGATATCCCGGTGGCTCAGACAGGGAACCCCTTCGGGCGGCATGCAGTACACGCACCGGAGATTGCACCGGTCCGTCACAGATACTCTCATATAGTTAATGGTTCTGCCAAACTGATCTGTCATTGTCCGCACTCCCCGCCGCGCCCGGTCAGAATCACAAGGCCGTGATCCAGTGAAGGCAGGATGGCTTCCAGATTCTCCCGCACCGCCTTCGGGCTGCCCGGCAGATTAATGATCAGCGTCTGTCCCCGGATCACGGATGCGCCTCTGCTCAGCATGGCCCTCGGCGTGATCTTCATGGACGCCGCCCGCATGGCCTCCGCGATCCCCGGCGCATTCCGGTCGGCCACAGCCAGCGTCGCTTCAGGCGTGCAGTCCCGCGGGGCAAATCCGGTCCCTCCGGTCGTAAATACAATATCCATTTTATCTTCGTCACAGAGTCTCAGAAGACACTTTTTAATTTCTTCACATTCATCCGGAAGCAGGATCATTTCCTGCACATCGTATCCGGCCGCCCCGATCATCTCGCAGACGAGGGGGCCGCTTTTGTCTTCCCGCTCCCCGGCATACCCCTTGTCGCTAAGAGTTACGACCGCTGCTTTCCATCTGTATTCCGGCATAATCCCACCGTTATCCTTTCTTTCCCGGACCGGTCCACAGGCCCGCGCTGTTTTCTATAAAAGGTCAAGTTCCCGTTTCTTCTCGTTATATACATTTCCGCTCTTTCCGCCAGTCTTCTTTACCAAGTAGATCTCTCCGATCTCCATCGTCTTATCCATGGCCTTGCACATGTCATAGACCGTAAGCAGGGCCACGCTCACGCCAGTCAGCGCTTCCATCTCCACGCCGGTCTTCCCGGTCACTTTTACCGTACACTCACAGTAGATCGCGCACGCATCCGGGTCCATGTCAAAATGGATCCTGCAGTTCGTGATCGGCAGGATATGGCACATGGGGATCAGATCCGAAGTACGCTTCGCACCCATGATCCCGGCTGTGGCCGCAACGCCGAGCACATCGCCCTTGGCGGCCGTGCCCGCTTTGATCGCCTGGAACACCTCCCGGTTCACCACGATCCGGCCGGTGGCTGTGGCCTCCCGCTCCGTCTCGGACTTGGCGGTCACATCCACCATAACCGCTTTGCCGTTTTCATCAAAATGCGTAAAACCCATGGTTTTGATCCTTTCTCTGCTAATACAATTCTATTGTTCATCAGAAAGCCATTGTTCCACTGTAGACATATCTATCTCTATTGCCTGAGCTATCTTCTCTATCGACATACCCATTTGGGCAAGATTAATGGCTACAATCCGCTGGTTTTCCTGCCGCCCCTCATTCTTTCCGTCTTCCCATGCTTCTTCACGCTCCTGCCGGATATGTCTCGCCTGATCATATTCATAAATACTCATACGCTTTGCCTCCGCACGATTCTTCCGCAAAAAATCTTCAAGGATTCCCTCCCGGATACACTCTGCAACCGCACGCTCCACAGCATCTTCAATCAACATCTCTCTGCTTTATGAAAATGGGAAACAAAAGCATTGAGATTTCTTTTAGATCTTCTCCAAGATATCAGACGCGGCAGATGCCGCACAGAAACTGCCAGAAATATAATGCTTTGGATATATACTAGCACAAGTTCCCGGAAGTTTCTATATCAAATCCATATATTTTAACGAGGCCCGAAATTTATATTTTATGAAATATCTGTGAAAACCGCCCCGCCGAAACAGAATGGTCACGATTCACTGATACGATTTTCACAGAAAAACCGGTCAGCGGCTGACCGGCAAACAAGAATGGAGGGATTCTATGTTCCAGATCCTTATTACAGACGATGATAAACACACCCGGCATTACCTGAGCGCGCTCCTTTCTGACGCCGGATACACGCCCTGCTGTGCTTCTTCAGCCGGCGAAGCTCTGAAACTGATAAAGGAGCTCCCGTTCGATCTTCTGATCGTGGACGTTATGATGCCCGGCATGGACGGTTATGAATTCACAAGGCTGCTGCGGGACTGCCGCTACGACCTGCCGATCCTCATGCTTTCCGCCCGGCAGCTTCCGGATAATATCAAGCACGGCTTTCTGGCCGGAACGGACGACTATATGACGAAACCTTTTGACGAGGAAGAACTTCTTCTCCGGATCCGCGCTCTGTTAAGGCGGGCCCGGATCGCGTCGGACCACCGCCTTACAGTCGGGGAAACTGTGCTGGACTATGACGCTCTGACTGTTCAGCGGGATCACCACACGATCACCCTGCCGCCGAAAGAATTCCTGCTTCTCTATAAACTGCTCTCCTATCCCAATAAGATCTTCACCCGGATCCAGCTTCTGGATGATATATGGGGTCCGGCCACAGAGTCCATGGAGGCCACTGTCAGCGTACATATCAACCGTCTGAGGAACCATTTTGAAAATAATCCGGACTTTCAGATCATCACCATCCGGGGGCTTGGATACAAAGCGCAGATAAGGGTGCAGGATTGAATCCCTGCACCCTTATTCTTTATTCCCCGCTTTCACTGTCCAGGATGACGGAATTGATCGCCTCTTTCAGATCGATCACAGGCGACCGGTCTGTATAGTTCATTTCATCGCCATCCAGGACAGAGATGCAGTGCGAGCCGTCATACTGGTAGAATTCCAGTTCCACGGTCTGATACTCATCCGTGTTGCGGTGGAAGGTAAGCTTCAGTTCGGACTTGTTTCCGTTGAGCGCCGGTTCTTCATCCGGCAGATCGTCTTCTTCATCATCGGCGCTGTCCACTGCCGCTGTAATATTCAGAATCTGATCCAGAACATCATCGAATTCAACCTCCGCACCATTCAGCGTATATTTGTATGCATCGTCCCCGTCTTTTTCAAGATCAACAGTATACACATTTCCGTCAAGTTCCATCTCGATGCTGTCCACCGTATCCCAGTCAAGCAGGATCACTTCATCCGGTTTCAGTTTCTCATAGGATGCATTCACAGCCGCACTGTAGACCTCTTCGCTGATGGTATACACGATGTTGGAATCCACAAGCTTGGCATAGTATGCGTTATCTGATGTCCCGACCTCGTATTCAAATATCTGATCTTCTGCATCATCTGCCGCCTCCGCATCATCCGAACCATCTTCTGAACCATCTTCCGAACTGTCCGCATCCTCTTCCATCGGTTTATACGTAATCGACACCGTGGCTGCCGGCTCTTTCAGACCATAAGACTCCAGTTCCGAATCGTCCGCATAGTAATCCACGCAGTCTGTCCATGTAAATTCTGACAGTGTGGTAAATGTATTGCCTGTATCCACATTATCCAGATTCCGGTACGCATCCCCGTCTTTCAGATAATACAGGTAGGCGTCACTATAGCAGTATCCGGCATTTTCCTTATAGATGATATCCGCCGTGCCTTCGTTCACGATTTTGACTTCTGAGATGGACGCCATCTGCGGGATCTCTTCTTTCTGCACACAGTCGAGCAACGTGTAGGAGATGTCGTCGATAAGTCCGGAGTCCGTCAGGTACACATAGCCGTCTCCGTTGGAAATGTACACTTCCCCATCCGAAAATGTCTCGTCGCCCACCGCGATCTCCCACGTATCGTCCGCCGTTTTGATGGTAATGTTACAGGCCGGGTCGCTTAAGCCGTAGACCCCCAGGCTCTGGACTTCCTCTACTTTTTTATCCGAAACGATGTCGGAAAGATTTTCCGCGATCCCGTCCAGCAGATCCTGATCCACGGACATCTTCGCGTCCGGCTCATAGGTCCAGGTGCCGTCCTCACGGGTAAACGCCAGCTGGTCATCCTCATAGTTCCATGAGAGGTACGTAATGTCCGCACTGTCCGCATCCACGATCGTCGTCTCCGTCCCGGTCATCTTCTCCTCAAAGTCGATCCGGGATATCCCGAAGGCCCCGGCAGCGCAGACCACCAGGACGCCGGTCAGGATCATCAGTTTCCGTTCTCTTCTCATCTGCGTTTCCTCCTTACAACGACTCCGATGCCGACGATCAGATAGATGGCCGGGATCACGCCGATCGTTACAACCTTGATAAGCGAAGCCGAACTTGTGCTGACCGTCAGGTACTCATTTGTCAGGCTCTTGGAGCGGACGGATACGCTGTCATCCTTCCCGCACATCATTTCCAGTGCGTTGAGCACGAAGTCTTCATTCGCATCTGAGGAGTACTGATTGTACGCTTCGTCAAGCAGGACGGAAGATGCGATCCAGACAAACTGCATCTGGTTCCCGTCGTCGATATCCTTCGTCGCCAGCGCTGCCAGCGTCAGCGGGCCCTGCGTATCCCCGTCTTCTTTCTCATAGGTCTCGATGTTATAACCGTCCGCCTTGAGGAATGAATTCTCTGAGGACGTCAGAAGGGGCGTTACCGTCACATCGCCGTCCGGTTCGGATACATCCAGCGCTTTCGCCACCGGCATGATCACATGATAGTTGTCGTTGATCAGCGGATCCGTAATGTCGCTGGATCCCATCTCCGGCATCAGGATGACCGGCATGTTGAAAATATAATGGTCTGTGCTTTCTTCCACGACCACGCCTTCAAGAACGGAAATCCCATAGTACTCTGCAACCGCCTTCAGGTTCGGCAGTTCGTCTTCCGTGTTGGTGCCGCTTAAGATCAGCACTCTTCCGCCGCCTTCCAGGAAGTCGATCAGCATGTCTTTTTCTTCCTCTGAAATATCCGTGGACGGCGCATTAATAAGGATGCACTCCACATCTTCCGGGACTGACTCCCCGTTCAGAAGGGAAAGGCTCTCCGTCTCCAGATTGTCAGTCTCGATGGCGTCCGCGAAACCCGTCGACAGTTCCGCCTCACCGTGGCCTTCCAGCACATGGACAACCGGCAGTTCCTCCGTCGTGCAGTAGGAGATCGCCGAAGTGATCAGCTTCTCGCCGGAGAATTCATCCGCACTGGAATACATGGAATAGTAATCCGTGCTGCTGACTTCATACATTTCTTCGTAACTGATGTAGCGGTACCGGTCCCCGCACTCTACGATGACCGAATTGTTGTAGATCTCTTCATCGGTATAGGCATTGGTGAAATCCGGGTTCAGGTCCGGATCCTTCTTTTCCACCTTCACCTTGCTGCTGTAATCCTCATAATTGTGGAGAAGCTTTTCCACATATTCATCTTCCTGGCCGGCCGCCACGATCCAGTAGATCGTAATGTCATCCTCCAGCGAACTTAACATGACCTTGGACTGGCTGGAGATGGAATAAAGCTGATTGGCCGTAAGATCCGCCTGGGCATAGCTGTCCGGCAGGAAACTGAGCGCAAAATTGACGGTGATCAGAATCGCCAGCACCACGGCCGTCAGGATAAAGCTGTAGCTTCCGACCTTGCTGGAGCGCGTCCCGAACTGGGCCCGGATCTCCGCCATATATTTTTTGAATCGTTCTTTCATCAGTTATATCTCCTTTTCTCAAGTGACTGGACTGTTAAAAACAGGAAAAATACGATCACACTGATAAAGTACACCACATGGGTGTAGTCAAACACACCGTCCACGAACTCATAGAACCGTTCATAGACAGAGAGTTTCTCCAGTATGGCCGGGAACAGTCCTTCAAACCAGTCGCTGTTATAGATATATGCGGCAACCGTCGCCACCATGGCCACACCGCCGAGTCCTTCCGCCAGAAGGTCATTTCCGGTCATATGCCGGACCAGAAGGGCCAGGAGCACTTCAATGACAAGCAGCGCCACAAAGGAACCGTAGGCCGATGACAGGGCATATTCCGCCAGCGTGACCATGTAGTAGTTCAGGACCATCGCCGCGAAGCAGATCCCCGCCGCCATCGGCTGGGACTCCGTGATCGAGGAGATAAAGATCCCGATGGACAGAAGCGCCGCCGTCAGCATGATATAGCCGAACATCGCGCCGAAGGCCGTCGGAAGATACAGGTTCCCGTAATTCTTCAGGATGATCGGGTAAACGGACACGATGACCAGCGGGATCACCGACGTCATGAATACAGCCAGGAACTTGCCGACCACCACCTGTGTCGTTGAGATCGGCAGGGAGTAGAGCAGCTGGTCTGTCTTCTGCTTCTTCTCCTCCGCGATGATCCGCATGGTAATGATCGGGATCATGATCAGCAGCGCGAAGGACGCGCCTGCAAGGGCATACTCAAAGTTCGCGTAGCCGACGCTCAGGTTGTAGTACATCATATAGATCGCAACCGCCAGCAGGGAGAACATCCCGTATACATAGGCGGTAAGACTTGAAAACATCATGCGCAGTTCATGCCGGAATACCGCGGTCATGGCTCATCCCCCTCTCTCTTCTCTTCATGCGTCTCCGGTTCGGCGTGGGTCAGCTCGATAAAGATCTCTTCCAGATTAGCCTTCACTTTATCGTTCTTCAGCACCGCCCGGTCGATGGCCGCGAATTTCCTGGAAAGGAGCTTCCGGATTTCCAGTTCTCTGTCCGGAACCGTGGTGATCAGCACTTTCAGAAGTCCGTCTTCCTCGGAATACTCCGCGTTCTCGATGCCTTCGATCTGGCCGAGCACGCCTTCGCTCTCTTCTTTTGTCGCATCGGTCTGAATCTCCAGCATTACTTTCGGCTGGAGCTGCTTCTCCAGATTATCGGTCGTATCGTATGCGATCAGCCTCCCTTTCGCGATAATGATGATCTCATCGCACATCTGCTGGACCTCCGACAGGATGTGGCTGCTCAGGATAACCGTGTGCCGTTTCCCGAGGTTCTTGATCAGGTCGCGGATCTCCACCACCTGGATCGGGTCGAGTCCTACGGTGGGTTCATCCAGGATAATGACCTTCGGACTGCCCAGGAGCGTCTGGGCGATCCCGACACGCTGCTTATATCCCTTGGACAGATTTTTAATGAGCCGGTCCGCCACATCGCTGATCTGGGTCTCTTTCATGACCCGCTCAACCTCGTCCGCCAGCCGCTCCCGCGGCACCTTCTTCGCCTCCGCGATAAATCTCAGATACTCCCGCGGCGTCTCCTCCAGATAGAGGGGCGGCTGCTCCGGCAGGTAGCCGATCAGCTTCTTCGCTTCCATGGGATGCTCGAAGATGTCGTATCCGCCGATGGTCACCGTGCCTGACGTGGCCGAGAGGCAGCCCGTCATAATGTTCATGGTCGTTGATTTTCCGGCGCCATTCGGCCCGCAGAACCCGCAGACCGTGCCGTCCTTGACGGAGAAACTGATATTGTCCACAGCCTTGTGGTCGCCGTAAAATTTAGTCAGATTATTGACTTCTATCATTTCCTTCTCCTTTCTGAAAAGTCAGCGTGTTGCACCTTGCACACTGACGCTGTTTCCATCAGATATTTTATGACGGTTATTTAAACTGAATTTAAACTTTGAGGGAGTTTCACAGTATTTTCATAACTTTTAGTATGGCCAGGGAACTTTCACCCGTCAGAAACGTGCGCCGCCAGGCGCACCCTAAAACAAGTGCTGCCGCACTAATTATTTAGTACGGCAGCACTTGTTTCTGGATCAGATTCTTTCATATTCTATTTTGCTTTCTCGTACGAATCCATGGCAACGATCTCCCGGATCCGCTCCTCCGTCTCTTCCAGAGCCTCCGCAATATCGGCAATATTCATGCCTTTAGCCAGTTTCTTCTGCACCTGCCTGCGCAGCAGCTGTTCTTCCCCTTCTGCGAGTCCAATACGTCTTCCCTTCTCAATCCCGGCTTCGCGCTCCTGCTGCATGTGCCGCTCCTGATCATATTCAAATATACTCATCGCTCTCGCCTCCGCTTTGTACTCCATCAGGAAGTTTCTTAACACATCTTCCTTAATACACTCATTGATCGCGCGGTCCACCGCTTCCGGAAGTTCCATCGTTTCCGTATACGTCCGGATCTTATCCGTGTAGATTGCATAATCCCTCAGCGTCCTGCAGGCTTCCTTCAGTTTCCGGTTATTGGTCCCGGATATATTCAGAAGCGTGGCTTCCAGCTCCAGTTTCGGTCTTTTCTCCTTCACACTGTACATATCCGACAGTTTCAACAGCTGACGTTCCGGCATTTCATCCTTCCCATTATAGAAAATAATAAACTCCGGTGCCGGGATCCGCACGATCGTCTCACCGTAAAGATTCGCTTTGACGGTAAGCCTGGAATACAGATGCGAAATATAAAGTAAGAACCGCAGGGGAAGATTCGGATTCTTCGTGGACTGATGTTCATACAGCGAGAGCCTGCCGTCGATCAGGAATGAAACGTCATTCTTCATCGACATGTAGATCGCATTCTCCAGTGTATTGATCTCCAGAAGCTCCGGATCCGCGTAATGTTTACCTGTAATGGCATTATACAGCTCCAGCAGGTTCTTCCGGTCCGCGAACAGCATGATGAACAGCGTGGATTTGAATGTCCGGTTGACAGTTAATGAATCATTTGTGTTGGCATTGGTCATAAGCACAGCCTCCTTTTGATAATGTGGTGCAAAGAGACTGCTCTGACCGCCTTCTTGAATAAAACCGCATCCGCGAATCTCTCTGCTGTTAATAGGGAATTAAAAGCATTGAGATTTTCCTGAATGTTACAGAATAATGGATGCGGCTGATGCCGCCTTAGAATCAGACATGCCGGAAATATAATGCTTTTTCATATGATAGCACAGGCAGAGAGAAATTGCCAGACCTTTGTAAGCTTCGCTTACTCGTCGGGTCTTTTGTCTCAGGCGCACTGGTCTTCTTTTCTTCCGCTCAGACGTCAGCTCGATTCCGCCCTTCGGGCTTCTTCTCGCTGTAGGGCGCCCGCCCTATGCCTTCGACAAATTGACCCGACCTTTGTAAGCTTCGCTTACTCGTCGGGTCTTTTGTCTCAGGCGCACTGGTCTTCTTTTCTTCCGCTCAGACGTC
>CALWDN010000020.1 GCA_944376685.1 uncultured Mediterraneibacter sp. | reverse complement strand
GAATCCCCGCAGTCCAAAGTGTTTGACGAGGCGGAGAACCGCATGCATACGATCAAGGCTGTCATGATGGCGACGCTTGGGATGGAAGTGTAAACAGAAAATCTGTAATTTTTCTACGGAATTATGAAATGTCCGGGCATAAGACACTGCCTGCAAAACTCAAAGGAGTTTAATCAATTCTCTGAGTTTTGCAGGCAGTGTCTTTTTTGTATACTTGACTATATTAAAGATAATGATTGTAAAAAAGTAGAAAATATACAAAGGTTTTACACAATCTTCATGTAATTCACAAACTGAACAGGATATGATAGACGGCAGTGGTCAAGAAGCAGAACTTAAGAGATCCTGTGCCGGTGCGGTGCGGGAAAGAGAAGCGAAGGATTCGGGACCGGAAAGAAATGGTGGATTTAGGAAAGGAGAAAATATGTTGAGGAAAAGATTTACAGCGTTGCTGATGGCAGGTGTTGTTGCGGCGATGTCTCTTGCGGGTTGTGGTTCATCAGGGGACAGTTCGGGGACCGGGACAGAGAACCAGGGAGAGAAAGCCGCGAACGCAGAGGAAAGCGCAGGTGGTACGGTTGTAATGGCAAGGAGTATTGATTCTGAAACGTTGGATCCGGCGCTGGCTTCCAAGAACCAGGATATCTGGATGATGAACTTTGCGCTGGAAGGTCTGGTGCGCAGTACGGAAGACGGAAAGGATGTAGAGCCGGCGGTTGCAGACAGCTGGACGATCAGTGACGATTATCTGACATATACATTCCATTTGAGGGACGGAATTAAATTTTCAAATGGAGAAGAAGTAACTCCTGAAGACTGTGTTTATAGTATCAATCGTGCAAAGAACATGGAAGGCGGACCATATACAAGCATGATCAGTGCGATTACGGATATCAGAGCGGAAGGTGAAGACAGTGTTGTCGTTACTGTAGAGCAGCCGACACCGTATCTTTTGTCGCTCCTGGCTATGTTTCCTTGCAGCATCATGCCGCAGGCGTACTGTGAAGAGGTCGGTGATGAAGGAATCGCAAATTGTCCGGTAGGCACAGGGCCGTTTGCTCTGGAAAGCTGGGAAAAGAATAATGGAATGGTATTTGTGAAAAACGATTATTACTGGCAGGAAGGTCTTCCTACCGTGGAGGAGTTCCACATGAATGTTGTGACGGACGACAATACGAGGATGATGCAGCTGAAATCCGGGCAGATTGATATGGCCGAGGTTCCGCTGAGCCAGTTGGATGATCTGAAGAATACGGACGGGATCGTTGTGGAAGAGTTCCCATCGACGTCAGTTGACTATATTATCCTTAATTGTCAGAATGAAAAGCTTCAGGATGTGCGTGTGCGTCAGGCTCTTGAACTCGCGACAGACAAAGAAGCGATCATTAAGGCAGTAAGCTATGGTTATGGTGAGCCGGCAGACAGCTTTATTTCCCCGGCGGCTCCGCATTACAACACGAATCTGCCGAAAGTAACCCGCGATGTGGAAAAAGCAAAACAGCTGATGACGGAAGCTGGCTATGGAGATGGTATGGAGCTGACGGTTGAGATCGCGTCCGGTAATACTGCTGAGCTTCAGGAAGCGACCCTTTTGAAAGAACAATGGCAGGAAATCGGTGTAACACTGAACATTGAGCAGGTAGACGGTGCGACAGCAAGTGCGAATTGGAGTGCACTGGATTATGAAGTTTATTTCAGTTACCTGACAAGTGATATGACTGATACATCGCAGCTGGCAAGCCTGTGGTGCGATTATGACAGCACACAGTGCTGGAGCAGCGGCTGGAATGATGATAAGCAGAAAGAGGCTGAAGCGCTGGTAGAGAAAGCCGGTACTGAGATGGATGAGACAAAAAGGGCGGAGTATTATGGGGAGATGCAGGAGATTGTGGCTGAAGAAGTCCCGAATATCCCGCTGTACAACAGCTCTTTCTATGTGGCACACACAACAGACATTGATAATGTAGCGCAGACGCCGCTTGGAAATTACAGATTCGAGACGTTGACAAAGTCCGAATAGGAGTGATAAGGGAGAATGAAAGAATTTAATTATATTATAAAGAGAATTCTTCAGATGATTCCCGTTCTGCTGGTTGTTACTGTGGTTATTTTTGCAGGGATGCGCCTTATACCGGGCAGCCCTGCAATTACTATGCTTGGAGACCATGCGACACCGCAGGCCGTGGAGGAGATGAATGAAAAACTTGGGCTGAACGAGCCACTGATTGTTCAGTACTTTTTGTTTTTGAGGCAGGTACTGACTTTTGATTTCGGAAATTCGATCACATTGAATGCTCCGGTATGGGATCTGTTTAAGGAAAAGGCGGTTGTCACGCTGACTCTGACAGTCATGACAGGGCTCTTTACTCTGGTCATCAGTTTTTTGTTCGGATATATCGGCGGAATCAGCAGAAATAAAGTTGTGACGAAGACAGTCGATACGGCTGCGCTTATTTTTATATCTATACCGGAATTCTGGATCGGGATCCAGCTTATGATGATCTTCGGATTGAAGCTCGGACTCTTTCCGGTTGGAGGATGGGGCACAACATGGGGGGAGCATCTGCACTCTATGGTACTTCCTGCTATTGCAGGCGGACTTGGCACGTCTGCACTGATGATACGGAATATAGAAGAAGAGATCCTGAAGATCCGAAGACAGGATTATGTGGACTTTGCATATAGCAAGGGGCTTAAGAAGAGTGTTGTGAGAAACAGATATATTCTGAAGAACGTTATGGTTTCTACAATCACACTGTTCTCTATGAGAATCGTGTATATGTTTGCAGGGAGTGTTGTGATCGAGACTGTATTTGCTCTGCCGGGACTTGGAAATCTGTTGATGCAGGCGATCCTGTCGAGGGATTACAGCCTGGTACAGGGTCTGGTTTATATCTTTGCGGTGATTGTCCTTGTAATGAACCTTCTTACAGATATTTCTTATTCTTTTATCAATCCAAGGATCAAGCTGGAGTAAGGAGGAGTACAGAAGATGAAGAAAAGGTTAAAAGGTATGCCGGTTTCTTTTTATGTGGGAGCCGTCATTCTGTTTGTGATTTTGTTGATGACATTCTTTCCGGGGCTTTTTACAGATCAGGATCCATACACGCAGGATATGAATGCACTTTTGCAGGGCCCATCGGCGGCACACTGGTTCGGAACGGATGATCTGGGGAGAGACGTGTATGCCAGGGTGATCTATGGAACCAGAATCGATCTTGCGATTGGAATTTTTGCCATGCTCGTTCCGGCTGTGACTGGAACACTGATCGGTCTGTGTGCAGGCTACTACGGGAAGAAAGTGGATGCGGTCCTGATGCGTATCCTGGATGTGATCACGGCTTTCCCGTTCATCATCCTTGTGATCGCGATTGTAGCGATCATCGGGTCGGGAATCCGGAATATGTTTATCGCAATCTGGTGTGTGGGCTGGAAAGATTATGCAAAACTGGTCCGGAGTGAAGTCCTGGCGGAAAAGAACATGGAATATGTGGCCGCGGCGAAGACACTTGGTTTCTCTGGTGCACGTATTATGCTCAGGCATATTCTGCCGAATGTGATCGATGGGGCGTTTGTTTACGCAATCTCTGATGTCATGATGTGTATGATGGTGGGCGCTTCCTTGAGCTTTCTCGGGCTAGGTGTGTCGGCACCGACTCCGGAGTGGGGCGCGATCATTACCGGAGGGCGTCCGTTCCTGACCAGTGCATGGTGGATATCTATATTCCCCGGCATTTTTCTCGCCGTTGCCGGAGTGGCGATCAGTTTCGTCGGCAAAGGCGTGGCCGAGAAGGTTAAGGCGAAGTAGGAGAACAGAGTATGGAGTATATATTAAGTGTAAAAAATCTGAAGACGGATTTTGTCGACGGGGATCAGGTGGTCCACGCGGTGGATGATGTCAGTTTTGATATCCGCGAAGGCGAGACGTTTGGCCTGATCGGTGAGAGCGGTTGCGGAAAGAGCGCGACCTGCCGCTCCCTTATCGGTTTGCTGAAAGAGAATGGTACAGTTTCGGGAGGTAAGGTGATATACAAAGGACAGGATATCACCCATCTGCGTTTCGGGGAGATGCAGAAGATCCGGGGGCATGAGATCGGTATGATCTTTCAGGAGCCGATGACGACGCTGAACCCTGTTGTGAAAATCGGGGTTCAGCTGACAGAATCACTTCCGGACACGATGAATAAAGGAGAAAAGAGAAAACGTGCCGAGGAACTCCTGAGAATGGTTGGGATTTCTGACGCCGCCCAGAGGCTGGAGGCTTACCCTCATGAACTAAGCGGGGGAATGAGGCAGCGCGCGATGATCGCGATCGCTCTGGCGGGGGAGCCGAAGCTTTTGCTGGCGGATGAACCGACGACGGCGCTGGACGTCACGATCCAGGATCAGATTCTGAAACTTCTGCAGAGGCTCAAGCGGGATCTGAACATGAGTATGATCCTTGTGACACATGATCTTGGAGTTGCCGCTCAGGTGTGTGATCACATTGCGGTTATGTACGCCGGGAGAATCGTGGAAAAAGCGGATGTCCACACACTGTTCCACAAGCCGAGAAATCCATATACATACAGTTTGATGTGCTCGCTTCCATCAATGGTGAAGAAAGGGCAGCGGCTGGAGCCGATCGAGGGGATGCCGCCGAACCTGAAAGAGATGCCCGCAGGGTGTGCTTTTGCACCCAGATGCCGGTACTGTGAAAAGATCTGTGCCGAGAAGACACCGGAACT
This sequence comes from uncultured Mediterraneibacter sp., assembly GCA_944376685.1. GTDB lineage: Bacteria > Bacillota > Clostridia > Lachnospirales > Lachnospiraceae > Mediterraneibacter. Next base: position 19,306 of record CALWDN010000020.1, on the reverse strand, counting down.
GGAGGAGATCGGGAAGGGTCACTATACCAGATGCCATCTCTGGAAGAAGCTGGAACATGTGGAAGGGATTGTGGAAAGGGAGGGCTAACTATTATGGAAGAAAATCAGAATACATTAATCCGTGTCAGAAACCTTTCAACGGTTTTCCCTATAAAACAGACCATTTTTGAAAAAATAAAGAAAAAGCCGCAGAAAGCAGTCCGGGCGGTGTCCGATGTCAGCTTGGATATCCGAAAAGGCGAGACGGTCGGTCTGGTAGGGGAGTCCGGATGCGGAAAAAGCACCCTTGCAAGGACACTGATCCGGCTCTGCGAGCCGAGCAGAGGAACGATCGAATATGAGGGAATCGGAGATCTGGGAAAGGCGGGGAAACAGGAACTGGCGAAGCTGCACAGACAGATGCAGATGATCTTCCAGGATCCCTATTCCTCCCTGAACCCGCGGATGTCGATCCGCTCTATGTTTTATGAGATCCTCTCCGTGTATCACCTCTGTGAAAAGAAAGATTATGAAAAGAAGACGAAGGAGATCCTTGAGTTGGTGGGGATGCCTCAGGAGGTTCTGGATCGGCGCCCTTCCGCATTTTCGGGCGGGCAGAGACAGAGGATTGGCATCGCAAGGGCTCTTGTTATGAATCCGGAAGTGCTGATCGCGGATGAGCCTGTCTCGGCGCTGGATATGTCGATCCAGGCTCAGATCATTAATCTGCTGACTGATCTGAAGGAGCGGCTGCGGCTTACGATGTTGTTTATTTCCCACGACCTGCGGGTGGTGCGCTACATTTCAGACCGTGTTGTTGTGATGTATCTTGGAAAGATCATGGAAGAGGGGGAGACGGAAAGCCTGTTTCAGAGCCCGGGGCACCCATATACAAATATTCTGATCCATGCTGCACCTGTGATGAATCCGGAGATCCGTGAGAGAAGTTATACGATTGAAGGAGAGACGCCGAGTCCCATCGATACGCCTTCCGGCTGTCTGTTTCATCCGAGATGTCCTTACGCGACAGAGGAGTGCGGAAAGAAGATCCCGGAGCTTAAGATGTACAGGATGAAGGATGGGAGCATCAGAAAGATTGCCTGCCATTTTCCGCTGGACCGGGAGGAACTGACTGATGCAGACTAAGATTGAAAATCAGGTCCGGGGAGAGATGGAGTATTATCATATTCCAGGGGCCGCTATTGCAATTGTGGATGCGAATACAGTTCTGTATGAGAAGACATATGGCGTCTCCAGTGTGGAGACAGGGAAGCCGGTTACAGAAGGGACGTTGTTTGCCATGGCGTCCTGTACAAAATCTCTTACATCGGCATTGATCTCTGTCCTCGCGGATGAAGGTGTGTTGGATTATGATGCCCCGGTAAAAACATATATCTCCGGATTTGAGATGGCTGACGCAGTTGCCTCGGAAGGACTGACATTGCGGGATATTCTCTGCCACAGGAGCGGGCTTGGCGGACACGACGGGATGTGGCCGTCGGAGCTGACCCCGGAGGAGTTCCTGCATCGGCTCCGTTGGCTGGAACCGAATCTGCCGTTTCGTTATGCGGCTCAGTACAGTAATGTGATGTATACGGCGGCGGGCTATATTGCGTCCGCGGCAGCGGGAAAACCGTGGGAAACTCTGGTGCGTGAAAAAATCCTGAAGCCGGCGGGAATGGGGCAGAGCTGTTTTTCCGCGGGAAAGATGCACCGGGCGGATGATTTTGCCTGGGGGCATCTGTGGACTGGAAGCGGGTGGAGACAGATGCCTGCCTTGGAGATGAAGGGTGCAGAACCCGCGGCTTCCTGGTGTGCCGGATTGAAAGATATGGAAAAATGGCTCCAGATTTTTCTGGGCCATGGGACATACCGGGGGAATCGGATTCTTTCAGAACATGGAATCAGGCTGATGTGGACCCTGCATATGCCGAATACTTTTTCTCCGTGGGTATTCCCGGAGATACCGGATCTGGGCGGATATGGACTGGGCTGGGTGATCCGTCTTTACCGTGGAAGAAAGATTTGTTATCATCATGGAGAGATCGAAGGATACTGTAGTCTTCAGGCGATTGTTCCTGATGCTGGCATCGGGATTGTGATAATGGCGAACCGGCACTGCGGTTGTCATGGCTTTTTTAATACTTTGTTGTTTGCTGCACTGGATCAATTGATGGGGATTGGCGGGGAGCAAGCTTTTTCCTTCTGGGCGGAGCAGCTCAGAGCGGCTGATGAAAAGCGGAGCAAGGATGGAGAGTGCCCTGTGAAACATAACGTTTCTTTTTCGGTAATATCTGAGGATGGAATGGAACAGTACGAAGGCATCTATTATAATGATGCCTATGGAGAAGTGGAGATCCGGATCAAAGGTACAGAGATGTTTCTGCATTTCAGGGATCAGGAAATACCGGTTTTTCGGGCTGAAGACGGAAAGTATTTCGCGTCAGGTCTGAAGGAAGACACACTGTTCCTGGATGTTGAACTTGTGTTTTCGAGTGCAGCAGTGAGAGAAGGTGGTGGGGGTCCTTTGGGCATGCATGTGAAGATGGAACCTTCCGTACGACCGGTGTGGTTTGAAAAACGTATTCTGTCAGGTTAAGGAGAACAATATGACAAAAATATTTGCGCACAGAGGAGCCAGCGGATATGCTCCGGAAAATACGATGCCGGCATTTGAACTGGCCCGGCAGCAGGAGGCGGACGGGATCGAACTTGATGTACAGCTGACAAAAGACGGGGAAGTCGTGGTGATCCATGATGAAACCATTGACAGGACCAGCACGGGAAAAGGATTTGTCCGGGACTACACTTTGCAGGAACTTTACGGATTTTCTTTTCACAACGGGATGGAACGTTATCGCGGGGTCAGGATCCCTACATTGAGAGAAGTGCTGGAATATATGAAGTCGGGAACGATGCAGGTGAATATTGAATTGAAGACGGGGATATTCTGGTATCCGGATATAGAGAAAAAGACACTGGATATCGTAAGAGAAACCGGGATGGAAGACCGGGTTGTCTATTCCTCTTTTAATCATTACAGTGTACAGAAAATCCGCAGTCTGAATGCAAAGGCGGAGACGGCCTACCTGTACAGCGACGTGCCCCTTGAAGTGGAAAAATATGCGAAGGATACGGGCGTGTCCGGGCTGCATCCTGCCGTATATCATATGTATATGTCAGACTTTATGAAAAAATATCGTGAAAGCGGGCTGAAAGTCCGTGTCTGGACAGTTAACCGGGAGGAAGACCTGGAGCGGTTTATCCGTGAAGACCTGGAGGCGGTTATAACGAATTATCCTGATGTGGCTCTGCGTGTGAGGAAGCGGGTGGAAAATGCTTAAGGATAAGCGGCTGTTTTTGCTGGATATAGACGGCACGGTGTGCATTGGCGAACGGCTTATCAGCGGTACGAAACAATTCCTGGAGGCGGTGAAGGAATCAGGCGGCCAGTTTGTTTTCATCACAAATAATTCGACCAGGGGGATAGATGATTACATTCGTTCCTTTCAGAAGCTGGGGATAGCAACAGATTATACAAACTTTATAACTGCATCGTATGCAACTGTACAGTATCTGAAGCAACATTACGAGGGGAAACTGATCTATGTAATGGGGACAAAATCCCTGATGAGAGAATTAAAGCGTAACGGGATACGCGTTACGGTTGACTGCCAGGATCCGGAGATTGCGTGCGTGCTTGTCTCTTATGACAATCAGCTGACGTATGAAAAGATCATGGATACCTGTCAGATCCTCAGCGCACGGGAAGTGGGCTATATTGCTACGAATCTGGATTATGTATGCCCGATTGAATTCGGGTACGTACCGGACTGCGGCGCTATCTGTCAGATGCTGGAGCATGCAGTGAAGCGGACGCCGCAGTATATGGGAAAGCCCGGAACCGCCATGGTCGAATCAGCGTTGAAATTGAACCATTATCCGAAAGAAAAGACGCTGATCGTGGGGGACCGCCTGTATACAGATATTCTCTGCGGATACAGTGCAGGGGTGGAGACGGCTCTTGTTCTTACAGGGGAAGCTACAAAAGAAGAAGCGGAAAAATATCAATACGGTCCGGATTATATATTTGCATCAGTGGAAGAATTGTATCAGAAATGGATGGAAGCGTAGGCGAAATGCGGAAGATGTCTTTTTTCTCTTGTTTCGCGGTATGATGTATTATAAAATAGCAGTATGTTTTTTATTGAGTTTATATAATACAGCGGGGAAGTATACAGATGAAAGATATGAAGACGCAGATTGCGGATACATTTTCCGAACTGCTTGAAAAAGAAGATCTGGACAAGATCACAGTGACAAAACTGATCGAAGCGTGCCAGATCTCAAGACAGACATTTTATTATCACTTCCATGACATTATGGATGTCCTGGAGTGGACCTTCAGACGGGCGACACATGAACTTCTGGAAAAGAGCCTGAACGAATCCGAGCGGATCAATGCGCTGCTGGCGTATCTCCAGTTCGTGAAGAAACACAGGAAAAAGCTGAAGCGTCTGGTAGATTCCCGGAAGTGGTATCAGATTGAAGGGATGATGGTGGACGCGGTTGCGGTTTATCTGGAGAAGATGGCCCAGAGCCGTCCGCGGGAGGTGCAGGTCAGCTATGAAGAAATGCAGATCATGTTCCGGTTCTATGCGTGCGGGATGGTGGGCGTCCTTGTGCAATGCATGGAAGAAGGGAAAGTGGACGAAGAGCGCGTGCTCTATCAGATTGAGCGGATCATAACCGGGAAAGTGTTCCCGGGAAATCAGGAACAATAAAAAACGGGAACCGGCGGATTACTATCTGCCGGTTCTTTTTTTGTTGCTTATAATCTCCCTTGTGTGTCTTTACATTATCCGCGATCTGTCAGTTTTTTTGACAGAATCGCGGTTTTGTAAGTACAGAATCAGAAAATTGAGAGTCGCAAAGTGCTTTTTTATTTGCTATATATCAAGTGTGGGATGAATCTCGGGCATGTTTTGAACATATTGAAAGGAGGGCCGTGAGATGAGAACAGACGACAGCGTTTTTGCTGTGAAATTATACGAGATGGAAGAACAGTACGGAAAACTCCGAAGCCGCATCCTTGCCTGTGAACGGGGCGGGCGTGACCGGATCCGGACGGTGCTTAGAGAAGCATGTGATGAATACAGGGAAAATGAACTGCTGCTGGAGGAGAAAGCCAGATCCAGCCGTTCCGGGGCGGTGGCAAAACTCGCTGAAGCGCAGCTTGATTACCGGAAGAAAACCAGGGAACTGCTGGAAGGTCTTGCGCAGGATGTGCACTGTGAGGAGAATACGCCGGCGCAGGATGAGGAAGAGGCGGATCTGCTCTACGCAGAGTATGCGATGGATTTTGCCACACTGGCCATGCAGCAGGCGCTGATCTCAGCGCTTGGCGCGATGGAACGGCAGCAGCCGGAGTGATAAAGCAGCCGCAGCAAAGCGGCAGTTGAAAAAAGAAAGGAAGGAACAGACAGTATGCATGAAGTAAAGAAACCGAAGAAGCCGCTCATTTTTTATTACATTATCGTGCTTGCGGCCCTGCTTCTGATCAATTTCCTGTTCGTGCCCTGGGCGGCGGAACGGCAGGTAAAGGAAGTAGGCTACGACACATTTATGGATATGACTGCTGATAAAAATATCGGTGAAGTCCAGATCAATCAGCAGGATAATGAGATCGTATTTACGGATAAGGACAATACGGCGATCTATAAGACGGGTATGGTGGAGGATCCGGGGCTGACCGACCGGCTGCATGACGCGGGCGCGAAATTCTCCGGGCAGATCATCGAGCAGGAGTCGCCGATCCTGGCGTTCCTGCTGTCCTGGATCGTTCCGATCGTCATTTTCATCGCCCTGGGGCAGTACATGTCCCGCAAGCTGATGAACAAGGCGGGCGGTGATAATTCTATGATCTTCGGCATGGGCAGGAGCAATGCCAAGGTTTATGTGAAATCTTCTGAAGGGATCCGGTTTGCTGACGTGGCCGGCGAGGACGAGGCAAAGGAAAACCTCTCCGAGATCGTGGAGTATCTCCACAACCCGTCGAAATACCGGGAGATCGGCGCGTCGATGCCCAAAGGCATCCTGCTCGTAGGCCCTCCGGGAACCGGCAAGACGATGCTGGCAAAGGCGGTGGCGGGCGAGTCAAATGTGCCCTTCTTCTCCATGTCCGGCTCGGAATTCGTGGAAATGTTTGTCGGCATGGGCGCCTCGAAAGTCCGGGATCTGTTCCGGCAGGCCAAGGAGAAGGCCCCCTGCATCGTCTTTATCGATGAGATCGACGCCATCGGCCAGAAGCGTGACGGCCGGGTGGGCGGCAATGACGAACGGGAGCAGACGCTGAACCAGCTGCTGACAGAGATGGATGGGTTTGAGACGAACAACGGCGTCATCATCCTGGCGGCGACCAACCGTCCGGAATCCCTGGATCCGGCGCTCACAAGGCCGGGGCGTTTTGACCGGCGGGTGCCGGTGGAGCTGCCGGATCTGAAAGGCCGGGAGGAGATCCTGAAAGTCCATGCGAAGAAAGTCCGGCTGGACGAGAGCGTGGATTTTGCGGCGATCGCAAGGATGGCTTCCGGCGCTTCCGGCGCGGAGCTTGCCAATATCGTAAATGAAGCCGCGCTCCGGGCCGTGCGTCAGAATCGGAACTTTGTCACCCAGGCGGATCTGGAGGAAAGCATCGAAGTCGTTATCGCAGGCTATCAGAAGAAAAACGCGATCCTCACCGATCAGGAGAAAAAGGTGGTTGCATACCACGAGGTCGGCCACGCACTTGTGGCGGCCATGCAGAGCCATTCCGCGCCGGTGCAGAAGATCACCATCGTTCCCCGTACTTCGGGTGCGCTTGGGTATACCATGCAGGTGGAAGAAGGCAACCATTATCTGATGAGCCAGGAAGAGCTGGAGAACAAGATTGCCACACTGACCGGCGGAAGGGCTGCGGAGGAACTGGTATTCCATTCGGCATCCACCGGGGCTTCCAATGATATCGAGCAGGCGACGAAGCTGGCCCGTGCCATGATCACCCGGTACGGCATGAGTAAAGATTTTGACATGGTTGCCATGGAGACTGTGACCAACCAGTATCTGGGCGGCGATGCGTCTTTAAGCTGCTCTGCGGAGACCCAGACCGAGATCGACCGGCAGGTCGTGGAATTGGTGAAGAAGCAGCATAGAAAGGCGGACCAGATCCTCGCGGAGAACCGGGACAAGCTTGACGAACTGGCGGATTATCTCTACGAGAAAGAGACCATTACCGGCGAAGAATTCATGGAGATATTAACTCATCAGAGCAGCGTCCCGATCCAGTAGATCAGCCCCAGCCCCCAGCTTGTAAATATCCCGTACAGGATCACGGGACCGGCGATCGTGAAGATCTTGCAGCCGATCCCGAAGACCTGCCCCTCTTTTTTATATTCGATGGCGGGGGCGGCGACGGAGTTTGCAAATCCCGTGATCGGGACAAGCGCTCCGGCGCCGCCCCATTTTGCAAGCCTGGGGTAAATGCCGGTGCCGGTAAGCAGGACGCTGGCCAGCACCAGCGTGAGCGAAGTCCAGCTGCTGCATGCCTCCCGGGCGAGCCCCTGCATTTCACAGTAGTGGAAGACGATCTGCCCGAGCGTGCAGATCAGGCCGCCCAGAAGAAATGCTTTGAGCATATTCAGCCAGACGTTGTGCGCCGGCGTTTTCTGTTTTACATATTTTTCATATTCCTTTTCTTTTTTGAGTTTCTGTATTTTATCCATTATCATCGTCCTCCTTCGGAACAATTTCATTCTTTTATGGTAGTATTTTGATTTTCCGGAGAAATATACCTTTCCTGTATACATATTCCGTTAAATTCTGCAGATACTGTAAACCATCATAAATAAAACCGGAACAGAAGGGAAAAGCGATGGATGAGATTGTAAAAGGAAAGCAGAGCCTGATCTTCCCGCACGCCCCGCGGATCATAAGCGCGTCGTCGGTGGCCGGCAGCAAGGAAGCAGAGGGGCCTCTGAAAAAACTGTTTGACAAGACGGGAAAAGATGATCTGTTCGGCGCGCAGACATGGGAAGAGGCGGAGAGCAGCATGCAGAAGGAAGCATGTATGACTGTGCTTCATAAGGCCGGGATCGATGCGGAGGAGATCCGCTATCTGTTTGGAGGGGATCTCCTCCGGCAGGGGATCGCCACGTCGATGGGGGTGGAGGATTTTCAGATCCCCATGTTCGGGCTTTACGGGGCGTGTTCCACCTCAGGAGAGGCGCTGGCCCTGGCAGCGATGAGCGCGTCGGCGGGATACGGCAGGTATATGATGGCAGTGACGTCCAGCCATTTTGGCAGCGCGGAGAAGGAATTCCGCTTCCCGCTGGGGTATGCCAGCCAGCGGCCTCTGTCCGCGCAGTGGACGGTGACCGGAAGCGGGGCGTTTGTCGTGGCGGGCGCGGAGGCCTTCCCGGATGCAGATGATGCCTCTTCCCCGGAGAATGGAAAGACCGGGGACAGCGGGGAAAAGACGGTGCGCTTCAGCCATGTGCGGATCTCCGGGATCACCGTGGGCAAGATCGTGGATTACGGACTGAAAGATTCCCAGAATATGGGGGCCTGCATGGCGCCGGCGGCAATGGATACGATAAGCCGCAATCTGAGCGACATGGGCAGAACGGCGGCCTATTATGACCGGATCATCACAGGGGACCTGGGGTATATCGGGAGCGCCATCCTGGCGGATCTGCTGAAAGGGCAGGGCCATGACATCCGCGGCAGGCACCTGGACTGCGGGATGATGATCTTTGACAGAGAGACCCAGGACACCCATGCAGGCGGAAGCGGCTGCGGATGTGCGGCAGTCACGCTGGCCGCGTATGTGCTCCCGATGATCGAGCGCGGAGAATGGGAGAGAGTGCTTTTCGTACCGACGGGCGCCCTCATGTCGACAGTCAGTTTTAATGAGGGCGCCAGTGTTCCGGGGATCGCCCACGGGATCGTGCTGGAACATTTTTGAGTCTGCCGGACGCAGTGGAAAGTCATCCGGCATGGAAGGGAGAGGACAGGAAATGGAATATATTACTGCATTTGTTACAGGCGGACTGATCTGTGCGGCGGTGCAGATCCTTCTGGACCGTACGAAAATGATGCCGGGCCGGGTCATGGTGCTGCTTGTATGCACCGGGGCCGTGCTTGGTTTTGCCGGTGTGTACCGGCCTTTTCAGGAGATGGCCGGATGCGGGGCGGGAGTCCCGCTGCTGGGTTTCGGCAATCTTCTGTGGCAGGGCGTGCGAAAAGCGGTGGATGAACAGGGATTCCTCGGCATATTTCTGGGCGGGTTCACGGCCAGTGCGGCGGGGATCTCGGCCGCGCTGGTCTTCGGATATATCGCCTCGTTTATTTTCGATCCGAAGATGAAAAAATAAGGCGGCGCTTTAAAGCGGTGAAGAAAATGCGTTGACAGAGGGATAAGCCGATGCTATGATTAGTGTTGTGTTTTTTCAGGAATCCGCAGGCGTACAGGCCTGCGGGAATCTTCGGATGTAAACAGTCAGGAGGAGTATAACTATGTGTGGAATTGTCGGATATGTAGGAGAACAGCAGGCGGCGCCGATCCTTCTCGAAGGGCTGTCAAAGCTTGAATACAGAGGATATGATTCGGCCGGGATCGCGGTGCGCGATGAGGCGGGAGAAATATCTGTTGTAAAAGCAAAAGGAAGGCTGAAGATCCTGTCCGAGAAGACGGACAACGGACGCAGCGTAAAGGGGACGTGCGGCATCGGCCATACCCGCTGGGCGACCCACGGGGAGCCGTCGGAAAACAATGCCCACCCGCACTGCACGGACGACCGGTCGGTGGTGCTGGTACATAACGGGATCATCGAGAATTACCAGGAACTGAAGGATAAGCTCGTCAAATCCGGATATAAATTTTATTCCCAGACAGACACGGAGATCGCGGTCAAGCTGGTTGATTATTATTATAAGAAAACGGGCACGCCGCTGGAGGCGCTCACAAGAGCTATGCTCCGGATCAGAGGCTCTTATGCCTTCGGCGTGATGTTTAAGGATTATCCGGGGAAACTTTTCGCGGCCAGGAAGGACAGTCCGCTGATCATCGGCAAAAACGATTCCGGAAGCCTGATGGCGTCTGACGTCCCGGCGATCCTGGATAAAACGAGGAATGTATTTTACATTGACAACCATGAGATCGCGGAACTGAGCCGGGATGAGATCCATTTCTATAACATCGACCGGGAAGAGATCGACAAAGAGATGGTGGAGATCAAATGGGATGCAGAGTCTGCGGAAAAGGGCGGATACGAGCATTTCATGCTCAAGGAGATCCACGAGCAGCCGAAAGCCGTACAGGATATGATCGGCGCCTATGTAAAAGACGGCGCGGTCGACTTCGCGGAAGTGGGGATCACGGAAGAGACATTCGCGAACCTGCAGCGCATTTACATCGTGGCCTGCGGATCAGCCTACCATGTGGGCATGGCGGGGAAATATGTGCTGGAGGATCTGGCGGGGATCCCGGTGGAAGTGGGCCTGGCGTCCGAATTCCGCTACCGTGACCCGATCATCGTGCCGGACTCCATGGTGATCATTGTCTCCCAGTCCGGGGAGACGGCGGACAGCCTGGCGGCGCTGCGTCTCATGAAAGAGCAGGGCGTGCCGGTTATGGGCATCGTCAATGTGGTCGGATCCAGCATTGCCAGGGAGAGCGATTATACACTTTATACTTATGCCGGCCCGGAAATCTCCGTGGCGACGACCAAGGCGTACAGCACCCAGCTCATCGCCATGTACCTGATCGCCATCGAGGCGGCCAAAGCAAAGGGAAAGATCGATGAAGGGCGGTACGGGGAGCTGCTTGCCGAGATGGAGACGCTTCCGGCCAAGATCCAGCGGACGCTGGACGACAAGGAGCGGATCCAGTGGTTTGCGGCCAAGTATGCCAACGCCAAAGACATCTTCTTCATCGGCCGGGGGCTGGATTACGCGATCAGCCTGGAAGGCAGTCTGAAGATGAAAGAGATCAGCTACATCCACTCGGAAGCCTATGCGGCGGGCGAGCTGAAGCACGGCCCGATCAGCCTTGTGGAAAACGGCATCCTTGTGGTGGGCGTCTGCACCCAGAGCGGGCTTTTTGAGAAGACCTTAAGCAACATGCTGGAGGTCAAGAGCCGCGGCGCTTATCTGATGGGGCTTACGACTTATGGAAATTATAATATCGAGGACACGGCGGACTTCTCAGTCTACGTGCCGAAGACGGAAGAATATTTTACAACCAGTCTGGCGATCATCCCGCTGCAGCTGATGGGATACTATGTGAGCGTGGCGAAGGGACTGGATGTGGATAAGCCGAGGAATCTGGCGAAATCGGTGACGGTAGAGTAAACGGTTTTACGAACATTTAACAAACCTGCATTTACATGAGTGCGGACCCCTCTGTTATAATGGACCTGAACACGGATCATTATGACGGAGGGGCTTTTTTGTAGTTTTTTTACAGAAGAGAGGATGGATATGAAGAACAATATCGCAGTGCAGATCGGATCCGGGTACGGGGATCTGAGAAAATCGGAAAAACAGGCGGCGGATTATATCTTAAACCATGTGGAAGAAGCGGCGGAGCTGCCGAAGACCGGAGGCGCAGGACACGGACGGGAATCGGACCTTATGTACGGGTATATGCTGGACCGGAAGGAAGGACTGGATGCGGTGCCCCTGAATATCACAGTGACTACAGAGCGGATGCTGGAAGAAACCCTGAAGAACCTGCCGCTCAAAACATACCGGAAAGCCATTGATGCGCTGAGGTCCGCCGGCATCGTGATCGGAAGTTCCGAGATGGGACTGACCGAGGAAGAGTACAATGCGCTCGCACCGGAAGAGCAGAAAAAGAGGTGCAGCGAGGTCTCCGACCGGTTCCTTGCGGCAGGCGCGGACAAGATATTTTATACCATGGATGATTTAGGAGAGTTCCTGCTCGGATAGGAAATCCTGGCCCTGATCTGCGAAAAACCGCGCAGATCAGGGCTTTTTCCGACTTTACACAGATTTAACATAACTCTGATTTTACATTTTACATTTCTTTTTTATGATAAATACCGTCGACGGAAGAGAACGATCCGCGGCGGCGCATAAACAGAAGATGCGTGGTACATAATAACCTGAATAAAAAAGGAGATTATCGAAATGAAAATGAAAAAGTTTATCGCAGTGCTGGCAGCAGCATCAATGGTAGCAACAATGGCAGTCGGATGCGGCGGCGGAGAGGACACCTCGGCAGAGGGAACTGACGCGGCAGCAACAGAGGAAGGCGGCGAGGCAGCATCCGGGGACTGGGATGCGGCCAACATGATCACCGTTGTATCCCGTGAAGAGGGATCCGGAACAAGAGGAGCCTTCACAGAGCTGTTCGGTGTAGTAGATGACGAAGACAATGATATGACAACACTTGACGCCCAGGTAACAAACAGCACATCCGTTATGATGACAACCGTATCTGAGAATGAGTACGCGATCGGCTACATTTCACTCGGTTCTCTTGACGAGTCACTTGTAAAAGCTGTGAAGATCGACGGAGCAGAGGCTACGGCAGAGAACATCGAGAACGGATCCTACAAAGTATCCAGACCGTTCAACGTAGCGGTAAAACCGGATTCAACAAACGAAGTTGCAAAAGACTTCATGGCATTTATCATGAGCACAGAGGGACAGGAAGTTGTCTCAGGCGAGGGCTACATCCCGGTAGCTGATGTAGAGGCTTATGCAGGAAGCGCGCCGGAAGGAAGCTGTGTAGTCGGCGGATCTTCTTCCGTATCACCGCTGATGGAGAAACTCATCGAGGCTTATGCGGCAGTGAACCCGAACGCATCCATCGAGCTTCAGACGTCTGACTCCACAACAGGTATGACATCCGCGATCGAGGGAAGCTACGACATCGGTATGGCATCCAGAGAACTGAAAGATGAAGAGGCGGCTGAACTTGAGGGCACTGTGATCGCAACAGACGGTATCGCTGTGATCGTGAACCAGGGCAACCCGACAGACGACCTGTCAGCAGACCAGGTTAAGAGCATCTACCTTGGCGATGTTACAACATGGGACGCTCTGTAATCTGAACAGAAGAAAATCGCATTCACTTAACAAATGTGAGCCGGGCGGAAGATGTCTGCCCGGCTTATTAGGAGAATAAAATGAGATCAAAAGCATGGACTGAGAAATTCATGCAGGGGGTATTTTTTGTAGCCGCGTGCGCATCTATACTGGCAGTAGCGCTCATCTGCGTATTCCTGTTTGCCAACGGCATCCCTGCAATGAGAGAGATCGGATTTATCAAATTCCTTACGGGCGAGATCTGGCGTCCGAACAGCGAACAGTTCGGGATCCTGCCGATGATCGTGGGAAGCCTTTATGTTACAGCGGGCGCGATCATCTTCGGCGTGCCGATCGGCATCCTGACGTCTGTTTTCATGGCAATGTACTGCCCGAAACAGATCTACAAACCACTGAAAGCAGCTACAGAACTCCTTGCCGGTATCCCGTCGGTTATCTACGGTTTTTTCGGCCTGGTCGTTGTAGTTCCGCTGATCCGTGAATTCGGAACAACATTATATAAAGCGGGACTCGTAAAGAGCCCCGGAAACGGGAACAGCATCCTGACTGCTTCCCTGATCCTCGGCATGATGATCCTGCCGACCATCATCGGCACGACGGAGAGCGCAATGCGCGCGGTTCCGGCTCACTATTATGAAGGATCACTTGCACTTGGAGCGACAAAAGAGAGAAGCATCTTCCGGGTCATCATCCCGGCGGCCAAGTCCGGCGTTATTGCCGGCATTGTACTTGGCATCGGACGCGCCATCGGCGAGACTATGGCGGTCATTATGATCGTCGGGAACCAGGCCCGCCTGACGGGAAGCATCCTTGACGGGATCCGTACCCTGACCGGAAATATCGTGATCGAGATGGGGTATGCGACAGGCCTGCACCGCGAAGCGCTGATCGCGACCGGCGTGGTCCTCTTCGTATTCATCCTGATCATCAATTTCAGCGTGGCACTGCTGAAGAGGGGGGCGGATCATGAATAATCACAGAGAAATGGCGAATAAGACATCAATCGGCGATAAGCTCAGGACCTACCTGAAGCACCCGGGCTCATTTATCACAATGCTGCTCGTCATGCTGGCGGCGGTCATCACATTTGCGGTGCTGATCTTCCTTATCGCATACATCCTGGTCAACGGCGTGCCGCACATCAAACCGTCCCTGTTCTCCCTGGAGTACAGCTCCGAGAACGCATCGGTAGTGCCGGCTTTCGTCAACACCATCGCGATGACCCTGCTTTCGTTGATCATCGCAGTACCTTTCGGCATCTTTTCCGCGATCTTCCTGGTGGAGTACGCGAAGAGAGGAAATAAATTCGTGGAAGTCATCCGTCTGACGACAGAGACACTTTCCGGCATTCCGTCCATTGTGTACGGCCTGTTCGGTATGCTGTTCTTCGTCAACGCGCTGGGCTGGGGCTTTTCCCTGCTGGCAGGCGCTTTCACCATTGCGATCATGATCCTTCCGCTGATCATGAGGACAACAGAGGAAGCCTTAAAGGCCGTACCGGACTCTTACCGTGAAGGAAGTTTCGGACTGGGCGCAGGGAAGCTGCGCACCGTGTTCCGCATCGTACTTCCATCTGCCATCCCGGGCGTTCTGGCAGGCGTCATCCTGGCGATCGGACGTATCGTCGGTGAGACGGCGGCCCTGATGTATACATCAGGAACCGTGGCGCAGATCCCGGACAGCATCATGGGATCCGGGCGTACACTGGCGCTTCACATGTACGTGCTCTCCAGCGAGGGACTTTACATGGATCAGGCATACGCGACCGCGGTCATCCTGCTCGTCCTCGTAGTAGGAATCAACGCACTGTCGAGCGTGATCGCAAGAAAACTTACGAAGGCATAAATTGTGAAAAAACTGTGAACCGGGACGTAGTAAAATTGAATTTTACTACGTCCCCAACCAAGAAAGGGTAGGGAAATGTCTAAAATAAGTATCAAGAATCTTGATTTATATTACGGGGATTTTAAGGCCCTCAAGGATGTAAATCTTGAGATCGAATCAAATAAGATCACCGCTTTCATCGGACCTTCCGGATGCGGTAAATCTACACTCCTTAAATCCATCAACCGGATGAACGACCTGGTGGAGGGCTGCCGCATCGAGGGCGAGATCCTTCTGGACGGCGAGAATATTTTTAAAGGCATGGATGTCAATATGCTGAGAAAACGGGTGGGCATGGTATTCCAGAAACCGAATCCGTTCCCCATGAGCATCTATGATAATATTGCCTTCGGACCCAGGACCCATGGAATCCATTCCAAGTCAAAACTGGATGACATTGTGGAGAAATCCCTGAGAAATGCGGCGATCTGGGATGAGTGCAAGGATCGTCTGAAATCAAGTGCGCTGGGGATGTCCGGCGGTCAGCAGCAGAGACTCTGCATTGCCAGGGCGCTGGCCGTAGAGCCGGAAGTGCTGCTCATGGATGAGCCCACATCCGCGCTCGATCCGATCTCTACATCCAAGATCGAAGACCTTGCGATGGAATTGAAAAAAGACTATACTATAGTCATGGTTACACACAATATGCAGCAGGCCGTGCGTGTATCCGACAATACCGCTTTCTTCCTGCTCGGAGAAGTTGTAGAGTACAATGACACAGAGAAATTGTTCTCGATCCCGTCCGATAAACGGACAGAAGACTATATCACAGGGAGGTTCGGTTAAATTATGCGTAACAGATTTGATGCACAGCTGCACTCACTGGATGAGCAGCTCACACATATGGGAGAACTCTGCGAGACCGCGATCGCGAAAGCGACACAGGCGCTTAAGGACGGCAGCGTCGAGCAGGCGAAGATCATTATTTCTGAAGACGAAGAGATCGATCAGTGCGAGAAGGATATCGAGAGACTGTGCCTGAAGCTCCTGCTCCAGCAGCAGCCGGTGGCGAAGGACTTAAGAAGGATTTCCGCGGCGCTGAAGATGATCACGGACATGGAGCGGATCGGCGACCAGACATCAGACATTGCGGAGATCATCATCTCCACAAAAGATCAGACGGCGGCTGTAGATGATATTTCCGAGATCGGAAATATGGCTTCACGCGTCAGCAAGATGGTACGTGACAGTGTAACAGCTTATGTAAACCGGGATCTGGAACTGGCCCGGAACGTGATGCAGTCAGATGATGAAGTCGATGCGTACTTTGATGAAATCCGTGACAAGATGATCGCCTACATTAAAGACGAAAAAGGTCAGAACGGCCGCAAGATCTTTGATCTGATCATGGTAACGAAATACCTTGAGCGTATCGGCGACCATGCGACCAACATTGCCGAGTGGGTGGAATTCTCCATCACCGGCGTGCACAAAGACAGCGCGATCATTCATGAGAGTTAAGATCAGGTAAATATACAGACAAAGGAGAACTGGAAAATGATATATTGCGTGGAAGATGACGACAACATCCGCGAATTGGTGATATATACATTGGAGACGACCGGGCTTAAGGCCAGAGGTTTCGCAGACGGTTCTGCTTTTATGGAAGCTCTGGCGTTCGACACGCCGGAGCTTATTCTGCTTGACATCATGCTCCCCGGCGACGACGGACTGGAACTGCTTAAGAAACTGAAATCTTCATCAAAGACGAAGAACATCCCGGTGATCATGGTGACGGCAAAAGGCTCAGAGTACGACAAGGTCGTAGGGTTGGATTCCGGAGCAGACGATTATGTGACAAAGCCCTTCGGCATGATGGAGCTTGTCTCCCGCATCAAAGCCGTGCTCAGACGGAGCGGCAAGGTGGAAGACCGGACGGATATGGAGACGGCCGGCGTTCATGTGGACGTGAAGAAGCACGAGGTCACAGTGGACGGGAAAGAGATCTCCCTGACGCTCAAGGAATTCGAACTTCTCGAAAAGCTGATGCGCAACCAGGGCATCGTCCTGACGCGGGATCAGCTGCTGACAGAGATCTGGGGCTATGATTTTGACGGCGAGACAAGGACCGTCGACGTCCATATCCGTACATTGAGACAGAAACTGGGCGACAAAGGCGAGATCATCCAGACCGTGCGCGGTGTGGGATACAGAGTCGGAGGAACCGCATGAGAAAGAAGATCCAGAGAAGCATGGTGATGGTGCTGGCCGTCACCCTGCTTCTTTCTTACGCGATCATAACGATCATCACATATAACAGAAATATGGCCATGCTGGAGGCGGAAGTCCGGCAGGAAGCCCGCTATATCCAGGCGGCCATTAATATATCCGGCGCGGATTATCTGGCGGAAATGAACGGCGTGGACTGGACGACCCGCGTGACGCAGATCAGCCCTGAGGGGGAAGTCCTCTATGATACAAGACGGGATGAAAGCACGCTGGAAGACCACAGCAGCAGGAAAGAGGTGCAGGAAGCCCTTGCCTCCGGCGAGGGGGAGGATGTCCGGATGTCCGATACGGTGGGGCAGGAACTGTATTATTATGCCCTGCTCCTGGATGACGGGACGGTGCTCCGCGCGTCCAAATCCATGGACGGCCTGATCGGGACGGCGCTCAACAACCTGCCCGTTATGGCTGGGCTTGCGGTCATTATGATGATCCTCGCCTACTTCATGGCAAAATGGCAGACAAACCGGCTAGTGAAACCGATCTACGAACTGGATCTGGAGCATCCGTTGAAAAATAAAACGTATGACGAGCTGACGCCTTTCCTGGAAGCAATGGATAAACAGAACAGGGAAAAGGAAGCGGTCTCCAACATGCGGAAAGAATTTTCCGCAAATGTTTCCCACGAACTGAAGACGCCGCTCACATCCATTTCCGGATATGCGGAGATCATGAAAAACGGGATGGTCCGTCCGGCGGATATCCCTGTATTTTCTGAGCGCATCTACAAGGAAGCGCGGCGTCTGATCCACCTGGTGGAAGATATCATCAAACTGTCTAAACTGGATGAGGAGTCCGTAGAGCTGGAAAAGCAGGAAGTCGATCTCTATGAAATGACCAGGGAGATCATCAGCCGCCTGGCTCCACAGGCTCAGCAGCGGAATATCCGCATGGAAGTGACCGGCGAACCGGTGACTTATTTTGGGATCCGCCAGATCCTGGATGAAATGATCTACAATGTATGTGAGAATGCCGTGAAATACAACAATGAAAACGGCCGTGTCTCCGTCTGGGTTGGCAATACCCTGGAAGGGCCGAGGGTGACGGTCACGGATACCGGCATCGGGATCCCTGAGGAGCATCATGAGCGGATCTTCGAGCGGTTCTACCGGGTGGACAAGAGCCACTCCAAAGAGCGGGGCGGCACCGGGCTCGGCCTTTCCATTGTGAAGCACGGCGCGCTCCTGCACGGGGCGAAAGTGACCGTGGACAGCGCGCCGGGGAAGGGAACGCGGATCGGGATGCAGTTTCCAAAAGAGAAAAGAGACCGCGGGAAATAAAATCGGGTAAGGCGATATGGTTGACATTTTTGACGGCATGTGCTACCCTTTCTTACAGGTCGACTGACCGGAATGACTGATAAATGCGATGATGAAGAGAGTAGTCTGAGGGAAGCTTTACAGAGAAATCCTGTTGGATATCCGGACCGGATGCCTTGCTGAGAGGGATGGGTGGAATTCAGATGAACATGGCTTCTGAGCGGCGCACCGAACTGTGGAAACAGCGTAAGTCTATGAAAGACATATGCCGGGTGACCATAGCGAGGCTGCGATGGGTCCCGCCCGTTACAGCGGAAAAGTGCTGACAGGCACTTGCAGAGGCGCTGTCCGTGAGGACAGGGTGAAGAGAAGTGGTAACACGGTTAAATATCCGTCTTCTTAATCCTTGTATGAGGATTGGGAAGGCGGCTTTTTTATGTCATAGGAAAGCACTTTCCTGTGTCAGATTAAGGAGGTTATTATGGCAGAGAATCAGAAACCAAAGTATTACATTACGACAGCGATCGCCTATACGTCAGGGAAACCGCATATCGGCAACACGTACGAGATCGTGCTTGCAGATGCGATCGCGCGCTACAAAAGGGCGCAGGGCTACGATGTGTTCTTCCAGACCGGCACAGACGAGCACGGACAGAAGATCGAGCTGAAGGCGGAAGAGGCAGGCGTTACGCCGAAGGAATTTGTGGACAATGTTTCCGCCGAGATCAAAAGGATCTGGGATCTGATGGATACGTCTTATGATAAATTTATCCGTACAACGGATGAAGACCATGAGAGACAGGTACAGAAGATCTTCAAAAATCTGTACGAGCAGGGGGATATTT
>CALWDN010000019.1 GCA_944376685.1 uncultured Mediterraneibacter sp. | reverse complement strand
ATAAATGATGGAGAGATTGAACAGGTACGGCGGGGATATTACCAGTGCATAGACGATAATTCCTATTCCGAAGTGGCTATCATCGCCAGGCTGTTTCAAGATGCTGTCATTTGTATGGAAAGCGCACTGGATTATTATGGATACACAGAAAGGACGCCGTCTGTATGGAATCTCGCAGTTCCGGACAATTCTTCCAGACGGCGATTTTATATTTCATGGCCGGTCGTTAAGCCGCATTTTATCAGTGAAAGTAAATTTCCTGTCGGGATTACGGAAACAGAAATTGAGGGAACAAAGGTGCGGATCTATGACAGGGATCGAACAATCTGCGACTGTCTGACACATAGGAACAAAATGGACGCCGAGGTATTTAACAATGCCATTCGCGGCTATCTAAAGGATCCCCAGCGAAATGAATCTCGCCTTGGGAAGTATGCTGTCATACTCAGGGTGCAGAGAAAGGTACGGGAGGTGCTTGGCATATGGCTGTAAAAAATCAGGCTGCTTCGACACTGGCAAGACTTAAAAATCAGGCAAAGACAGAAGGCATCAATTGCTTAAGGGCGGGATGTTCATATATACCCTTACTGCTTTTGACAGCAGACCGACAAGGGACATGGATTTTCTGATGAGGAGCCTGTCCAATGATCTGGAGCATATTAAGACTGTGATGAGCGAAATCTGTGTTGTGCAGACAGAAAACAGTTACATCCTTCTGGAAGTGATCAGCACAGAACAAATTACACTGGAAAAGAAATATCCCGGCGTGAAGACAAAATTTATGGGACGCATCAATAATATCAGAGTTCCGTTTTCTGTAGATGTGGGAATCGATGATATAATTGTGCCCGAGCCTTTGGTCAGGAGTCTGTCCACCCGACTGAAAGGATTTGAGCCTCCGGAGATTTATACATATTCATTAGAAAGCACAATATCAGAAAAATTTGATGCCATTCTTCAGAGGATGGAAACGACAAGCAGGATGAAAGATTTTTTCGATATTTACTACCTGTCGAGCGTCTTTGATTTTTCTGGCAGAACGCTGAAAGAGGCAGTTCTGCTCACAGCAAGACATCGTGGGCGTATTTTGGAGTCGGATGCTTTTATGCGCATCGGAGAGTTTGCAGAGGATCCTTTTATGAAAACGCAGTGGATACGATTTGAACCAGCAAAAGAAGCCGGGTTGGAGTTTTCGGAGGTACTGCATCGGTTGGATCAATTCCTTCATCCGATATATGACGCAATCTTGAAAGGCGAAGAATTTGACCGCCAATGGTCCTGTTCACAGAAGGCCTGGGAGTGAATTTAAAGGAGATCGAATAAGATCGATTGTGATCCGTTCTGGGGAAAAAGCGGATTTTTTTAGGTTTTGGAATTGTTACGTGAAAATAAAAAAGAAACCGCAAAGCCGTATATTCACTGCTTTGCGGTTCCCAATAAAAAAATCGGAGTGACAGGATTTGAACCTGCGACCTCTACGTCCCGAACGTAGCGCTCTACCAAGCTGAGCCACACTCCGATAAAAAAGGGAAAATGCTCTTCGCAAATTCCCAGCTACGGAAAAGGGACTTGAACCCCTACTAACAGAGTCAGAGTCTGCTGTGCTGCCAATTACACCATTCCGCATTATCCGCTGCTTTTCGTAAGCAACATGGTTATTATAACAGACTTTCCGGAAAAATCAAGCACTTTTTTTATTTTCTTTATAATTTTATTCCGGGCTTCTTTTTTCTGAAATTCTTTATAATTTTACTGATTTTACTGATTCCGTACATATCATACAAGATGTTATAAAAAGTTAATAATTCTTAAACAAAATATAGTATTTTCTTAAAAACTTCTATGTATAATGGACTCTGTTATTATGGGTCATGCTGTAAGTGTATGATAATCAGCGTTTACGAAAGAGGAGAGATAAAATGACAGAGGGGAGACGCCGGAACAGGCGTCAGGAATCAAATGTAAATAAATTTATCCTGTGCGGGCTCGTTATATTCGCGATATGCGGGACGATTTTCTGCATGGTTGCAAACAGCAGGGAGAGCTCCCTTGAAAATAAAATGGCTTTGCTCGGCCAGGAAGGCGCCGCAATGGCGAAAGGTACAGACGCCGCGCTTGCGCAGGCGGCTGAAGAGATCAGGGCCGCAAGGGATAAGAGCTTTTCAGTCCAGCCGGGGGTGCCGGTCGGGACGGAAGATCCGTCAGATGACAAGAAGGTCGTCTACCTGACTTTTGACGACGGGCCGTCTGAAAATACAAAAAAGATTATCGATATCCTGGCCCAGTATGATGCAAAGGCGACATTTTTTGTAACCGGTTCGAATGAAGAGTGCCGTCACTATATTAAGGAAGCTTATGATGCGGGGCATACGATCGGCCTTCATACATATTCCCATGACTATGCGGCCGTATATGCATCAGATGAAGCTTATTTTGCAGACCTGGCACAGGTCGGGGAGGTCGTGAAGGAGCAGATCGGATATGTGCCGTGTTTCATCCGTTTTCCGGGCGGCTCCTCGAATATGGTGTCCGCCAAATACAATAACGGGATCATGTCCCGGCTCGTAGATTCTGTGCAGGAACAGGGCTATCAGTATTACGACTGGAATCTGGACAGCGGCGATGCCGCTGGATGCGGCAGGGAGGAGATCGAGGCAAATTCCACGACGGATAAGATGAACCACATCATGGTGCTCTGCCACGATACTCAGGCCAAGGAAGCAACCGTTGAGGCGCTGCCGTATATCCTGAAATATTATACGGATCTCGGGTATAAATTTGAAGCAATTGACAGAAACAGTATGATATGCCATCACGGCGTACAGAATTAACCGTATTCCCTTGTACCCCTTTCTGTGCTATGATTATGTGTGCGTAATCATAGAATGGAAAGGGGTATTTTCTATGGGAAATACGTCTGAAAATAATAAGAGAAAACATATCTGCCTCGGCCTTGTCGCCCATGTTGACGCGGGGAAGACGACGCTGTCCGAAGGGATGCTCTACTTAAGCGGCGGCATCCGGAGCATGGGCCGTGTGGACCATGGCGATGCATTCCTTGACACTTATGAACTGGAGAGGGAGCGGGGGATCACGATCTTTTCCAAGCAGGCCGTCCTCTCCTGGAAAGATATGGATATCACGATCCTGGATACGCCGGGACATGTGGATTTTTCAGCGGAAATGGAGCGGGTCCTGCAGGTGCTGGATTATGCGGTGCTGATCATCAGCGGAGCGGACGGGATCCAGGGGCATACAATGACCCTCTGGAAACTGCTGGAGAGATATCAGGTGCCGGTCTTTTTGTTTGTCAACAAGATGGACAGAGAGGGCGCGGACCGTGAGGCGCTGATGCAGCAGCTGAAAGACAGGCTGGGCGAGAACTGTGCGGACTTCACGGGACTGCCTGCAACCGGGACCAGCGAAAGTGTCGGTGAGGAACGGATGGAGGCTGTAGCAGTCTGTGATGAAGAATTGCTGGAATCCTATCTGGAGACCGGCGGACTCGATACAGCGCTCCTCGGAAAAGCGGTTGCAGAGCGCAGGATCTTCCCCTGCTGGTTCGGGTCTGCGCTGAAAGCCGAAGGGATCGGGGAATTCCTGGACGGGATCCGGGAGTATGCCGTATCCCCGGCATATCCGGAAATATTCGGCGCCAAGGTGTATAAGATCGCCAGGGACACGCAGGGGAACCGGCTGACTTATCTCAAAGTGACAGGCGGGGGACTGAAGGTAAAAGAAACGCTGCCGGGTGTGGAAGGCAAGGTAAACCAGATCCGCCTTTATTCCGGAGATAAATACGAACTGCTGCAGGAGACGCAGGCCGGCATGGTCTGCGCGGTCACCGGACTGGAAGGGACATACCCGGGGCAGGGGATCGGCGCGGAGACGGATTCGGACCTGCCGGTGCTGGAACCGGTGCTGACTTACCGGGTGGAGCTCCCCGATGGCTGTGATGTACACCGGATGGTCCGGAACCTGCGCCAGATCGAAGAGGAAGATCCGGAACTGCATGTAGTGTGGGTGGAAGAAAAGAAAGAGATCCATATCCAGCTCATGGGAGATGTCCAGACAGAAGTCCTTCAGAAAATGGTTAAGGACCGTTTTGGCGTCCTGATCACTTTCGGAAGTGGGAATATCGTATATAAAGAGACCATCGACAATACCGTTGAAGGGGTGGGACATTTTGAACCCCTGCGGCACTATGCGGAAGTACATCTCCTTCTGGAGCCGGGAGAACGCGGCTCGGGCATGCAGTATGCGGCGGACTGCAGCGAGGACATCCTGGACCGGAACTGGCAGCGTCTGGTGCTGACGCATCTGGAAGAGAAAGAGCATCGTGGCGTGCTGACCGGTTCGGCGCTTACAGACGTGAAGATCACGCTGAAGTCCGGGCGTGCACACCTGAAGCACACAGAGGGCGGGGACTTCCGGCAGGCGACTTACCGCGCGGTACGGCAGGGCCTTCGGAAAGCGCACAGTGTGCTCCTGGAACCGTATTATGAATTCCGGATGGAGCTCCCCCTGGAAAATGTGGGGCGCGCTATGAATGATATCCAGCGGATGTACGGCAGCTTCAGCGGCCCGGAGACAGAAGGTGAAATGGCGGTCCTGACGGGGACGGCGCCGGTGTCGGAAATGCGGGATTATCAGAAGGAGTTCGCGGCGTACACCGGCGGCTTCGGCCGTTTGTCATGTACGCTGAAAGGATATGATATCTGCCACAATGCAGAAGAGGTAGTCGAAGCGCTTGCCTATGATCCGGATGCAGACGTGGAGAACCCTGCGGATTCTGTGTTCTGTTCCCACGGCGCAGGGATCATCGTGCCCTGGTACCAGGTGGAAGACCAGATGCATGTGGAAAGTATACTGGAGGACCGGGAGAAGGCGGAGGAGACTGCGGTGCGGCAGGCGGCGCGGCCGGCTTCCCGCAGCATCGAACTGACGCAGGAGGAGCTGGACGCCATCTATGTGCGCACGCCGGATCCGGTGAGGCGCAGCGTGAGCGGCACGCCGGTGAAAGTTGAGGCAAAACCGCAGAAAGGCTCAGGCGGCGCGGCATATTCTGCCCCGGCAAAGAGGAGGCCCCCTCAGGAAGAATATCTTCTTGTAGACGGCTACAATATCATTTTTGCGTGGGACGAACTGCGGGAGCTGTCAGAGATCGATCTTGCAGCCGCGCGGGGAAAGCTTGCGGACATCCTGTGCAATTACCAGGGGTACCGGAAATGCACTCTGATCCTGGTGTTTGACGCCTATAAAGTAGAGGGCAATCCCGGCGAGATCACAAAATATCACAATATCCACATCGTGTACACGAAGGAGGCCGAGACGGCGGACCAGTATATCGAGAAGACGGTGAAGAAGATCGCGCGCGATCATGCGGTTACGGTTGCCACATCGGATGCGCTGGAGCAGGTGATCATCCTGGGGCAGGGCGCCCGGCGCATGTCGGCGGCAGGACTGAAGGAAGAGGTGGAACTTGCCATTTCAGAAATGCGGGGAGAACATCTGGGAAAACAGGGGACGCTCAGGACGTATCTGTTTGATTATCTGGAAGAGGATGCAGCGGGCGAACTGGAAAAGGTGAGGCTGGGCGAGAAAGGATGGCCGGTCTGAAGGTGGAAAGAGAGGGCGAAAAAATCATCTTATGGATGGTTTTTTTGCCTTTTTTTTGATATGATAATTGAAAAGCGGAGAGGAGGTGTAAAAGGCGGCAATGGCAGCAAGTATCAGAGATGTTGCGAAAAGAGCAAACGTAGGACCGGCTACGGTATCCAGAGTGCTCAATAATAACGGGTATGTGTCGGAAGAGACCAGGGCGAAGATCGAGGCTGCAATGCGGGAACTCCATTATACGCCGAATGAACTTGCGCGGAATCTGTTCCACAAAAAGACCGGGATCATCGCGGTGCTCGTGCCGAGTGTTGCGAATCCGTTTTTTGCAGAATTTGTGGATACGGTGGAGAGTGAGCTGTATGTGCGCGGGTATAAGACCATGCTCTGCAATACTGTAAAAGAGAAGAACGCGGAGCTGGAGTATCTGGATATGCTGAACCGGTATATTGTGGATGGCGTGATCACCGGCGTGCATTCGCTGGATGCGGAAGAGTACAGGAAGATCCACAAACCGATCGTGGCGCTGGACCGTTTTCTCGGAGAAGATATCCCGGTCATCGCGGTGGACCATAAAAAAGGAGGACATCTTGCGGCGGAGGAGCTGGTGCGGTGCGGCTGCAGGTCTGTTCTGCATTTCCGGGGGGCGCAGCAGGTCGAGTCGCCGTATCACGACAGACACTATGAATTTGACCGCGTGATGGAAGAGAACGGGATAAAGGTGTTTTCCTATGAACTGGAATGGAACCGGTTCGATGCAGAGTATTATGAGAAGACGATCGAGGACGTTTTTTCCAGCGGGATCCGGGCAGACGGCGTATTCGGCGTCGATCAGATCGCGATACGCTATATGAACGCGGCTATCCGGCGGGGGATCAAAGTTCCGGAGGATGTGAAGATCGTAGCGTATGACGGGACCTTTATCACCCAGTTTACAGAACCCAGGCTGACGGTGGTCGCACAGCCCATCGACAGGCTGGCCTATGAGTCCGCGCGGCTGATCTCGCACCTGGTAGACGGAAAAGTATACAAGAATAAGCAGGTGCTGCTCGATGTATCTTTTTACAGAGGCGGAACGACCGGGAGTTGTGAATAATACACAAAATTTCACAGAAAATTTCTGTGAATATAAACAAAAAGCAGATAAACTGAGAAAAAGCATTGACTTTTGTACGCCATGTAATACAATAAAGGCAAGTAATCAGTAAGTGCACAACTGAATTATTTTTTTTCAGTGATGTGGAACGGGTTTCACATCACTGAAAAAACACGGAACATTTATTTTTTTCAAAATGTGGAACGGGTTTCATATCCGAGGATCAATGAAGAGGAGGAACAATAATTATGAAGAACAGGAATCTGAAAAAGTGGCTTTCAGCAGCGCTTGCATGCACAATGGCAGCAGGTCTTCTGGCCGGATGCGGCGGAGGATCCGATGAGGCGACAACGAATGAAGACGGAGAGGTCGTGATCGAGTTCGGCATCCATGTGGCAAATCCGCAGGAGCAGGAATCGGTGACCTACAATATCGTGCAGGCGTTCAATGAGAAATATGACGGTCAGTACCAGGTTGATTTCCGCGCTGCCGATACAGAGACACATTCCAAAAACATGCAGCTTGCCGCTGCAGACGGAACACTTCCGGAGATCTTCTGGATAGAGGCCAGCGAAGCTCCGGAGTACAGCGAATCCGGACTTCTTCTGGATGTGAGTGATTTCCTGTCTGAGAATCCGGAGATCCAGGAAGCGCTCGGCGGAATGGAGAACGCGTTTACAGATGACAACGGTGTGTACGGACTTCCATATCAGAGTAATGTACAGGGATTCTTCTACAACAAGGCAGTCTTCGATGAGGCGGGAGTCGCTTATCCGACAGCCGACACAACATGGGACGAATTCCTGGAGATGGTCAACAGCCTGAAAGCCGCAGGCGTGACGCCGATTGCGATCGGAAGCAAGAACAGCAACTATGCGATGTGGGAGTTCAACACATTCCTTGAGAGATACGGATGGACAGAGAATATCGACAGCATCCTGGACGGCAGCGAGAAGTTCAACAATGAAGATCTGGTGAAGTGCTATGAGAAACTGAAAGCCCTGGCAGATGCGGGCGCTTTCCCGGAGAATATCGCGACGATCGAATACTTTGACGCAAAACAGCTGTTTGACTCCGGAGAGGCTGCAATGTTCGGATCCGGACAGTGGGACTGCGCAGAGTTTGACGAGAACATCGGTGAGAATATCGGATTCTGGTGGGGACCGAAGTTCACAGACAGCGAATACAATCAGGATACAGGCATGCGCGTTCCTTCCGCACCGCTTGGAGTCAGCGCGGCTGTTGGCGAGGATGATCAGGTAAAAGAAGCGGTCTATGCATTCCTGCAGTTCTATTACGGTGAGGAAGCAGCAACGATGTCCTATGAAGGTTCGATCTTCCCGGCAGCAAACTATGACGGCCTTACAGCATCCGATACACAGTATGCGATGAACGCGATGCTGAATGAGATCAATCTGGGATACGAATCTCCGGCGTCAGCTCCTGACCTGACTGTATCATCAGCGGTTCAGACAGCACTGTATGACTCTATGTTCGGAGTAATGCAGGGAACATATGAACCGGCAGCGGCACTGGATCAGATCGATGCGGCGCTGGCAAACAGCAACTGATAAATAATCCGCGGACAGACCGCGGATCCGGACGGCGCCGGACGGCAACCTGCCCGGCGCCGGGATAAAAGACGGGAGGAACTTATGTATTGGTTAAGCAAAAAACGTTATAAGATTGGACTGCTGATACCGACTCTGCTGGTATACTGCGTATTTATCATCCTTCCGATTATCATAGCGGTTGGCTACAGTTTTACAAAATATTCAGGGATCGGGAAAGCAAGATTCAACGGTCTGGATAACTATATCCGTCTTTTCGGAGACAGATTTTTCTGGATCTCACTGAAAAATACGATGATCATTTTCGTGCTGGCGTTTACGCTCCTGCTGGTGCTGTCATTCCTGATCGCCCTGCTTCTCAACAATAAGCTGAAAGGAAACGATTTCAGCAAGGCGCTGATCTTCTCCCCGGCGATCATCGCTCCGATCATTGTCGGCATCATCTGGACGTACATTCTTGATCCCAGTGTGGGCGTCATCAACGGATTCCTGGATGCGATAGGGGCTTCGGACCTGAAGCAGATGTGGATCGGCGGAGACACGCTTTCCCCGTACAGCATCGCATTCATTTATTTCTGGCAGCAGCTGGGATATCTGGTGACGATCTTTATCGCCGGTCTGAAAATGATACCGGAGGATGTCCTGGAGGCGGCACAGATCGACGGGGCAACGGGCGCGCAGAAAGTACGCTACGTCATCATCCCTATGATGCGGACGACGATTTCCACGGTGGCGGTGCTGATCATCACCGGCGTGTTCAAGATCTTTGAAATTGTGCAGCAGACGACTGGCGGCGGCCCGAACCATCTCTCAGAGACACTGGTAACCTACAGTTATTCCATGACATTTACGAGCGGTGAATACGGATACGGTATGTCGCTGGCAACTGTAACATTCATTATCTCGCTCATAATCACAGGAATCTATTCATTCCTGACAAGAGAGAAAGAGAGGGGTGCCAAATGATCAATAAAAAGAAAAAGACAGCAATGTATATCGCGATGATCCTGATCACGGTGCTGGTCATGTTCCCGTTCTTGTGGATGATCATCCTGTCGTTTAAGACAAATGCGGAGATTATGTCCTCGCCTCTCTCGCTTCCGGAGACGCTGAATTTTGACAATTACAAAAATGCGTTTGCGACGCTTGATTTCCTGCAGCTTTATGCAAATACATTTTTTGTATGCATCGCCTCCCTTGCATTTGAACTGGTGATCACATTCTGCAGTTCATTTGTCCTTTCGAGAATGGTATTTAAAAGTGCAAGACTGAAAAAGATGATATATGGATTTCTGATCATGGGTCTTTCCATATCTCCGTTCATCCTGCTGTTCCCGGTATATAAGATCAGCGTGGCGCTCGGACTTCACGGAAAGGTGGCGCTGATCTTCCCGTATGTCGCTACGTCGATTTCCTTTAACACACTGCTCCTGGTCGGATATCTGAAGGCGCTTCCGTCAGAGATAGACGAGGCGGCTGTGATCGATGGATGTACGATCTGGGATCTGATGGTGCGCGTGATCCTGCCGATGGCAAAACCTGTGATCGCGACTGTAGTGATCTTCAATGCGCTGTACATCTGGAATGAATTCCCGTTCGCATCGGTCATGCTCCGGGATGTCACGGATTACACGCTTTCCATGGGAGCATCGTTCTTTAAAGGAAACTATACGGTGGATTACGGCGGGATCGTTGCATCCAGTATCATGATCATTATACCGGAACTTATTTTCTATGGACTGTTCCAGAAAAACATTGTAGAAGGAATGACAGCCGGAGCTGTCAAAGGCTAGAAAAGAGGAGAGAATTGTTATGAGCAAAGTATCAGGTTTATTTCAGGATCTTACAACGATCAAAAAGGCAAGAAACGGAAGACTGGCAAGCTGGGATCAGCGCGGAAAGAATCAGGATTACTGGGAAATCCCGGCAAAGGAAAGCATTACGCTCGGAGAGATCGAGGGCCCGGGGTGCATTACTCATATCTGGATGACTTCTTCCTGCAGAAAAGTAAAAGCGCCGAGCATACTTGACCCGGTCCAGAACGCGTCTGCAGCCCCGGTTATGGAGATCCATCCGGCGCTCGGCGTGATCTGGGACGATTACGATCCCTTCTATTACAGGAAAGCGCTGATCAAGATCACATGGGATGATCAGGATACGCCAAGCGTGCTGGCTCCTTTCGGAGACTTCTTCTGCATCGGCAACTGCTATCCGGGCAATTTCAGCTCCCTGCCGTTTAATGTATCGCTGAAGCCGGAGGAGGCGGGCAGATACGGCGCACCGTGTTCCGTGTCGTGTTATTTCCCGATGCCGTTCAATAAGAAGGCGAAGATCGAGATCATTAATGAAAATGAGCTGCCGTTTATCCTTTATTTCAATATTGATTATGAGATGTATAAGGAATCGCTCGACGAGAATACGGCGTATTTCCACGCAAGCTGGCACAGGGAAAATCCGTGCGACGGCTGGGGGCCGGATATCCAGGTGAATTCACCGGAAGTCAATAATGTAGTTAATCTGAAAGGCGATGGCAATTATACGGTGCTCGATGTGGAAGGAACAGGCCATTATGTCGGATGCAACCTGACGGTTAAACACTATCAGGGAAGCTGGTGGGGCGAAGGAAATGACATGTTCTTTATCGACGGCGAAGAGTACCCGAGCCTGAACGGAACCGGAACAGAGGATTACTTTAACCATGCGTGGGGCATGCAGCGCAACGCTTTCCCGTTCTTCGGGACGATCGTGCATGAAGGCGATACAGACGGATTCCAGGTTTCCTACCGTTTCCATATCACAGACCCCGTGCGTTTTGAGAAGAGCCTGAAGGTGACGATCGAGCACGGACATGCGAATCATCTGTCTGATGACTGGAGCTCAACGGCATACTGGTATCAGACGCTTCCGACATCCAGGCCGCTGACGATCCTTCCGGTGGAAGAGCGGCTGCCGAATGTTCCGGTGCTTCCGGAGCGGAATTTGAAGATGCCGGAACTGGCGGAGGATATGAAAGCTGCAAGAGAGTCTTATGAGAAACGCTGGAAAGAGTACAAACCGGCCAGGGACGAGCAGTTCAGGATCAAGGAAGACAAGGCGCGCAGAGAGTCCAGGCTGAATACAGAATTTGCAAAAAAACTCCGTGACGAATACAGATGATGCGTGCGGCTGGAGGAGACATATGTCAAAGGAATTAATGCAGAAAAATATAGAACGCGCTCAGCAGGAGATCGAGCGCAACAAAGATTTTGTCAGCCAGGGAAAGCTGCGGCAGCATTATCACCTGATGACGCAGACAGGATGGCTGAATGATCCGAACGGTCTGATCTGGTTTAGAGGGAAATACCACTGGTTCTTCCAGTTCAATCCGTACAGCGGTTTCTGGAGCATGATGCACTGGGGCCATGCGGTCAGCGACGACATGATCCACTGGGAATATCTCCCGGTTGCCCTTGCACCCAGCGAATGGTATGACGATCATCCGGACGGCGGATGCTTCTCAGGCAGCGCGATCGAACATAACGGGAAATTATATCTGGTCTATACCGGTGTGACGAACAGAGGAAACGGTTTCGAGCAGTCACAGTGCGTCGCTTACAGTGAAGACGGGATCCATTTTGAAAAGTATGAAGGCAATCCGGTGATCACACCGCCGGAGGGCGTTCCGGGGCATCAGTTCCGGGATCCGAAGATATGGGAGCACGACGGGATGTTCTATCTCGTGTGCGGCGCAAGCAGGAACGGTATGGCCCAGGCGCTCCTGTATAAGTCGAAAGACATCCTGCACTGGGAGTTCGTAAATGTGCTGGCAGAGAGCCGCGGAGAATGGGGATATATGTGGGAGTGCCCGGATTTCTATCCCCTTGGCGACAAATACGTGCTGATGTTTTCTCCGATGGGCGGCGGCGAGAGGACATCTGTCTATCTGGTGGGAGATTTTGACTATCATACAGGCAGATTCTACAATACCGTATCCGGAGAGATCGACTGGGGATTTGACTACTATGCACCGCAATCGTTCCTGACGCCTGACGGCCGCAGGGTCATCGCCGGATGGGGGAACTGCTGGGACTGGATGCCGTTCTGGAAAGACTGGGGACCGACATACCGGGAAGGATGGTGCGGATTCTTCAATCTTCCCCGTGAAGTGATCCTGTGCGATGACAATACGTTGAAATTTGTTCCTGTCAGAGAACTGGAAATGCTGCGGTCAGATGAAAAAACAGATCAGGATATCCGGCTCGGGGATCAGGAGATGCACCGGATTGATCCGGGCTGTATCTGGGAAATGAAACTGATCGTGGATCTGAAGCGCACAACAGCGAAAAAGATCGGTCTGAGGCTGCGCGCGAAGGAAGAGATGAAGACAGAGATCATCTTTGATCTGGAGCACGGGGAACTCCGTTTTGACAGAGATCATTCAGACGGGTGGAGCAGAGGCGTTGCACACTGCCCGCTGAACCTGATGGGGAAGGATGTACTGGATATACATATTTATTCAGACAGAAGCAATATTGAACTCTTCAGCAACGGTTATCAGAACAATATATCATGCAATGTATTTACGCCGTATGAAGACGGTGAAAACAGCGTTTTTGCAGAAGGCGGGGACGCAGTGATCCAGCAGATCCAGACGTGGGACCTGGAGAGAGTCATAAGATAATCTTAAGCAGTTTCGGAAAATGCTGCCTGAAAGGGGCGGCAGTCCGGAACTGCTTTTTTAAATTTACATTTTTTTGATGATTTTTTTGCAGTTTAATGGTATGATTATACAAGGACTTTAATAAAACAGGTCTTGAATTTGATAACGAGAGTGAGGTAAAGGAAATGAATTGTATCAAATGTTATCAGGAAATCCCGGATGGTTCTAAATTTTGTCCGCACTGTGGAACAGTTCAGCCCGATGCGGCAGAGCCGGTCCAGGCAGAAGCAGCTCAGGCTGACGTGCAGCCGGAAGCAGCGCCGGAGACAGCTTCGGCAGACAATGCCGCACAGCAGGCAGACAGTGCAGCGCAGAATACATATCAGTCTGCGCCGGTATATCAGTCTGAACCGGTATATCAGTCTGCGCCGCAGCAGGAGAAGCCGGTCAACTGGGTGCCGTACCTGGTATTGTCCATCATCTGTACAGTATGCTGCTGCCTTCCCTTTGGTATCGTGGGCATCGTATACGCTGCCAAGGTTAACAGTGCAGTGAACGCAGGCGATTTTGCAGGGGCTCAGAAAGCTGCCAAGACAGCGAAGATCTGGATCATTGTATCTGCAGTGCTCGGCCTGATCGTTGAGATCCTTTATATCGTTCTGTTTACGGCAGGCATCATCGGCGGAAGCAGCTACTACTACTATTGATTGACAGAAGGATAACATTTTCTTATGTTGAAGTTATTTGACAGGATTCAACAGAACAGAAACATACGGATCGCTCTCGTACTCTGTGCGGGAGCGGTTGCCGTTGTCGGGGCAGTGTATCTGTATTTCCACAATCCGTACAGTTACCCTCTGCCCTGTATTTTTTATTCGGTCACAGGCCTGTACTGTCCAGGGTGCGGAGCGGGCAGGGCGTGCTATTCGATCCTGCACCTTGAATTTGCGGATGCATTCTGTTATAATCCGCTGATGACGATCCTGCTTCCCCTGATCGGGCTGTACATCATGGCCCGTGTGTTTGACTGGATGGTCACGGGCGGCAACCATATTGACCGGAAGATCAGTGTCAGGCTGCTGGCCTGGATACTGGGCATCACGCTTTTGTTCGGGATACTCAGGAATATCCCTGTGTATCCGTTTACGCTGCTTGCCCCGGGCGGGCTGGCCCAGATACTATAATGATCCTGAAACGGAGGAATACCAGATGATCAACAAACTTGTGGAAAAAATCAAAAAGACAGGAGCTCCGATCGTGGTCGGGCTGGACCCGATGCTCGGCTATATCCCGCAGCATGTGCAGGACAAAGCGTTCGCGGAGTTCGGCGAGACGCTGGAAGGCGCTGCGGAAGCCATCTGGCAGTTTAACAAAGAGATCGTAGACAAGACGTACGACCTGATCCCGGCTGTAAAGCCTCAGATCGCCATGTATGAGCAGTTCGGCGTGCCGGGTGTGATGGCTTTCAAAAAAACAGTAGACTACTGTAAATCAAAAGATCTGGTTGTGATCGGCGATATCAAGCGCGGCGACATCGGATCCACGTCTGCGGCATATGCGGTCGGACATCTCGGCAGAGTACAGGTCGGAAGCAAAGCGTATGTTCCGTTTGATGAAGATTTCGCAACAGTGAATCCGTACCTCGGGTCAGACGGCGTTGATCCGTTTATCAAGGTGTGCAGGGAAGAGAAGAAAGGGATCTTCGTGCTGGTAAAGACGTCCAATCCGTCCAGCGGCGAGTTCCAGGACCGCGAGATCGACGGGCGTCCGCTCTACGAGCTGGTCGGTGAGAAAGTTGCCGAGTGGGGCGCGGGCTGCATGGGCGATGAGTACAGCTATGTGGGCGCAGTTGTAGGCGCGACTTATCCGGAGATGGGCAGGGTTTTAAGAAAGATCATGCCGAAAGCATATATCCTTGTGCCGGGTTACGGCGCACAGGGCGGACAGGGCAAAGACCTGGTTCATTTCTTTAATGAAGACGGACTTGGCGCGATCGTAAATTCTTCGCGGGGGATCATCGCGGCGTGGAAGCAGGACGCTTACGAAAAATACGGTGCGGAGAATTTCGGTGATGCGTCGAGGGCGGCGGTCGAGGCGATGATCGCGGATATCAGTACAGCGCTGGCTTCCAGATAAGAAAACGGATCCGGCATAAACGAGTGTCAGTAGAAGGAGCAGGTATGGCAAAGAAAAAGGAGAATGCGCAGGTTATCTCCCAGGAGATGCTGGCGCCTGATATTTACAGCATGTGGATCCGGACTGAGGCGGCATATGAGGCAAAACCCGGCCAGTTCATTTCCATGTATACCAACGATGGGAGCAAACTTCTGCCGCGCCCGATCAGCATCTGCGAGATCGACAGCGCGGAGGGGCGTCTCCGCGTTGTATACCGGGTGACAGGGAAGGACACCGGGACAGAAGGATTTTCAAAGATGAAAGCGGGAGATACGATACCACTGATCGGGCCGCTGGGCAATGGATTCCCTTATGAGAAGGCGGAAGGGAAGAAAGTCTTCCTCATGGGCGGCGGGATCGGCGTCCCTCCGATCCTGGAGCTGGCAAAGCAGATAAAATGCGGGAAGAAGCAGATCATTGCCGGATACCGGGACAGCCAGACATTCCTCAGGAATGAATTTGAACAGAACGGGGAGCTCTATATCTCCACGGAAGACGGCAGCGTCGGCACGAAAGGCAATGTCCTGGATGCCGTCCGGGAAAACGCGCTGGAGGCGGATATGATCTACGCCTGCGGCCCAACGCCTATGCTGAGGGCGATCAAAGCCTACGCACAGGAAAAGGGCATCGAGTGCTACATTTCCCTGGAGGAGCGCATGGCGTGCGGGATCGGGGCGTGCCTGGCATGCGTGTGCAGATCAAAAGAGAAAGACCATCACAGCAATGTGCACAATAAACGGATCTGTAAAGACGGACCGGTATTCCTTTCTACGGAGGTGGAGATCTGATGGATATGAGAGTAAATATCGCCGGCGTGGAATGGAAAAATCCGGTGACAGTTGCGTCAGGGACATTTGGATCAGGTGCGGAATTTGCGGATTACGTGGATCTGAACTGCCTGGGCGCGGTGACGACAAAAGGCGTGGCAAATATTCCCTGGCCGGGTAATCCGACTCCGCGCGTGGCTGAGACGTACGGCGGGATGATGAACGCCGTCGGGCTGCAGAATCCGGGGATCGACGTGTTCTGCGAGCGGGACATCCCGTTCCTCAGGCAGTATGATACAAAGATCATCGTGAATGTGTGCGGGAAGTCCGAAGAAGATTACTGCGAGGTCGTGGAGCGCCTGGCGGATGAAGATGTGGACATGCTTGAGATCAATATTTCCTGCCCGAACGTAAAAGAAGGCGGGATCGCTTTCGGACAGAACCCGAAAGCGGCGGAAGATATAACGAAAGCCGTGAAGAAATATGCGAAGCAGCCGGTGATCATGAAGCTGAGCCCAAATGTGACCAGCATCGCCGAGATGGCAAAGGCGGTTGAGGCAGGCGGCGCGGACGCGGTATCGCTGATCAATACGATCACCGGCATGAAGATCGACATCAACCGCAGGACTTTTGTGCTGGCCAACAGGACCGGAGGCGTGTCCGGGCCGGCGATCCATCCGATCGCCGTGCGGATGGTTTATGAGGCGGCCAATGCCGTAAAGATTCCGGTTATCGGTATGGGCGGCATCGCAAAAGCGGAGGACGCCATCGAGATGCTGCTCGCCGGGGCGAGCGCAGTGTCCGTCGGGACGGCTAATTTCCATGATCCGGGTGTGACCATGGAGATCGTGGACGGGATCGCGCAGTATATGGAACAGCAGGGATTCGGGAAGGTCGCTGACATGGTCGGGATCGTGAAATGATGTTAGGATTGTAAAGGATCAGAAAAGAACGTGCCCGGCGCCCGGGACAGGCGGACGGATTTATTCATATGGAGGTACAGCGGTATGGAAGCATATAAGCAGGAGTTTATTCATTTTATGGTGGACAGCGACGTCCTCAAATTCGGAGATTTTACGCTGAAGAGCGGCAGGAAATCCCCGTTCTTTATGAACGCGGGCGCCTACGTGACAGGGTCTCAGTTAAAGACGCTGGGCGAGTATTACGCGAAGGCGATCCATGCAAAATACGGGGATGATTTTGACGTCCTTTTCGGACCGGCCTACAAGGGGATCCCGCTCAGCGTGGTGACAGCCATCGCCTACAGCGAACTGTACGGAAAGGAAGTGCGTTACTGTTCTGACCGGAAGGAAGAGAAAGACCACGGTGCAGATAAGGGCAGCTTTCTTGGAAGCAAGTTAAAGGACGGCGACCGGGTGGTCATGATCGAGGATGTGACGACGTCCGGCAAGTCCATGGAAGAGACGGTGCCGAAGGTGCGGGGTGCGGCTGATGTGGAGATCGTCGGGCTTATGGTATCCCTGGACCGCATGGAGGTTGGAAAAGGCGGGGAAAAATGCGCGCTTGACGAGATCAGGGATCTGTACGGGTTCGACACGGCGGCGATCGTGACGATGGCGGAAGTGACGGAGTGCCTGTACGGTCAGGAATACAATGGCAAAGTTATTATTGACGATACATTAAAGGCAGCGATCGATGCATACTATGAGACATATGGTGCGAAATAGGGAGGTGCTTTGTATGGAAAAGGCATATCTTTCAATGAAGAACAGCGGTGCGTGCGGGATCGCGCTTGGCATCATCATCCTGACAGTCGGGATCGCGGCCGGGGTTCTTTCGATCATCAGCGGTGCGTCCCTGCTGAAGCATAAACGGGAGATAACATTCTGACAGACATCATAAGGGGGAGGGCAGAGAGGCCGGCCCCCTTTTCAAAAGTATATGGGGTTTTATTTTGAGTATTAAAAGAGCGAAGATCATCAGGGCGTTAGGGAAAGTCCTGTTTGTATTATATGTGGGTTTTTTGATCTATTTTCTGTTCCTTGCCGAATGGTACGGGCGGACAGAGATTTCGGAGGAGTACAGATACAATCTGGAACTGTTTAAGGAGATCCGGCGTTTTATCACATACCGGGAGCAGCTGGGTACATTTGTGGTGGCGGCGAACCTGCTGGGAAATATACTGATATTTGTGCCGTATGGTTTTTTTGTCTCCATGGCAGGCAGGACAAGGGGGCTTTTCAGGACCTTTTTCCTCAGTATGTTCCTGAGCCTGGGGGTGGAAACAGTACAGCTTGTCACGAGAGTGGGCAGTTTTGACGTGGATGATATTCTGCTCAATACGATTGGCGGCATACTTGGGTATGTCGTGTTTGCGGCATGCAGCCGGGTAAGGAGAAAACATCATGTTCGGAACAGGTAAAACCGCTGAAGAGCGGAGAAAAGAAAAAGAGAGAAAGAAACGGGGGATCCGCAAATACGGGCAGGCGGATCTGAAGCCGTCCCGGAAAGGCGTGCTTGCGTGCATATACGGCGGGGCGGGATTCCTTCTCCTGGCGGGCTGCATCGCGTATGCGTTTGCCAGAAGAGGGGAAGCGCACGGGATCGTGGGCGGCCTGGCGATCCTGGCCCTTGTTTTCGCCGGGAACGGGATCCGCCTGGCGGCTGCCGGGTTCAGGGAGCGGGACCGGAATTATCTGCCGTGCAGGATCGGGCTTCCGGTAAGCCTGGTGACAGTGGTCTTATTTCTTGCGATATTTATAGGAGGGCTGAGCTGATGGATGTGGAAGGAATACAGAAAGAGCGGAATGAACAGTATACAGAGCGCCATATCCTGGCTGTCGACAGGCTTCGGAGGCTTGTCGCGGAAGAGACGGTGGCAGAGCGTTATCTGCCCTATTTTCAGGATGTGGCGATTTTTCTTCTTGAACTGGAAAATGTGCGCCGCAAGATCGAAAGCGGCGCATGGGAGCATTACAGTATTGATGAAATGAGGAGCATCAATGAGATCCTGTACAGTGATATCACGGAAGAACGCTACGACAGAAGCTGGGCGAACCCCGCCTTTGCTGCGGCCTGCGCCGGGGCGGACATGGGGAGGCTTCTGAGCATGCTGTATGCGGAGATGCGGTCCGGACTTCCGTATGCTTTTGAAAACCGTGTGGATTATCTGACGATCCTCTGTGAACTGTTCATCGAAGTGTATAACTGTTTTGAAAACGCCTGCCGGGAAAAGGGGGGCAAAGAGGAGGGCTGCGGAGTCCCGCAGGCGGAAGAGATCCGGGATGTCATATACTGGTATGCCAGCGATTACTGCGATGTATTCCTTGCGGACCGGATCATGGAACAGATCGATCCGGAGCGGTCTTTTGCCGCAGAGCTGATCATGGAGGCGGATCTTGACGACGACAGGTACCTCTACCGGTTCGGCGAGTACATTACGGAAAATGAGCTGGGGACCGCACATTATCTTCGCACGCTCTCGGAGGAGACCCTGCAGAAGATGGCGGATGTGTATACGGAAGGATACCGCATCGGATTTATTAATACAGGGAAGGACCTTTCAAAGAAATCTGTGGTAAATATACGCTATACGCTTGGATTCGAGAAGGTTGTCCGGCTTGCCATGGATAATTTCCGGAAAATGGGGCTGAAGCCGGTGATCTACCGGGCGGCGTCGGGCGTGGTCACGAAGCGGGAGCACCACAGGATCGGATACACCGGCGCGGTCCCGAACCGGCAGTATGAATACGACCACCGGCAGGACCAGGCGCTATTTATGGATAAGCGTTATATCGAGCGCCGGCTGGAAGTGCTGCGGACGGTCTATGAACAGCACCGGGAGATGGCGGCGCAGTTCGCGGGCCCGGCGGTCATGGAGACGTTCGGAGAGAAGCCCTTCTCGCCGGAAGCGGTCCCGGAGGCGCCGGCATATACCGCAGAGCAGAAAGAACTGGCCGTGCAGTATGACAGCCGTTCGGGACAGATCACCAATGAATATATCCGGGGGGATGAGCGGAGCTTTACGATCATTGCCTGGCCGGTGCCGGAGATCGGGGAAAAATATGAGGAGATCTTTGACGAGGTGATCCGCATCAATACACTGGATGCGAAACTCTATGAGAAGGTGCAGCAGACACTGATCGATGCGCTGGACCAGGGGGAATATGTCCATGTGACCGGGAAAGGCGCAAACCGCACAGACCTTACGGTAAAGCTTTTCCGGCCGAACGATCCGTTGAAAGAGACGGTCTTTGAGAACTGCGTGGCGGACGTCAACATCCCGGTGGGCGAAGTATTTACCTCGCCGGTGCTGGAAGGCACGACGGGGGTGCTCCATGTGGGGCGGGTATTCCTGGAAGGTCTGGAGTACCGGAATCTGGAGCTGCGTTTTGAAGACGGGATGATCACGGATTATGGCTGCGGCAATTTCGATGACCCGGAAGACGGAAAGAAGTATGTGGCGGACAATGTCCTGAAAGGGCATAAAACCCTGCCGCTCGGCGAATTTGCCATCGGCACGAATACGACGGCGTATGTGGCGGGAAGAAGGTACGGCATTGAAGACAAGATGCCCATCCTGATCGCGGAAAAGACCGGCCCCCATTTCGCGGTGGGGGATACCTGCTATTCCTGGAGCGAGGATATCCGGGTATACAACCCCAACGGAAAAGAGATCGTGGCGAAGGATAATTCGGTTTCCCTGAACCGGAAGACAGACCTGTCGAAGGCGTATCTGAACTGCCATACAGATATAACCATACCTTATGATGAATTAGAAGAAATAAGTGTAGTGACAAAAGAAGGGAAACACATTATACTTATTAAAGACGGAAGGTTTGTACTGCCGGGGACGGAAGTTTTAAACGAACCTCTGGAAGAAATGTGACAGACAGATCGACAGACCACTTATAAGGAGGAATTATGATGCCAAGAGCAGCAATCGTTATGGGCAGCGACTCAGACCTGAAGGTAATGAGCAAGGCTGCATCAATGCTTGAGAAACTGGGGATCGACTACGAAATGACGATCATTTCCGCGCACCGGATGCCGGATACATTTTTCGAATGGGCCAAAGGAGCGGAGGACAGAGGCGTGAAAGTCATTATCGCGGGAGCGGGCATGGCGGCCCATCTTCCGGGCATGTGCGCAGCGCTCTTCCCGATGCCGGTGATCGGCGTGCCGATGTCCGGAAAGAACCTGGATGGAATGGATGCGCTTTATTCGATCGTACAGATGCCGCCGGGAATCCCGGTAGCCACAGTGGCCATTGACGGCGGTATGAACGCGGCGATCCTGGCAGCAAAGATTCTTGCCGTATCAGATCCGGAGCTTCTCGGGAAGCTGAAAGATTATTCCGCGGAGATGAAGGCCGGCGTCCAGGCAAAAGCCGACAAGCTGCATGAGATCGGATACGAAGCGTATATTAACCAGAAATAATAAACAGGAGATCACAGAATGGATTATAAGAAAGCAGGCGTCGATATCGAGGCCGGATACAGATCAGTAGAGTTGATGAAAGAGCATGTGAAGAAGACCATGCGTCCGGAGGTCCTTGGCGGACTGGGCGGATTCTCAGGCGCTTTTTCACTTGCCGGGATAAAAGAGATGGAAGATCCCGTACTTCTGTCCGGCACGGACGGATGCGGCACAAAGGTGAAGATCGCCATGCTCATGGACAAGCATGACACGATCGGCATCGACGCGGTTGCGATGTGTGTAAATGATATCGCATGCGCGGGCGGAGAGCCGCTGTTCTTCCTTGATTATATCGCATGCGGCAAGAATGAGCCGGAGAAGATCGCGGACATCGTGAAAGGCGTGGCTGAGGGATGCCTCCAGTCCGGCGCGGCGCTGATCGGCGGCGAGACGGCGGAGCATCCGGGCATGATGGAGCCGGACGAGTACGATCTGGCAGGCTTCGCAGTAGGCGTCTGCGACCGCAAAGAGATGATCACGGGCGAGAACCTGAAAGCCGGGGACGTCCTGATCGGTATGGCGTCTTCAGGCATCCACAGCAACGGATATTCCCTCGTGCGCAAAGTGTTCCGCATGGAGCGGGAGGCGCTGGATACGTATTATGACTGCCTCGGCTGTACGCTGGGCGAGGCGCTGCTTGTGCCGACGCGCATTTATGTGAAGGCTTTAAAGAGCATCAAGGACGCCGGTGTGACCGTGAAAGCCTGCAGCCATATCACAGGCGGCGGCTTCTATGAGAATGTGCCGCGTATGTTAAAAGAGGGCACGAAGGCGGTTATTAAGAAAGACAGCTACCCGGTCCCGCCGATCTTTGAAATGCTTGCGAAGGACGGCGATATCGCGGAGCAGATGATGTACAATACCTTTAACATGGGGCTCGGCATGATCGTGGCCGTGGATGAGGCGGATGCAGACCGCGCCATGGAAGCGATCCGTGCTGCCGGAGATGCGCCGTACATCGTAGGGCACATCGAGGCCGGAGACAAAGGAGTAGAATTATGTTAAACAATACATGCGCAGCGGGAACAAAACCGCTGCGTGTACTTGTCATGGTGTCCGGCGGGGGGACGAACCTGCAGGCCATCATCGACCGGGTAAAAGACGGAACGATCACAAACACGGAGGTCGTGGGCGTGATCAGCAATAATAAAAATGCCTATGCGCTGACGCGGGCCGAAGAAAACCGGATCCCGTCTCTGTGCATATCTCCGAAGGATTTTGAGACAAGGGAAATCTTCAACGGGAAACTTCTGGAGGCGGTGGAGAGCTTTGAGCCGGATCTGGTCGTGCTGGCCGGATTCCTGGTGGTGATCCCGCCGGAAATGATCCGGAAGTACGAGAACCGCATGATCAACATCCATCCGTCGCTGATCCCGTCTTTCTGCGGAAAAGGCTATTACGGGCTGAAAGTGCATGAAGCCGCTCTGGCGCGCGGGGTCAAAGTGGTCGGCGCGACGGTGCATTTCGTGGATGAAGGCACGGATACCGGTCCGATCATCCTGCAGAAAGCGTTGGAGGTACAGCAGGGGGATACCCCGGAAGTCCTGCAGCGCCGGGTGATGGAACAGGCGGAGTGGCAGATCCTTCCCCGCGCGATCGACCTGATCGCCAACGGGAAAGTCAGGGTGGAAGACCACAG
The DNA here is from genome assembly GCA_944376685.1 of uncultured Mediterraneibacter sp. GTDB lineage: Bacteria > Bacillota > Clostridia > Lachnospirales > Lachnospiraceae > Mediterraneibacter. Next base: position 1,227 of record CALWDN010000019.1, on the reverse strand, counting down.
AACCGTGATAGAACAGTGACAGAGGAGGATAAGAGATGAAAGTACTGATCGTAGGAAGCGGCGGAAGAGAGCATGCCATCGCAGCAAGCGTGGCAAAGAGCCCGAGAGCGGATAAGATCTGGTGCGCGCCGGGCAATGCAGGGATCGCAGAGTATGCAGAGTGCGTGGATATCGGCGCCATGGAATTCGATAAGCTGGCGGCTTTTGCAAAAGAAAACGCAGTGGATCTGTGCATCGTCGGCATGGACGACCCGCTGGTGGGCGGCCTTGTGGATGTAATGGAAGAGGCCGGCATCCGCACTTTCGGACCGAAGAAGAATGCGGCGATCCTGGAAGGGTCAAAGGCATTTTCCAAGGACCTGATGAAGAAATACAATATCCCGACGGCTGCTTATGAGAACTTTACAGATCCGGATGCGGCGATCGCCTATCTGGAGACGGCGAAGTTCCCGATCGTCCTCAAAGCGGACGGGCTGGCACTTGGAAAAGGGGTGCTGATCTGCCAGAACCTTGAAGAGGCAAAAGAAGGCGTGAAGACGATCATGCTGGACAAGAAGTTCGGTACAGCCGGAAATGAGATGGTCATTGAAGAATTCATGACCGGGCGCGAAGTGTCTGTGCTTTCATTTGTAGACGGAAGGACCATCAAGACCATGACAAGCGCACAGGACCACAAACGCGCCGGCGACGGAGACACAGGCCTGAATACCGGCGGTATGGGGACATTCTCCCCGAGCCCGTTTTATACAAAAGAAGTGGAAGAATTCTGCGAGAAATACATTTACCAGCCCACAGTTGACGCGATGGCTGCAGAGGGTCGTCCGTTCAAGGGCGTGATCTTCTTCGGCCTGATGCTGACGGCGGACGGCCCGAAGGTGTTGGAATACAATGCCCGTTTCGGGGATCCGGAGGCACAGGTGGTGCTGCCCCGCATGAAAAACGACATCATCGATGTGGTTGAGGCGTGCATCGACGGAACGCTGGACCAGATCGACCTTCAGTTCGAGGATAACGCGGCAGTGTGCGTCGTTCTCGCATCGGACGGCTATCCGGTAAAATATGACAAAGGCTTCCCGATCGCCGGCCTGGACGAGTTCAAAAAGCATGAAGGATATTACTGCTTCCATGCCGGGACAAAGTTCGACAACGGGCAGATCGTGACAAACGGCGGCCGCGTGCTTGGCGTCACCGCAAAAGGAAAAGACCTGAAGGAAGCCAGAAAGAACG
>CALWDN010000018.1 GCA_944376685.1 uncultured Mediterraneibacter sp. | reverse complement strand
CGTGGGTATAGGTGTGCAGGGCCACTACGCTGCCCTCTGCAACGATCCGCTTAAGCGAATCATTGTATTCTTTGTTGTTCCCGGTCACGAAAAATGTCCCTTTGGCACCGTATTTCTTCAGGATGTCCAGGATCTTTTCCGTATTTTCAGACGGGCCGTCGTCAAAAGTCAGATAGACGATCTTTTTCTCGTATGCCTCATCTTTTTTCACAGTGACTGTGCGGACGGTCGTGCCTGTGTTCCCGGAGCGGTCCGTGGTCGTATACACGACTTCGTAAGCGCCCGGTACGGTGAAGTCTACGCTGCTGTCATCAACGGTGAACTGCGGAGCCGGGTCCATGTCGTCTGTAACGGTGACTCCTTCGCTGAAATCCATGGAGCGTCCCTGGAGGACTTCTGTATTGTCAACGCCCTGCACCGTCGGGGCTGTGGTGTCTTTTTTCCTGGTGAGCGTCGTTTCCCGGACGGTTTCATTGCCTGAGGTGTCAACAGCTGATATTTCAATATCATAAGTGCCTTCCGCGCTCCAGTCGGCCTCTTTTTTGAACTGTACGGCCACATCCGTCACATCGGAGACGTCTTTTACGAACATTTCAGGTGTGATCTCCTGTATGAGGTCTGTTGTAACAGGATGTACGGTGAGCTCAGGCGGAGTCATGTCTACAACATTGACTTTTGCGGTATAATCCCGGCCTTTGCAGGTATAGGTGACGGTGTATTCCCCGATCTGGTTTACGTCTGTGTCTGACTGCACGGTGACGTCGTCTTTGTCCACAAAGTAGAGATGCTTTACATTATCCCACGGGTCAAAGGGCTCCATCAGCTCGTGTGTGACGACTTCGCTTTTAAGATCTACCGGATGGAGATATCTGTAAAACAGGAATCCGCCTGCCGCAAGCAGGAGCAGGAGGAAAAAGACAAGGATGATCCGCCTGCGCGTTCTGCGGCGCTGCTTTGCGCGGGCCCTTCCCGCGGGGGAAGGCCGTCTGTGCCTGTTCTGCCGGCCTGCGGCGGTTTTCTGATTTCGATTTTTTTTCTGATTTCTCCGGTTCATAAATCCTCTTTTGTATGTGAAACATATATATATGTAATAAGTCTGCGCTCTTACTATACTTGCCGGATGCGGGATATGCAAGCGGCTTACTGAAAATATAAAGAAATTTACAGAAAAACTTAAGAAATATGGTACAATAGCTTCAATATGCGGAATGATCCGCACATCGCTGAGAAAAAGGAGAGCAGGAGAATTGTATGGCTGAAAAGAAGATGAGACCACAGAAAAACGAGAAAATGAGCGGTGGAAAGAAGGACGGCCCGCTCCACAATCTCCGGGCCGCCCTCTACATGGAGCTCCGGGAGCACAGAAGCTCTTTTATCGTATATTTCACCCTGCGGGCGCTGGTCATCGCAACGATGGTCCTGCAGCTTTTGAACCGGAATTATGAAAATGTATTCCTGTGCGCGCTGACGCTGCTCCTCCTGGTCATCCCCAGCCTCCTGCAGATCACGTTCAGGGTGGAGCTGCCGACGACGCTGGAGATCATTATCCTGGTCTTTATCTTTGCGGCGGAGATCCTGGGTGAGATCCGTGAGTTTTACCTGATCTTTCCGTTCTGGGACACGGCGCTCCATACGCTGAACGGATTCCTGGCGGCGGCCATCGGATTTTCGCTGGTGGATCTGCTGAACCGGAGCGAGCGCACGGTGTTTAACCTGTCTCCGCTGTTTACCGCCATCGTTGCCTTCTGCTTCTCCATGACGATCGGCGTGGTGTGGGAATTTTTTGAGTTCGGCATGGACCAGCTGGGCGGTTTTGATATGCAGAAAGATGCGGTAGTCCATACGATCCGGTCGGTGACGCTTGACCCGGCGGGGCATAATGTCCCCTATGAGATCAGCGGGATCACGGAAACGGTAGTGAACGGACAGGAACTGGGAGTGGGCGGATATCTGGATATCGGACTGATCGACACGATGCAGGATCTGATCGTCAATTTCATCGGGGCGTTTATCTTCTCAGTGATCGGTTTCTTCTATGTTAAAAACCGCGGGAAAGGGAAGCTGGCGGGGCGGTTCATCCCCCGGAGAAAGGCGAAAGACCGTGATTTCCTGAAGATCGCGCGGGAGAATGCCCGGCAGGATGAAGCAGCGGAGATGGGAAAGGATTCAGGAGCGGCGCAGGAGAAGGAAGATCCCCTTCCAGAGGAGGAAGAGGAGAAATGCGCCGAGGACCGTGCAGGCGATGTATAGCATGATCACGGCGTTATTGCCGAGCGCGGGGACCAGGTCCCGGAAGACGATCTGCTGCATTTTATAATCGGGATTTATATAGAACATATTTATCGTGCCGTATCTGTCGAAGGCCACGTTTAAGAGTACGGCGGCCAGGCAGCAGGCGAGGTAAAGGCAGGTGGCATACAGAAAAGGGCGCAGAGGCGCCTTTTTTTGATGGCCGTCCGGAAGACGGAGATAGACGGTTCCCGCGCATATGCCCAGTACGATCAGTAAAATGTGCCAGCCGTAAGAGAATGCGGTCAGCGCGGGCAGTGGATAGTGAAGGCCGGTGGTGTCGGCGAACACGGCGATGCCGCCCAGAAGGCCATAGCACATAAGAAAGGCGAGCAGGGCCTGCTTCAGCGCGGTCCGGCGGATCCAGGGATATATAAGCAGGATATACATGGGGATGCTGCACAGCTGGAAAGGGAAGTACCACCAGTTGTACTGCCCGCCGCCCAGGGCGAAGGTGAGGGTGAGCTGTTTCCAGATCTCGCCGCAGAGCATGAAAAGGCCGCAGATGAAGAAGAAACGGTCTGTTTTTCTATGTTCCATATCCGGCGCCCCTTTCGTATACAGCTGTCTTTTGCGGTTCTGGTATCATTATAGCGCAATCGCACGGATATTTATACGAAAACAGCATCTGATAGTGAACACTAACAAATGATATGTAAAACGGACCGGGAAAAGGTATACATATTAGATAAAATTAAGGCTTGCGAGGCGGGGCAAAATTGTGCATTATTTTGGCGAAATAAACAGGCCCTGAAAAACCCTGCGAAAAATGCAATGAATTGTGAATAAAAGATCCTTACAAATAAGTAGGGAAAGAGGACAAAATGAAATAAAAATCGGCATCAGGCGACAGACAGAGCACGCTCTGTGAAAATATTGACAAATGAAAAGCCGGGGCGTACTATTTAGACATCTTTTTTGGGAGTCATTCCAGAAAGGACGGTAAGCCAACTGAAAAGCGGAATGAAAGTCAGGGGTTCAATGGGGAACAGCTCCTTTTTTTATGCCTGAATTTCAGCGCAGACAGTCCGGCAGACCATAAATGAGAATTAAAAGACAAAGGAGGAGAGCAATACGGAAAATCTGACAGAAACACTGATGGAAGAACTGAGCTGTGAGACCGTGTTCAGCCTTCCGGTGGTGGGCGGTATTTCCGAGTCCGTGGTCGTGACCTGGATCATCATGGCAGTGCTCGTTGTCGCCTCCCTTCTCCTGACGAGGAACTTAAGCGTAGAGAATCCCGGCAAAGTACAGCTTATGCTGGAAGCGGGAATTGGCTGGGCGCAGGATTTCTTCGAGGGGATCATCGGGAAAGAGGCGAAGCGGTACGGTCCGTATCTGATCACGGTGCTGATCTATCTGGCAGCAGCCAATACACTGGCACCGCTGTTCGGGTTCAAGCCGCCGACCAAAGATCTGAATGTTACGGCAGCCCTGGCGGTCATGAGTATGTGCCTGATCGAATTCTCAGGCATCCGCAAGAACGGGGTAAAGCACTGGGTAAAGCATTTCGCCGAGCCGGTTCCGGTCGTGGCGCCGATCACCGTACTGGAGATCGTGATCCGGCCGCTGTCGCTCTGTATGCGGCTCTTCGGAAACATGCTGGCCGGGTTTGTGGTGCTGGAGCTTCTGAAGTTCTTTGTGCCGCTGATCGTGCCCATCCCGGTAAGTTTTTATTTTGATATCTTCGACGGTCTGCTGCAGGCATACGTATTCGTGTTCCTGACGGCGCTCTTTATGACCGAGGAGATGGAATAACAGAACAGTATCAATAAGAAAAAAGGAGATTAAAATCATGGAAACAATTATCGCAATCGGAGCAGCTATCGCAGTACTTACAGGCATCGGAGCAGGCGTGGGCATCGGCATCGCAACAGGAAAGGCGGCAGAAGCCATCGCAAGGCAGCCTGAGGCGGAGAGCAAGATCAGCAAGAACCTGATCCTCGGATGCGCCCTTGCAGAGGCGACAGCGATCTACGGCTTCATCATCGGCCTTCTGATCATCATCCTTCTGTAATACCAAACGTGTGCAAAATGGAAGAAGATTACATGAAAGGCGGGCTTAAAAGGTGATTTCAATAGATCTGAACCTTGTCTGGACCATAATCAATATCATCGTACTCTATCTTCTGCTGAAGCATTTCCTCATCGGCCCGGTGACGAATATCATGGACCGGAGGCGGCAGATGATCGAGGACGGATTTAAGAATGCGCAGGCAGCGCAGGATGATGCAGACAGACTGAAACAGGAATATGAGGCGGCTTTAAGCGGGGCGAAGCAGGAATCCGTGCAGATCGTGGAGGACGCCAGAAAGAGCGCCCGCGCTGAGTACGACCGCATCGTTAATGAGGCGGGACAGAAAGCCGGCAGCATGATCGAGGCGGCGAAGGAAAGCGTGCGCACGGAGCGCGAGCAGACCATGAAGGAGCTGAAGTCGCAGATCGCGGGGCTTGCCGCGGCGTCGGCGGCCAGGATCATCGGCGGACACGCGGATGAGAAAGGGAACAGCGCCCTGTATGACCAGTTCCTGAAAGAAGCAGGTGAGGGCAATGGCAATGCGGACTGATAAAGTGATACGCTGTTCATCTCCGGCGGTTTCCTACGGGAAAGTCCTGGCCGGGCTGAACATCCCGGAAGCAGACGTCCGGAAGACACAGGAGATCTTAAGAGAAGTTCCGCAGCTTGCGGACCTGTTCCTGAATCCGACCGTTGCGCAGCAGAAGAAGATGGATGTGATCGGCCGGGTATTTCCGGAATCGATGCACAGCTTCATGAAAACGGTGTGCAGGCACCGCAGGATGGATCTGCTGGATGAGATATTCGCGGCGTATGACCGGTGCATGGATGAGAAGCGCCGGGTAATCCGGGCGGTGCTCACATGCACGGACGCCCCGGATGAGGAGCAGCAGAAAGGAATGGAAGCGTTCCTGTGCGGCAGGTACGGCGCGGACCAGGCGCTGATCGAGATCCGTCATGATGCGTCCCTGCTGGGCGGATTCATCCTCCGCGTCGGAAATGATGAGTATGACTGGAGCATGAAGGGCCGTCTGGACAGGCTTGCGAAAGCGATGGGCGGACGATAAACATACCTGGAGGTGAACATAGGTGAGTTCAATCAACTCAGATGAGATTATCTCGATCCTGCGGGAAGAGATCGAGAATTTTGATACAATGAGCAAAGACAGTGAAGTCGGCACTGTCATCTCCGTGGGCGACGGGATCGCTTCGATCTACGGGATCGATCACGCCATGTACGGGGAGATCCTTACTTTCGAGAACGGACTGAAGGGAATGGTCCAGGACATCCGCAAGAATGAGATCGGATGCATCCTTTTCGGAAGCGACACAGAGATCCGCGAGGGGACGAAAGTATCCCGGACGGGCAAACGGGCCGGCGTGCCGGTGGGCGACAGCTATGTCGGAAGGGTTGTCAATGCGCTGGGCGAGGCTATTGACGGGCGCGGCGACATCGAGGCGGACGACTACCGTCCGATCGAGCAGGAGGCGCCGGGCATCGTGGACCGGAAGTCGGTCAGCGTTCCGCTGGAGACGGGCATCCTTTCCATCGATGCCATGTTCCCCATCGGCCGGGGCCAGCGTGAGCTGATCATCGGCGACCGGCAGACCGGCAAGACATCCATCGCGCTGGACACCATCCTGAACCAGAAGGGCAAGGATGTGATCTGTATCTATGTGGCGGTGGGACAGAAGGCTTCAACCGTTGCGAAGGTTGTAAATACGCTGAAGACGCACGGGGCCATGGACTATACCATCGTGGTTTCATCCACGGCCAGCGACTGCGCGCCGCTTCAGTATATCGCGCCGTATTCCGGTACGGCCATGGCGGAGCATTTCATGCATCAGGGGAAAGATGTGCTGATCGTTTACGATGATCTCTCCAAACACGCAGTGGCGTACCGCGCCCTTTCCCTTCTGCTGGGACGTTCCCCGGGACGTGAGGCGTACCCGGGCGACGTATTCTATCTGCATTCCAGACTGTTGGAGCGCTCCAGCCGGCTGAGTGATGCGAAGGGCGGCGGCTCCATCACGGCGCTGCCGATCATTGAGACACAGGCGGGCGATGTGTCCGCATACATCCCGACCAACGTGATCTCCATCACGGATGGTCAGATCTTCCTGGAGAGCGGCCTGTTCGCATCCGGCATGCGACCGGCGGTGAACGTGGGACTTTCCGTATCCCGTGTGGGCGGTGCGGCGCAGACGAAGGCCATGAAAAAGGCGTCCGGAAGCATCCGTATCGACCTGGCCCAGTACCGCGAGATGGAAGTATTTACCCAGTTCAGTTCGGATCTGGATGCGGCGACGAAGGAACAGCTGGATTACGGCAGCGGCCTGATGGAACTCTTAAAACAGCCGCTTTACCATCCGCTTTCCCTGCACGAGAAGGTGATCACGCTCTGCGCGGCAACCCACAAGGTGCTGCTTGGAATTGATAAAAAGCAGGTAAAACAGTTCCAGGCGGATATGCTGACCTATTTTGATTCCGCGCATCCGGAGATCGGACGTGAGATCGAGGAGAAGAAGGTGCTGTCCGATGAACTGATCGAAACGATCGTGGAGACGGCGAAGGCATTCCGGGAGAGCAGGTGATAAGATGGCGAATATCAGAGAGATACAGAGCCGGATCAACAGCGTGAAGGACACGATGAAGATCACCAACGCCATGTACATGATCTCCTCTTCCAAGCTGACCCACGCGAAGAAGAAGCTGGCGGATACCGAGCCGTACTTTTATGCGCTCCAGGGCGAGATCTCCCGCATCCTCCGGCATCTTCCGAATCTGAGGCACAGCTATTTTGCCAGAAGGGAGCACATCCCGCAGGATCAGCGGAAGATCGGATCCATCGTGGTGACGGCGGACAAAGGGCTGGCCGGGGCGTACAACCACAATATCGTCAAACTGGAGGAGGAGATCCTGTCAAAACCCGGGATCCACAAACTCTTTATCGTAGGTGAACTGGGGCGGCATTACTTTGCGAAGCGCGGCGTAGAGATCGATACAAATTTTCAGTATACTGTGCAGAAGCCGACCATGCACCGGGCGAGGGATATTTCCGGTGTGCTTCTGGATCAGTTTGAAAAAGGGGAACTTGATGAGATCTATATCGTGTATACAAGGATGGAGAATTCTGTCCAGTCCGAGGCGGAAGTGATCAAACTCCTCCCGCTGGAGCGGAGCTCGTTTAATGAAATGACCATGCCGCTCAATGTGCACCGTGAGACCATTGAGCTGTATCCGTCGGCGCAGGCGGTGATGGACAGCATCGTGCCCAACTATGTGACCGGTATGATCTACGGCTGCCTGGTAGAGGCTTACGCCAGCGAGCACAATGCCCGCATGATGGCGATGAAGTCCGCCACAGACAGTGCACAGAGTCTGATCCATGACCTGTCCATCATCTACAACCGGGCCCGGCAGGCGGCCATCACCCAGGAGATCACCGAGGTGTGCGCCGGCGCAAGGGCGCAGCAGAAGTAAGGCGGGAACAGGGATTTCGGAATTGCTGAGAAGAAAGTGAGAATGAATATGAATAAAGGAAGAATCACGCAGGTCATGGGACCTGTCGTTGACGTAATATTTGAAGACGGCGAGCTTCCCTTTATCAAAGATGCACTTGAGGTCGAGAATAACGGGAAGAAATGCATTATGGAAGTTGCCTCCCACCTCGGGAACAATGAGGTGCGCTGCCTGATGCTGGCGGCCAGCGAGGGGCTTCATAAAGATATGGAAGTCACGGCTACAGGCGCGGGCATCAAAGTGCCGGTAGGCGAGAAGACGCTGGGACGTCTTTTCAACGTGCTGGGCGAGACCATCGACGACGGCGATCAGATCACGGACTCCGAGGAGTGGGTGATCCACCGCGACCCGCCGACATTTGAAGACCAGAGCCCGGTGGTGGAGATCCTGGAGACAGGCATCAAGGTCATCGATCTTCTGGCGCCCTATGCAAAGGGCGGCAAGATCGGCCTCTTCGGCGGCGCCGGCGTGGGCAAGACCGTGCTGATCCAGGAGCTGATCCGCAACATTGCCACCGAGCACGGCGGATACTCCATCTTCACCGGCGTCGGAGAGCGTTCCCGTGAGGGAAATGACCTCTGGACCGAGATGAAGGAGTCCGGCGTACTGGAGAAGACAGCCCTGGTGTTCGGACAGATGAACGAGCCCCCCGGAGCGCGTATGCGTGTGGCTGAGACAGGCCTTACGATGGCGGAGTATTTCCGTGACGAAGAGCACCGGAACGTGCTGCTCTTTATCGATAATATTTTCCGTTTCACACAGGCAGGCTCTGAGGTGTCCGCGCTGCTTGGCCGTATGCCGTCAGCCGTGGGATACCAGCCTACGCTGGCAACAGAGATGGGCGAACTGCAGGAGCGTATTGCTTCTACGAAGAACGGATCCGTTACATCGGTGCAGGCCGTTTATGTGCCGGCCGATGACCTGACTGACCCGGCTCCGGCAACGACTTTCGCACATCTGGACGCGACTACCGTACTTTCCCGTAAGATCGTGGAGCAGGGAATCTATCCGGCGGTGGATCCGCTGGAGTCCAGCTCCCGCATCCTGGAGGCGGATGTGGTCGGAGAAGAGCATTACGAAGTAGCGAACAAGGTTATTGCTATCCTTCAGAAATACAAAGAACTGCAGGATATCATCGCTATCCTCGGTATGGAAGAGCTTTCCGATGAGGACAAGGCGACCGTTATGCGTGCGAGAAAGATCCAGAGATTCCTCTCCCAGCCCTTCTTCGTGGCGGAGACATTTACGGGCATCCCGGGCAAATACGTGCCGCTGAAGGAGACAATCCGCGGCTTTAAGATGATCATTGACGGCGAGATGGACGCGTATCCGGAATCTGCGTTCTTCAACGTGGGAACCATCGACGACGTGATCGCAAAGGCGAAGGCGGAAGCCGCTGAAGCAGCGGAAGCGTAGGACCGCCGGATAGAACAGGAGTGTATGCGTTATGGATACATTTGGTCTGAAGATCATAGCAAGTGATAAAGTATTTTACGAGGGACGCTGCAGGAAGCTCATCATCCCGGCGCCGGACGGCGAGAAGGGGATACTTGCCAACCACGAGAACATGGTCATCGCCATTGTCGTGGGCACGGCGAAGGTCCAGCTGGCAGGCGAGGATGAGTGGAAGGACCTGGCGGTGGGTTCCGGATTCGCGGAGATCGTCAACAACCGTGTGACGCTTCTGGTGGATACGGCGGAGCGGCCGGAGGACATCGACGTGCGCCGCGCGAAGGAGCAGCAGGAGCGCGCCGAGGAACAGATGCGCCAGAAGCAGAGCATCCAGGAGTATTATCACACCCAGGCATCGCTTGCCCGCGCCATGAACCGTCTGAGGGTGGCCAAAGATAAGCGGTGGAGCGGACTGTAAGTGCATGTAAGATAATATTGTTAAGGAGTGGAAGAGAATGTCAGGTTTTATTGATATTCTCTTCTTTTTTGTTTTTATCAGAAATGTTGACATTATATCGGTTAACCGATATAATCAATCAAAACAGAAAAAATGAAATCATATAAGGCATTATTATAGCAGAGGGATTGGAATGGATATTAATAAGCTTTTGAAAGAAAAGGGCCTGACAAAATACAGGCTGGCTGTTTTAAGCGGGGTGCCCCATGCCACCCTGAACAATATATGCAGCGGCCAGGCCCATATTGAGAAATGTTCAGCGGAAACATTGTATAAACTTGCCAGGGTTCTTGGCGTTACGATAGAGGATCTGATCGAGGATGCGATGGAACGCGAGGAACGTGAAAAGAGCCGACTTTCATTTGATCTGTTCAAAAGTAATGTCTGTCATCGAGTGAAAGATGAAGGAGACATTCAGTTTGTGGTTGAAATCCTGAAAACTAATGAAATCCGAAGGTATTATGAGAGAAAAGAATATGCGCAGGCTTTTTATCTGTTAGCTATGGTTGATTATCTAAGCAGAGAAAATGCGCTGCCGCTGTATAGTGCGTATGATGATCTCCGAAAACAGAAGCTGGAGCAACCGGTTTACCCGGAAAGTGTTCTGGCCATGGCAAAAGTCATGGGAGATGATTCTGTCCTGGATAAAAGTATGGAGCAGGCTATACCTGAATTCAGACATTTCAATATAGCTGAAAGTGAGGTGCGGAATGTCATTTGAAGATAAAATTTTTGATTAAAAAAGAGGCATGGCTACCCAGGCAGCTATGCCTCAAAATGTTATTCTATTCAGCTTCAGCTGCGTCCTCATCCTCTGTCTCTGTCGCAGCGCCGCGTACTTCTGTAACCGTTACAACGGTTGCTTCCGGATCGGTTGTCAGATCGACGTCGTTATCTTTTGCGATATCCAGGTCTGCCACACGGATCGTATCCCCGACTTTCAGGTCCCCGATATCCAGCTCGATCTTCTCGACCAGAGCGGACGGAAGGGCCTTGAAGTCAACTTCGTGCAGCATCTGCTGCGGAACGCCGGCAACCAGCTTGTCTGCGTTGATCAGGTGGATCTCTGCGGATGAGTGTACTTTCTCTGTGCTTACGAGCGCCTGGAAGTCCATCTCATCGACGCCGCCTTTGAGGGGATTGAAATCAACCTCTTTGATCAGCGCGTCATAGGTCTGTCCGTCAACGGTAAGTGCGACTCTGCCGCCTTTTCCCTCGGTCTTAAGGAGTTTCTCCACATCGCCCTTTAACATCTTAAGGGGAATGGATTCTTTCATCTCACGGCCGAAGATGCAGCCTGTAACAAATCCTTCGCGTCTAAGTTTTTTGGCTTTGATTGACATGTCTCTTTTTTCAGCTTTTAAAGTATTCATTTATCTTTTCCTCCAATCACTGAATGAATCACGCTTAGCAGCCTTCAACTCTTTTTGCAGGTGGGTGTTGTTAAGTGTATTTCTTTGTTACACCTACAGTATAGCACCGTTGTCAAGGGGTGATTTACAAGAAAAAATCCATGTGTTAAGATAAAAAGGCAGAAATGGATCAGAAGATCCGGGAAAGGCAGGATTTATAACAGATGAAACTGATGATCGCGTCAGATATACACGGGTCGGCCCTGTACTGCCGGCAGATGCTGGACGCATATGAGAGAGAAGGAGCGGACCGTCTGCTCCTGCTGGGGGACATCCTCTACCACGGGCCCAGGAACGACCTGCCGGAAGGCTATGCGCCGAAGGAAGTGATCGCCATGCTGAATCCGGTGAAGGATAATCTGCTCTGCGTCCGGGGAAACTGTGATACAGAGGTGGATCAGATGGTGCTTGACTTCCCGATCCTGGCGGATTACTGTTTCCTGGAACTGCCGGACGGGGCGGGCGGGATGTTTTCCGTCTTTGCCACCCACGGGCATGTGCATCATCCGGCCAGCCTCCCGCCGCTCAAAGACGGTGATATCCTGCTGAACGGACATACGCACATCCCGGCGTGCGAGGAGATCATGGACATGGACGGACATACATACCGTTACCTGAATCCGGGCTCGGTCTCCATCCCGAAGGAGGGATCGGCCCACAGCTACATGATCTTTGAGAACGGGACATTTTACTGGAAAAATATGCAGGGGGAGGAATACAGACAATGGAAGACCGGTTCGCGCTCCTGATCGATGCGGACAATGTGTCTGCGAAATACATCCAGCCGATCCTGGATGAGCTTTCAAAATACGGAAATGTTACTTATAAGAGGATATACGGAGACTGGACGCGACCCAACAGCGCCAGCTGGAAGGAGGAGCTGCTCCAGAACTCCATCACGCCGATCCAGCAGTTCAGCTATACCCACGGCAAGAACGCTACGGATTCGGCCATGATCATTGACGCCATGGACATGCTCTACACGAGCGAACTGGAAGGGTTCTGCCTGGTGTCCAGCGACAGCGACTTCACGCGGCTTGCCAGCCGGCTGAGGGAGAGCGGCAAGACGGTGATCGGCATGGGTGAGAATAAGACGCCGTCGCCCTTCAGGAAGGCGTGCGATATCTTCACTGAGCTGGAACTGCTGCTGGAAGACAGCACCATGGAGAAAGAGGAGCATGAAGAGAAGAACGCTCCGCACGGAAGCCGGGGGAAAGAGAAGAAGCAGAGCGCCGTCTCCAAGGAACAGATCGAGGAGGCGGTTGTCCGGATCATCACGGAGAACCAGAATGACGACCGGGAGACCGGGCTGGGCGAAGTGGGAAGCCGTCTGGTCAAGCTTTATCCGGACTTTGACGTGCGCCGCTACGGCTACAGCCTGCTGTCCAAGTTCCTGGAGACGCTGCCGAAGCTGAAGCTGGACCAGACCGGCACCCAGGTGACCGTGTCTCTTTATGAGGACCGTAGCCGCAAGGAGATGCTGGAAGAATTTATCATGGGGCAGATCAGAAGCGGCGGGAAATACGGGATATCCCTCAGTTCCCTGGGCAACCGGATCCGCCTGCAGTTCGGGGACTTTAAAGTAAGGGATTACGGGTATTCCCAGTTCAAACAGTATATCCAGAGTTTTCCGGGCGTGGAGCTTACGGAAGACGGGGAACGGACAAGGGCGGTTTACCGCAGTTGAAAAGATAGTTAAAGAGTATTTTAGATATGGAAGAACTAGAGAAGTTATTTGATGAGGTTTTAAATAAAGATTTCATCCGTGCGGTCATCAGCAACCCGCGGAAGAAAGGCGGGATCGTCAAAGTGCGGATCCGCCCGCTGGAACTGAAAGGTCATCTGGTCTTTCAGTTTGAGTCTTTTACGGCGAAGCAGGCGTTCCACAAGAATCTGGACCGTGATGCGGCCGTGCAGGAGCTGTCCGGCTGCGCCGGGGAGTTCCGGCAGATGCAGATCGAGACGGCGGATGCGGAGTATACGGTGCTGATCAGCAAAAAAGGGAAGGCCACGATAAAGCGGAAGCAGCGCAGAGAAAAGGCGCAGGCGGCGGACCTGTCCCATAACCGGCAGAAGAGATACATTCTCGAAGAAGGGAAATACGTACCCTTTCTCCATGATCTCGGAGTGATGACGGAGGACGGGAAGATCGTCCGGTCGCGGACGGACAAGTTCCGGCAGATCAACCGGTTCCTTGAGTTTATCGAGGATATCCTGCCCCGGCTTGACCGGGACCGGGAGCTTACGATCCTTGACTTCGGGTGCGGAAAGTCGTATCTTACATTTGCCATGTATTATTATCTGCATGAGCTGAAAGGGTATGATATCCGCATTATCGGGCTGGACCTGAAGGAGGATGTGATCCGGCGCTGCAGCCGGCTGGCCGGGCAGTACGGGTATGACAAGCTTACATTCCTTACCGGAGACATTGCGGATTATGACGGCGTGGATCGGGTGGATATGGTGGTCACGCTCCATGCCTGCGATACGGCCACAGACTATGCGCTGGCCAAGGCGGCCGGCTGGAATGCGAAAGTGATCCTTTCCGTGCCGTGCTGCCAGCACGAACTGAATATTCAGTTTGCCGAGGGGGCAAAAGGGAACTCCGGAGAAGGCAGTGGAAACGCAGGAGCCCGGGGGCTTCTTGCCCCGGTGATGGATTACGGGCTTCTGAGGGAGCGGTTCGCCGCCCTCGTGACGGACGGCCTGCGGGCGAAATATCTGGAGCGCGCCGGGGATGAGACCCAGGTGCTGGAGTTCATCGATATGGAGCACACCCCGAAGAATATCCTGCTCCGCGCGGTGAAGAGAAGCGGGGATAAAATAAAGGATGCTGCCGCAGAAAGCGCAGCGGCGCGCAGGGCGGCGGAAGATATTGTGAAATGTGAACAGTTTCTGCAGGCATCGCCTACACTGGGACGCCTGCTTTCAGATATAAAGGGAGAATAAATCATAATGAGGAAACGGATCATCAAAGCCGGCGTGCTGGCGGCCGTGTTTATTGCGGCGCTTCTGGTCAGCAGTCTGCTCATCAACAGAGGGACGGATGACAAGATCGTGGATATGGGAGCGCCTGCGCTTCCAAGGGTCTCGTTTTTCGTCGGAAGCACAGAAGTCAACCCGCTGTTTGGCTATACCCAGGATATGGATATTACCGCGATGCGGGATACGATCGTGCCGCTGGGGACAGACGGGAGCCTGAAGATGCGCATACAGGCAGAAGAAGGCCAGGTTGACGCCGCCAGGTATGAGGTGTATTCTCTCAACGGAGAAGACATGTATACAGAGGGGGAAGTCCGGATACCGGAAGGAGAAGCGGAAACCAGGCTGGATATAGGAAATATCCTGTCTGAAAGCAACCGCGAAGCGGTACTGAAGGTCATCCTTACACTGGGAGATGATCCGGTCAGCTATTATACCAGGATCGCCCTGCCGGACGATATCACGACAGCTGAGTGCCTTGCCTTCGCGCAGAAATTCCATGAAGACGCCATGGCGCGGCAGAATACAGAAGAGATGGAAAGCTATCTGGAGCCCGGCGATGAAAGCGACAATACGACATACCAGACCGTCAATATCCATTCTGATATCAACCATATCCAGTGGGGGGAGCTGTCACCGGAAGTTGTGGGGGACGTCGAGTGGAGCATTAAAGAGAGCAATACTGTCTATACGTCGATCCTGGCGGTGTATCAGGTGTCATGCCGGGATGAAGACGGCAGGACGGCGCTCTGCAATGTCCGGGAATTTTTCCGGGTGCGGTCGCTGAAAGGAACGATCTATCTGCTGGATTACAACCGGGATATGGAACAGATCTTCAGCGGAGGCACTGATGAATTCAGCGGGGACGGGATCCTCTTCGGGATCGCTTCGGGCGAGATCCCGTACAGAACGAACAAAGACGGGACAGTTGCGGCATTTGTGCAGGAGAGGAATCTCTGGCTGTACAACGGCGCCCGCGGAGAACTGACCCGGGTATTCAGCTTTGCGGACCAGGAAGGACGGGATACACGGAGCAAAAACGACCAGCATGCCGTCCGCATCATCGGGATGGACGACAGCGGCAATATTTCTTTTGCCGTATACGGATATATGAACCGCGGCTTTCATGAAGGGGAGGTCGGCGTCGGGATATATTATTTCAGCGCGGACAGCAATGTGATCGAGGAACAGGCCTTTATCCCGAGCACAAAGCCGTACGCCATCGCGGCCGATGAACTGGCAAGGATGGTGTATTATAATCACGGAGAAGACTTTCTGTATGTGATGTCGGACGGGACGCTGTACCGGATCAGCCTGGATTCGGAGGAACAGGAGATCCTTGCAGAACATCTTTCAGAAGAGCAGTATGCAGTATCGGACGACGGCCACCAGATAGCGTATCAGCGGCAGGATGAAGACGGGAAAAGCCGGGTCACGGTTATGGACCTGAGAGACGGAAGCGAATATGAAGTCGCTGCGGAAGGCGGGGAGATCCTCCGGCCGCTCGGATTTATCCACGGAGACTTTATATTCGGCAGATCCCGGGCGGAGGATGCGGGAACGCTGGCTTCGGGCGGAGAGGTCACGCCGATGTATGAGATTGAGATCCGGAACAGCAAGGGAGAGGAAGAAGCGAAATACAGCTTTACCGATCAGAATATATATACGACAGACGTCCTGATCCGGGATAACCTGATCACGCTGAACCGGGTTTCGGGCGGGAATGGCGTATACCAGGCGGCAGATCAGGAATACATCACAAACAACCAGGAGAAGAGCGCCGCTTCAGTTACACTTGAAACCTATTACACGGACACATGCGAAACCCAGATGATGCTGAAATTCGCCGACGGCATCCCGGACGCGGAGCCGGCGCTTATCAGGCCGGGGCAAATCGTTTCCGGCGAACCGCTTACCGTGGCGTTGAGCGGAGAACGCGGGGAAGAAGAGTTCTATGTATACGGGATGGGCGAACTGCTGGATATCTATGACAGGGCCGGATACGCAGTGCAGAGGGCGGCTGAGATATCGGGAGTCGTGATCTCCTCGGAACAGTCCTACGTATGGGAGAGCGGGAACCGCGACCTCGCTTATTCGACAGAAGCTGCCGCATTCCAGAAGAGCGGGGACGAGACTTCGCTCGAAGCGTGCGAGCGATATATGGAGCAGTTTGATGCCCGCCAGGTAGACCTGAGCGGATGTACGCTGGATCAGATGCTTTATGTGATCAACCGGGGCTGCCCGATGATCACAATGATCGGTACGGACCATGCTGTGCTGCTCACCGGGTATACGACAACGGACATCACCTACATCGATCCCGACGATGGTCAGGTCCACACGGTCGGGCAGGGAACCATGCAGAAGATGACGGAAGCGGCCGGAAACGTATTCATCGGATATATAAAGTAACAGGATAACCGTGTTAAAAGAAGGAGACAGGCAGAGCCTGCAACGGAAGAGAAAGCAATGGAAGTATTTTCAATGATCGTATCCCTGCTGAGCGGGGTGGCGATGTTCCTGTATGGAATGATGCTGATGGGAGACGCGCTGAAGCTTGTGGCGGGAAACAAGCTGGAGGCATTCCTCTATAAGATGACCAACACTCCGCTGAAAGGAGTCGCGCTTGGCGCCGGCGTAACCTGCGTGATCCAGTCGTCATCCGCGACAACGGTAATGGTGATCGGATTTGTAAATTCCATGATGATGAAGCTGAGACAGGCGATCGCCATCATCATGGGCGCGAATATCGGAACGAGCATCACGGGATGGATCCTGTGCCTGTCTTATATCGACGGATCCGGCGGGATCGCAAAGATCCTGTCGACAGCAACGATCACGGCGGTCGTCGCCGTGGGCGGCATCATCCTCCGGATGTTCTGTAAGCGGTCAGTGTATAAAAATATCGGCAACATCATGCTCGGGTTCGCGATCCTGATGTTCGGGATGCAGACCATGAGCGGCGCGGTAGAACCGCTCAGATCGAACGAGACATTTACAAACATGCTGACCATGTTCTCGAATCCGCTCATGGGAATCCTCGTGGGGATCCTGTTTACCGCGGTGATCCAGAGCGCTTCGGCAGCAGTCGGTGTGCTGCAGGCCCTTTCCGTAACGGGGATCCTTACATTTGCCAGCGCATTTCCCATAGTGCTTGGGATCGGCGTTGGTGCAGCCTGTCCGGTCCTGATCTCGGGGATCAGCGCCAA
Source organism: uncultured Mediterraneibacter sp. (assembly GCA_944376685.1). Lineage (GTDB taxonomy): Bacteria > Bacillota > Clostridia > Lachnospirales > Lachnospiraceae > Mediterraneibacter. Next base: position 6,985 of record CALWDN010000018.1, on the reverse strand, counting down.
TAAAAACGGCAAGCGGACGGCGCTCGTCTACCTGATGAATGACCTGTTCGGAATGGTTTTCTGGGGGATCGCCTTCTATGCGGTCAATGCAGTCGTACACTTTACATTTATGGATATGATCATGACGCCGGTGTCGGTTGCCCTGGTAAATACCATCTTCCGTGTGGCGACGGTGTGCGTCCTGTTCCCGTTCATCCCGAAACTGGAAGCACTGGTGTGCAGGCTGGTGAAGGATACGAAAGAAGAGTTGGAGGATGAGTCAGACTTTGACCTTCTGGATGAGCGTCTTGTTACATATCCGGCCGTTGCGATCGGCCAGTGCCACCGAGTGATGGCTGGGATGGCGAAAAAAGTCCGGAAGAATGTGAACAGGTCGCTGAACCTGCTCAACGAATTTCAGACGGATAAGTTTGAAAAAGTCCAGAGAAAGGAAGACCTGATCGATAAGTATGAGACAAAGCTTGGCGCGTATCTTATGAAGCTTACGAAAAAAGAGATGACTTCTGCACAGACCCGCCATGTTTCACTGTATTTAAGCACGATCAGCGACTTTGAACGGATCGGCGACCATGCCTCCGGCATCGCCCATATGTCAAATGAGATGAATGAGCAGCATACCGGCTTCTCCGGCGCGGCGTGGGATGAACTGAATGTGGTCATGGCAGCAGTGCGTGAGGTGATTAATGTAACCTGCCGGGCGTTTCTTGATGAAGACACCGAAGAGGCGAAGAAAGTAGCGCCGCTGGGCGTCGTGATCACGGATCTGTGCGAGAGCCTGAAACACAGCCATGTGATCCGGCTCAGCAACGGGACCTGCGGCCTGGAGCAGGGCGCGGTGTTTAACGACATCCTCAACAGCTTCTCAAGGATCGCAGCCCACTGTGCAGGCGTGGCGGTCGCGCTGATGAAATCCGAAGAGAACGGGGATGATATCCATATCCATGACTCCCGGGTCTACGCGGGAGACAGCCGGGAGTATCATGAATACTATGAAGAATATCACAGAGAATACAATATCACGGCAAGCGAAAGCCACATGCGCAGCATGGAGCCGGAAGAGGTTGAATAGGGCAGGAAAGCACCGCCTTCAACGGCAGAAATATTCTTCGGCTTTATCCTGATATCGGCGCACTTCTTCTGCAGCGCCCGTCCAGTCCCGTTCATCGATGTATTTCCGGGGGATAAGGGAGCTGCCTATGCCCGCGCCGATAAAACCAGCCTCAAAGAATCCGGTAAGATTCTCAAGAGAAACCCCGCCGACCGCGACGTATCCGGTGCCGGAAAACGGTCCTTTCAGGCTTTTGATATAGGAGCGAGGAAGGTCTGATGCCGGAAACAGTTTGAAAGTACGAAGGCCGTGCCGCAGGCATAACTCTACGTCGGACGGAGAAAATACGCCAGGCAGGACCGGAATGTCACAGGCGCAGAGCCTGGGAATCCATTATAATAAAGACGCCGATCTTTTTGACTATGTGGATAATCCGGATATGTTCCGTTATCAGGCGGGATTTGCCGCTTTGCCGTCCCGCCCCGGACTGGGTGTGCAGATTAATGAGGAAAAATTGAAAGAAAAATCTGAAAAAGCTAAAACCTGGAAAAACCCTGTCTGGAGAAATGAAGACGGAACAGTAGCAGAGTGGTAAAAGAAGATGCAGTAATGAAAAATGTCCCCGGTTCAGATGTCACTGAGCCGGGGGCATTTTAATATGCGTCTGAAGCCGGGAGCTAAAGTCTGTCTGCAAAAAGAACGCCCCTGTATCTGCCAAGCGCAGCATGCAGGATCAGCCCCAGTACTCCGCAGGAGATGATCTCGCCGATGCCTACGGTCAGCATCATAAACGGGATCGGAAGCGGCGTCATATAGGCGTACTTCAGTACGAAAGGTACGATGACCGTGTTGGCGATGATGGGCGGAAGCGGGGCCAGGAAACGGCTCTGGTTCCGGAGCATCCATGTAAAGACTGCGCCGATCAGGGTCGCCAGGCTTCCGAAGATGATATCCGGAAGGACGCATCCGACGAGGATGTTGCTGAGCAGACATCCTAAAAATACGCCTGGGATTGCTGCGGGGGTGAATACAGGAAGGATCGTCAGCGCCTCGGATATCCGGACCTGGACTTCTCCGTAACTGAATGATGCGCCGAGCAGGGTCAGCACAACGTAGATGGCGGCGATCATGGCCGCCTGTGCGATGAAACGCACTTTGGACTGATGGGTTGTTTTCATTTTTATTTCTCCTTTAGTTTTGTTTTACGTGTGGAAGGTCTCGAACACACGATTCATTTAACGCCGGGAATCGGCGGCAAGCCCGATAGACCTTGGTTTTTGTGGGCTTTGCAACGTCAGACAGTATAGCATGATAAAAAATAGAAATCAACCGTTAAGACAAAATCCGGCCCAAATTGATTTAGTCACAGGCATCTTCAGATATAAAATAAATTGCCTGCCTTAGCTAGATGTATACTACCTGCACGGAAAGTCAGAGCGCATAAAGGCGGCCTACCCTCCACATATCGGAGGGGCAAACCCTCCAGACGAAAGAAAGGAGGGCGATGCCGATGAACATTACATACTCGGATTTGATCCAGTTGATGATATTCGTTGTCGCTCTTGTTGGTCTTTGTTATGAGATCTTCAAGGGAAAGAAGTAGCCGCCCACTACTGCCAATAGTGAACGGCTGTGTAAAACAGTAATCGTAATTATTTGGGGGTAGGCCGTGTGTTTCTGGCTTTCCCTTTTTCTAGTATTAATATAGCATATCCCGAACCGGCCTTCAAGACCTATCTTCTATACAAACGTGATGCAGGCAGCATATGAAGTTAAGAAGTTGTAAAGAAATCGCCGAAAACTGTTTATAATGTATTTAGTAAATTGAATATTTCACAGCCCTGTGCTAATATAGCAATGCAATGCGAAACGGATGTCAGGACATTCGTTTTCCTGAATTGGGAGGATATTATGGACAGGAGAGATAAAAGCCCCAGGAGAGTGCGGCTGAACACGATGCAGATCGTGGCGCTTGGATTCTTCGGGGTGATTTTTCTGGGCGGCTTTATTTTATGGCTGCCATTCTGCAACCAGCAGCCCATCGCATTTATCGATGCGCTTTTTACATCTGTCACATCTGTGTGTGTGACCGGACTGGTTACAGTGGTTCCGGCGGAACAGTTTACGCTGGCCGGACAGATCGTGGTTATGATCCTTATCCAGATCGGAGGTCTGGGGGTGATCGCCTGCACGGTGCTGTTCTTCCTGCTTCTCGGCAAGAAGATCTCCATGAAGAGCAGGGTGCTGATCCAGGAGGCCTACGGGCTTGATACGCTGTCGGGCCTGGTAAAGTTCATTATCCGGATCATCCGGGGAACGTTTATCGTGGAAGGGATCGGGGCGGTCTTATTTTCAATTAAATTCGTTCCGGAATTCGGGCTTGTAAAAGGGATCTGGTACGGGGTGTTCCATTCCATCTCCGGCTTCTGCAACGCCGGGATCGACATTATCGGTTCCACCAGTTTTATGCAGTATGTGGACTCGCCGCTGGTGAGCCTGACGACCATGTTCCTGATCGTGATGGGCGGCCTCGGATTCCCGGTGTGGCATGACATCTTCGTGACGGCGAAGAAAGGCGCGGGTGAGAGCGGCGCGAAACGGAGGATCTTCACGAGGCTCGGCCTTCAGAGCAAGATCGTCCTGATCATGACGGCGGTCCTGATCCTCGGCGGTACGCTCGGGTATTTCCTGCTGGAGTTCAATAACCCGGAGACCATGGCGGACTTAAGCGTGCCGGAGAAGGTGCTGGCTTCTGCGTTCCAGTCGGTGACCACGCGTACGGCGGGATTTGCATCTGTGTCCCAGTCGGGGCTGACAGAGAGCTCCCGGCTGCTGGGCTGTATCCTGATGTTTATCGGAGGTTCCCCGGCCGGTACGGCGGGCGGTATCAAAACGACCACATTCGCGCTGGTCGCCCTGACCGTCATCTCGGTCCTGAGGGGGCATAAGGATACGGAATGCTTTGGAAGGAAGCTGGCGATGGAAAGCATCCGGTCCGCGCTGACGATCACAGTGATCACCTTTACATTCTGGCTGACCGCGGTTGCGGCCATGTCGATCTTCGACCCGCAGGCCGAGTTCCTGAACCTGATGTACGAGGCATCCTCGGCGATCGGTACAGTCGGGCTTTCGGCTGACCTGACGCCGCATCTTACGAGGGCGAGCCATGTGGTGCTTATGATCCTCATGTATGTGGGCCGTATCGGACCGATGACCATGGCCCTTGTATTTGCCGGCAAATCGCATAAGAGCGATCAGTTCCGCGAGCTGCCGGAGAAGAAGGTCATGCTCGGTTAAGCATGACCTGTATGGAAAGAACTTGTTGTCAGATTAATAAAATAAACAGGAGAACAGAGAAATGAGTAAACAATTTGCGGTACTTGGGCTGGGAAGTTTTGGCTGGAGCGTGGCGCTGACGCTGGAGAAGATGGGCGCGGACGTGCTGGTGGTGGATGATTCCGCCGAGAAGATCCAGGAGATCTCAGAGGATGTGTCCTATGCGCTGAAGGCGGACGTATCTGACCCGGAGGCGCTGGAAGCGCTGGGCGGAAGGAATCTGGACGGAGCCGTTGTGGCCGTATCCGAGAACTTTGAGGCGAGCATTATGGCGACTATGCTCTGCAAGGAGATGGGGATTCCGAAGGTGCTGGCGAAGGCAAAGGATAAACTCCAGGGCACGATCCTGAAGAAAGTTGGCGCGGACGCGGTCGTTTATCCGGAGATCGAGATGGGCAGCCGCGTGGCGAAGAACCTGGTGGCGAAGGAATTTTCCGACTGGATCGAGCTGTCCGACGATTACAGTATGGTCGAGGCGGTCGTGCCGGAACCGTGGCAGGGCAAATGCCTTGCGGAGCTCCGTGTGCGTGAACGCTTCGGCATCAACGTGGTCGGCATTATCATCAACAAACAGGTTGATGTTACATTTGACCCGATGGAGCCGCTGCCGGAGAATGCCATCCTGATCATGATCGGGGCAAACGATATCCTGCAGAAGTTTGATGCAGGGAAGGGTAAACGCTGATGATCACAAGTACAGCAAACGCGCAGGTAAAAGAACTGGTCCGGCTGATGAAAAAGAGCCGGGCAAGAGATGAAGCGGGCGTATTCCTGGTAGAAGGGCCGCGGATGGCGGGGGAACTGACGGCGGATCCTGCATGGCAGGGGAAGATCCGGAAGATCTATCTGTCGGAAAGTTATGCAAAGAAAAATGCGGCGGAAGCGGAAGGCCTTAACAGGGTATGCCGGACGGAGATCCTGGCGGATCCGGTATTCGACCATGTGTCCGGGACAAAGACGCCCCAGGGGATCCTGGCGGTCGTGGAGCGGAAAGACTACCGCATGCCGGATATCCTCGGCAAAGAGCCGGCGAAGGCCCACGTGCTCGTACTGGATAACCTGCAGGACCCGGGCAATCTCGGAACCATTTTCCGTACTGCGGAGGCGGCCGGGGTGACCGGGATCATCCTGAGCAGCGACTGTGTGGATATCTATAACCCGAAGGTAGTGCGTTCCACCATGGGCGCGGTGCTCAGGATGCCGTTCCTCTATGTGGAGGACCTGCCGGGCGCCATCGGAGAACTGAAGAAGGAAGGGATCCTTGTGTATGCCGCGCATCTCGCCGGTGAGCGTGCATACGATGAGGAAGATTATACAGCCGGATGCGCGTTCCTCATCGGGAATGAGGGGAACGGGCTGCGGGACGAAGTGGCCGCATGCGCGGACCGGCGGATCCTGATCCCCATGTGCGGGAAGGCGGAATCGCTGAACGCGGCGGTGGCTGCCGCGGTGCTGATGTTTGAAGCGGCCGGGCAGAGAAGAAAATAAAGCAGAACAAAAGGCAGAGTACGGAAGCGGGCTCTGCCTTTAAATATGAAAATTTATGCACGGGTATTGCATTTCGCTTATGCGGGAATGTATAATAAATCATGTTTCATACAGAAGAGCGAGGGATAAGATCATGAATTTAAAAGGACGTAATTTTCTTACATTAAAAGATTTCACACCGGAGGAGATCACTTACCTGATCGACCTTTCGGCGGAAGTGAAGGCAAAAAAGAAGAACGGCGAGCCGGTGGACAACTGGCACGGGAAAAATGTGGCGCTGATCTTTGAGAAAGACAGCACCAGGACCCGGTGCGCATTTGAAGTGGCGGCGCATGACATGGGCATGGGCACGACCTATCTCGGCCCGACGGGCTCCCAGATCGGCAAGAAGGAGAGCATCGAGGATACTGCCCGCGTGCTCGGCCGGATGTTCGACGGCATCGAGTACCGCGGCTTCGGCCAGGAGCTTGTGGAAGAACTGGCGAAGTATGCCGGCGTGCCGGTGTGGAACGGCCTGACGAATGAATACCACCCGACCCAGATGCTGGCGGATATGCTGACCATCCGCGAGAACTTCGGGACGCTGAAAGGGCTGAAGCTGGTCTATATGGGAGACGCCCGCTACAACATGGGCAATTCCCTGATGGTGGCATGCTCTAAACTGGGACTTGATTTCGTAGCGTGCACGACGGAGGAGTATTTCCCGGATCCGGAGCTGGTGGCTCAGTGCGAGGAATATGCAAAGGCGTCCGGTTCCACGATCACGCTGACCAGCGATGTAAAAGAAGGGACGAAAGACGCCGATGTGATCTACACGGACGTGTGGGTATCCATGGGCGAGCCGGACGAGGTATGGGAGAAGCGGATCAAGGAGCTCTCTCCATATAAAGTGACGAAGGAAGTTATGGCAAATGCAAAGGATACGGCGATCTTCCTGCACTGCCTGCCGGCGTTCCACGACCTGAAGACAAAGGTCGGCAAAGAGATGGGCGAGCGGTTCGGCATCACGGATATGGAAGTGACGGACGAAGTGTTCGAATCCCCGCAGTCCAAAGTGTTTGACGAGGCGGAGAACCGCATGCATACGATCAAGGCTGTCATGATGGCGACGCT
>CALWDN010000017.1 GCA_944376685.1 uncultured Mediterraneibacter sp. | reverse complement strand
CCAGTCCAGGAACGCCCCGATGCGTCCCACGTCCACGACGTCCAGCACCGCCAGCCCTCCCAGCGTGATCTTCGGCTCGTTCGTGGTAGCGATCATCCGGTCCGATGAATCTTTATAAAGAAATACCTCTACCGGATCCCCTGGCTCGACCCCATCCGGCACCTGTTTCTTCGGAAGGAGCACGCGCTCTTCATCGCTCCCGAGATATACACCGAAATCTACTGTTTTCACAACTGTCAGGACCTGTTTTTCTCCCAATCGCATGTCTGTTGTCTCCTCTTAACTCAAAGCCTGCCCGGAACACTTCTTCTGTCCCGGCTTTCTCTAATCTAATGGATTACAGGGCATCTGTCAATGATTTTCAGGCTCTCTCATATTTTTCATCAGCAGCCTGCGGATAATTCTTCCGCACTGAACAGCCGGATCGCGCCGTACTCCCCGTCAAATCCCGGGACCCGTTCCACCTGGCCGCTCCGCAGCCTTCGAATGCCCTCCGCCACGCGGCTTCCCGCTGCACACCGTATATCTTCGAGCGGGATATTCCTCAGGATCTCAAATTCCGGCCCCAGTTCCGCAAGCAGCCTCTGATATTCCCTCTGCACTCTTACCCCGGCCGCCCCGCGTCCCACCGACGCGCCAATCACTTCCGGAAGCGGCATCAGACGCCCAAACGGCTTCGCTCCGGGTTTCACATACCCCTCCGGCCGGTCCGCCAGCTCTCCGATCCAGTGGGAAACCCCGATGGTAATCTTGCGTCCGCAGACCGGACACCGTCCGCCATATCGCGCCGTCTCGGACGGCGTCAGGCAGAGATTGCATTTCCGGTGGCCGTCCATGTGGTATTTTCCCTCCTCAGGGAAAAACTCGATCGTGCCGCCAAGCCCCTCTCCCGTCCGGATCGCCCGTGACATTTCTTCATAAGAGAGGGCGATGTCAAAAAGGGTCGCCTCCCGCCCCAGTTTTGCCGGGGAATGGGCGTCCGAACTGGAAATAAGCTGATACCGGTCAAGAGCTGAGACCCGCCAGTTCATCGGCGGATCGGAGGACAGGCCCGTCTCCACAGCATAAATATAAGGCGTCAGGTCCTCAAAACATTCCTCCACCGTGTCAAAACCCGAAAAAGCGCCGAACATGGAAAAATGCGGCGTCCAGATATGTGCGGGGACGCAGATGGCCCGCGGGCACGATTCCAGGATGAGTTCCAGCAGATCGCGGCAGTCCAGTCCGAGGATGGGCCGCCCGTCGGAATGGATATTTCCGATCTGCTCCAGCCTTGACGAGATCCTCTCCGCCTCCTCCAGTCCGGGCAGGATGATGAGGTTATGGACCTTGCGGGTTTTCCCGTTCTTCTTATAGATTGAACTGATCTCCCCGGTTACCACAAACCGGGGGATCATCTCCCCCGGCACCAGATCATTTTTAAACCTGTATTCATCTTTCAGCATATAGAAGCCGTCTTCCGCCGGCTCCAGTTTTTCATTCAGTTCTTCCCGCCATGCCGGGTGTGTAAAATCCCCCGTCCCTGTGATGTGGATTCCCTTGCGCCTTGCCCAGAGGTCAAGATGCTCCGGGGCGCAGTCTTTACTCGTCGCCCTAGAATAGCGGGAATGAATATGTAAATCTGCAATGTACATTATACTCAGATCACTGCCATGGCAAGGATGATGTTGAGCAGCCATCCGGCAGCTGATATGCAGATGCCGATGATGCTTGTCACTTTGCCGCCTTTTGCAAGCCCTGCTTTGCTTGACCCTGCGCCCATCTTCGCCTGCATGATCCCGATGACGCCGAGTATCACGCCGATCAGCGCCCAGAACATGCCCACGATAATGCTCAGGATGCCAAGCACAAGCGATGCTGTGGCCGCGCCGGTATTATCAACCGTTTTTACCGTGACTGTCTGCGGTGCCGGACCGGACTGAGCTGCATTATCGCCTGCTGCACCGGACTGCGCGCCCTGTGACTGTACGTTCTGCGCAGGGATATCCTGCTGCAGCACCTGGAAAAGCTGCTCCAGGCTGTTCTTATAAGGTTTCTTCATTGCGATCCCGACAAATCCGTCCAGATCCCATTCGCCGCCCATCGTTCCCTGAAGCCATGCTTCCAGATGGAATTTCCCATCCGCATAGGACCATTTCATAAAGCGGACGCCTTCCAGCGCCGCATTCCCGGTAAAGTAGGCCGGCTCACCCTTCCACTGTCCGGGTTTAAACTGATTTTTCTGCATAAAATCATTCATGATAAACTGCACGAAATCATCCGGTTTGTTCAGCACAAGGTCTTTTACATATCTTGCCATAAATTTTCCCTCCTTCTTGCGCACTGCGGGGACTCTGCCGCGCAGATGCCTCATTCACACTACTGATAACATATCATAATTTACCGGTTTTTTCAATCATGTGGCACCATACCCTTTATATTTCAAAACGGTATCAAAACAAAAAGGAAGATACACAATGTGCTCTTCCCCCGTACAGCATTTAATCCTTCTTTATTTTACTCATTCTGCATCATTTTTTTCAGATACAGACAGCTCTTGGCGCTTTCCGCATCAAAGTTTTCAAAATCTATTGCTTCTATCGTAAGGATCCCGTTATATCCAGCCTGGTTAAGTTTCATCAAATATACCGAATAATCCCCCCCATCCTCCAGTTGAGGAAATTTTCTTTTAATGCCAAACGGATAATCTATATGCGCATGCTGTATCTTATCTTTATATTTTATTATATTATCCAATGGATCATCTGCACTGATCATGTGTCTGTAATCACACATTATTTTACAATTTCCGGCGTTTACGTCCTCGGCAAACTCATTTGCTTCTTCAATAGTATTAATATAATTAGAATAGTGCGGTCCAAGAGGTTCGATCACCAAATCTATATGATAGTTATTAAGTACTGTACAAATATTCTGAACAAAACTGACAAGCTTCTTTCGGCAGTCGATTTTACGAGCAGCTGTTGGAATACTTCTACATTTCCCCGCACCAAACGGAATCATTCTGCATCCTAATTCACACGCTTTTGATGCCCCATTATCTATATATTTCAACCAGTATGTTTCGTCAAAAGCCTCATCATATAACCGAAGATTTAATGGCAGTAATCCCGAAAACACCTCCGCTGAAACAACACTGTTTCTGATTTGTCTTTTGACTTCAGACAATTGAGCGTCCGTCATGGCTGCAAGCTCGCCAAAATCAAGCTCAGCACAATCAAATCCATTTTTCTCAATCAATTCAAACTGATTGAATTTTCCAAAACACCCCAGGCGCACTTTCAACCACCTCTCTTTTTCATGAATCCATCAACTTCAGCCGCTGCGGGAATTGATACCGCTGCACCTTCACGAAAAGTAGCCATGGCCGCTGCATATGTTGCAATTTCAAGACTGTGTTCAGGTGATTCATGTTCCAGAAAAAAAGCCTTAATAAAATATCCTGTAAAGGTATCTCCTGCCCCTGTAGTATCCACTGGTATTATATCCAGCGCCTGCTGATAAACCCTTTTTTCTTTATCCGCAAAATAAGCCCCCTTATCTCCAAGCGTCAGTACAATGCTTGTTTCAGGATATCGCCCGGTCAATTTGTCTAGTATTATCATTGGAGTTTGTTCTCCTGTCATTTGAAACGCTTCTATTTCGTTCATAATTAATAAATCTGTCTGTTCCAAATTCCACTTCGCAATTTCTTCTGTATATGGAGAGGGATTTACTACTATTACCATTCCTTTTTCCTTAGCTTTTTTTATAATATATGCAGAAGCGTTTATTTCATTTTGGAGCAAAAGCAGATCACCTTCCGAAAAATTCTCAAGAATTTTTTCTATTAATTCTACAGATACAGCATGATTCGCACCAGAAAATAATATTATACTATTATTCCCCTTATCATCTACTTGAATAATAGCATTTCCCGTTCTTTCTTCAGCTAATCCTATAAACGAAGTGTCAATTCCATATCTGTCGCAATATTCCTTAAGCCAAAGTCCATCATTTCCTATCAGCCCGGCATGAAAAGTCTCTGCTCCTGCAAGACTTAATGCAACAGACTGATTCAGTCCCTTTCCACCCGGATATATTTCCAGGGAAGAAGATGAAATAGTTTCTCCTTCCTGTACTATATGTGAAACTCTATATGTATAATCCTGATTAAGCGACCCAAAATTAAGTACTTTCATCTAATCATCTCCTCTGTTATTATGCATTCTGTCCTACTTATTCATCGCGATGAAGATAATAAACAAATTCATACGTCCCAGAGCCCACCTGCTTATCTGAGCCATCAATATTTTGAATCCCAATATCCGCTGTGGTATTTACCGGAATACAAACTGACAACTTAACTGTCTGCATTTCTTTCTTCCAACTCACTTTTATCTCACCATATCTCGAAAAATAACTTCCCTGCACTGATATCAGATTGTCAGGAATATACGGATAAATATAAAAATGTTTATACCCCGGCATGCTTTCATCGGGTCGAATTCCCAACAACTCTTTATACATCCAGTCACCAATTGCACCATAAGAATAATGGTTAAAAGAATTCATATGAGGATCCCATAATGTCCCGTCTTCTTTTACACCATCCCAGTGCTCCCAAATAGTTGTTGCACCTTTTTCCACCTGATACAGCCATGAGGGGAAATCTTTTCTCATAAGAAGCCTATATGCTTCTTCCTGATCGCCATTCCTGCTTAATGCAAAACAGATATAAGGTGTACCTGTAAAACCCGTTACCAGATGTCCTCTTCTATCTTCCAGCAGATTTTTCAGTTGACATACCAGTTTTTCGCGGCTGCCGTCAGGGAACAAGTGAAAATAAAGCGCCTGAACCACAGCCGTCTGAGTATGCACTTTCAGTGTGCCTTTTTCATCAAAAAATATCCTCTGAAAATCTTCTAAATTCCGATCGTACAAATTCCGATATATATGGTAATCGTTTTTGACTCCCAATAATTTAGCAGCAGAATATAAAATCCTGACAGACTCCAAATAATATACTGCACTTACATATTCAACAGGTGTTGCGCCAAAATAACTTCCTTCTTCCGCGTCCAGTGCAACCCAATCCCCAAACTGTAATTTGTATTTCCATATCACGCCCTCCGCATGCCGATGTACAAACTCTACCCATTTTTTCATAGCTTCATATTGTTCATCAAGTATACGGATGTCTCCATAACTGAGATACATCTGCCATGGTACTATCGATACAGCATCTGCCCACGCCGCTGCTGAATCAGTCCCCCTGCTCAAGAATCCGTTTACCTTTACTCCGCTCACAATATCCGGGATAACATGTGGTATTCCCCCATCATCTTTCTGGTCAGCCCTTAAATCTGTCAGCCATTTTCTATAGAAATTCTCTGTGTCCATTAGGAAACAGGCCGTACTGCAAAATATTTGTGCATCTCCGGTCCACCCCATTCTTTCATCTCTCTGCGGGCAATCCGTTGGAATATCTACGAAATTGCTTTTAAGGCTCCACAGTATATTATCATGAAGTTTATTCAACAGCTTATCCGATGACAAAAAAGTACCCGTCTGACGCATTGAACTGTACAGCACCTGGTTAAACAACTCTTCTTTTTTTACTTTTCCCGGCCATTCCTTAATATAGATATACCGATATCCTTGATAAGAAAAATGCGGGGCATATACAAACGGCTGATCATCTTTGCAGTAATAAACAATCGTCTGACGTGCCGTTCGAAGATTTTCCGTATATACATTGCCGTCCGGACCCAGTATTTCAAAACACTGAAGTTCATATTTTGCCCCGGTCCATGCCTTAGATGAAATCACAGGACGTCCAGCAAAATTCTGTCCCACATCAGCTACGAGTTCACCCTTGGGTGTGCGGAAAATGCGCTTTATTTTCATCTCTTCCATAGCTTTTACCCGCGCACCATACTGAGATTTCAAGCTGTCTTTTTTGAAATCACATCGCCGTACAGACCTGATATCCCGCTCTTTTATCTCAGCTTCATTAAATTCTTGCCTGGCATCATATATTTCGCCATTGTAAATGTCTGCAAACACAACTGGTCCGCCCACCGCTTCCCAGGTACTATCAGTCGTTAACAACTCTTCATTATTATCAGCATACACCACTTTGATCTGGCAGATCGCCCCCGTATATGCCCCGTAATTATTCCTGTTCAGATACGAGCCCATGAGTCCCTTGTACCATCCTGCACCAACCAGTATTCCTATCAAATTATCCCCTTCTGACAGCATATCTGTAATATCATACATCTGATAACAAAGATGTTTATGATACGAAGTCCATCCCGGTGTCAGAAGAGCGTCTCCTGCTTTATTCCCGTTAATATATAATTCATAAAGCCCCCATGCACTTACACACGCGTATGCCGCTTTAATTTTTCCCTTTAAGTTAAATTTCTTGTAAAAATATTCTGAACCAGAAAACTCCTTATCCGCTTCTGATTCGGCAGAGATCATTTCTGCAGTCCACTCTTCTTCTCTGAGTATCCCGGTTATTAAGCCTGCCGACTCAAACCACTCTGATGCATCACCTGTTTCATCCCATATTTTTAGTTTTATATTATATTTTTTCAAAGAATCATATCCGGCATCTATTAAAGGGATCCTGACTCTGCTCATTTCAGCGGTTTCGGTTATATCACAGTATACTTTATCGTCATCATAAAGGATTACCCTGCATTTTTTTAAAATAACATTCTCTTTATCACTTTTTGCACACCATGTAATGTCCAGATCCTCATCTATTCCTATGGGAAACTTTTCTGAATTAATGAATATCTCCGTTATTTTCAGCATATATTTATCCTTTCACCGAACCCGCAACCATCCCATCTACAATCTTCTGGTTAAAAATCAAAAACAGGATCAACATAGGCAGTGTAATAATTACCACATCTGCAAACACCATATTGTACGAACTGGAAAACTGGCCCATAAATGTATACAGGGTTAGCTGTATTGTAGAATTTTCTGATCCCGGAAGAAAATATAACGGATTCATGAAATCATTAAATACAGTAACCGCATTTAAAATAATTATGGTAGACGTTATGGGTTTTAAAAGCGGAAATATGATCTTAACAAAAAGCCCTAGTGGACTGCACCCATCAATTCTGGCTGCCTCTTCAAGTTCAACAGGTATATTCGCCATAAATCCCCTGTACAGCATGATAGAAAGTGGTGTGTGAAAAGCAACTTCCAAAAGAATCATGCCTGTCAATGTTTTATAGAGATGCACACCCTGCATCACCCAGATCGTTGGCAGAATCGCAACCGGTATCATAAGCCCTGACATTACGAGAAAATTAACAAAAGACATAAATCTGCCGCGTCTCCTTTGAATTACATAGCCAGCCATAGAACACACAAGAACAAGTATTATCACACTTCCCACCGTAAGTATCAGGCTGTTCTTCAGAGATGTGAGAAACAAGTTATCCTTTGCAGTTATTACCTCGATATAATTTTCAAAATGTAAAGTATCCGGCAAACTGAATTTCAATAAATTCGCTTCTTTTGTATCTTTTAATGAATTAAAAATTATAAACATAAAAGGGATAATAAAAACAAAAAAAGCAACTGTTAATCCAATAATATCACCGATCAAATACTTTATTTTTCTTTTTTTCATAACTTATCCCTCCTCTGCTTTCAAAAGAAACTTCTGAAGCGGGAATGCAATAACCGCTATCATTGCATACATCAGCACATTGCCTGCTGTGGACAGCCCATAATAGCCCGCAGCGTATTGCTTATAAATTACTGATGCAATAACATCTGTTGCATAACCCGGACCTCCGCCCGTCATTGCCCAGATCAGATCGAAACTTTTTAACCCACCAATAAGCGAAAGCAGAATAACAGAATTCATCGCCGGTCGGCACAAAGGAAATATAATACTCTTTAACAGCTGCCACCCGTTTGCGCCATCTATTTTTGCAGCTTCGATATAAGTAGTATCTATGGATTTTATACCTGCAATAAAAATGACTGTTGCAATGCTTAAACCTTTCCACACATCCACGCCGATCACAGAGTATAAAGCAGTTGATACATCTCCAAGCCAATCCCGGCCGTCAATTCCCAGGACTCCCAAAAACTGATTTAGTATTCCTTTTGTAGGGTTTAATATAGCTTTAAATGTAAGTCCTACCGCAATCATGCTCACCAGATTTGGGAAAAAAACAACCGATCGCAAAAAGGTTTTTGTTTTAATTCCTGATGTAAGAAAAAGCGCGATCAGAAACGACAGAACCACTTTTAAGCCACTTGTTAAAAACGCATAGATAAAAGTATTTCCAATACTGGAATATAATGACGGCTCAGTAAAAAATGTCTTAAAATTTTCAATTCCGCAGAAAGACCATCCGTCAAACGTCCAGTTGGTCAGACTGAAGAAAAATGAAATTGCAATCGGTATAATAAATAAAACAACATAAATAACTAGCATCGGAACAAGAAACCAATAAGAATATACAGACTTCTTCTTCATCATTTCCTCCAATCTGATATTGCTGCTGTCAAATATTGGCAGCAGCAATAAAACTATTATTATTTAATTCCAAGCTGCTCAGCCTGTTTCCAACAGTCATCATCGTAGGCTTCAGCCGCCTGCTCCACATTATACTGTCCTGTAATAAGCGATGAGCAAACCTCTGTCGTCGCACTGCCTTTGACCTGTGTAAGGAATTCCTGAGCAAGGCTAACCTTACCGCTATCATAATATGACTGCATATCATTTGTTACAGCTTCCGGCGTATTCTCAGGATACTCAACTCCCTTAACACAAAGAGGTCCTGTTACTGCATCGTTAGCAAGATATGTTTCTATTGCTTTTTCAGATACGAAAAACTCAAGGAATTTCACAATGTCTTCCTGCTTATCAGAGTCTTTATTTCCATAAAGCCCGTTTGGCATCCATGCTGTAATCCCAACATTTTCAGGATCATCTCCAGGAATTGCAAAGACTCCGATATCATTAATATTATCGCTGTATAATGAACTGATATTTGTAAGGGCAGATGTCAGCATGATCCAGTGTCCATAATCACCGCTTACCAGCATTTCGCATCCGTCATCATAGGTAGCGGCCGTGTAGCCATCCTGATAGTACGGAACAGTATCCGCAAGTTTCTGAAAACTTGTAACGCCTTCGGGAATATCCGCAAATCCAACTTCACCTTTTTCAAATTCAGAAATAAAATCAGGATTATCCGCCAGAACATTATACATATCACCTAAAACAGGAACCTGAATTGTGTAGGATGTGCCCATTGTACAAATGATAGCATTCTTCCCGGCCGCTTCAATTTTATCGCAATTAGATAAAAATTCATCCCATGTTTTCGGAACTTCAAGCCCCAGCTCATCATATAAATTCTTATTATACATTACAGCGCCAGCCCTTGTTGTTCCCATCGGCACGCCATATACCCCATTGTCATCACTCACTGCGCTCTTATACGTTTCGTCCAGTTTGTCAACAAAATCATACTCTGACAGATCAATAAAATGCTCTGATGGATTCAGCGTCATGAGCAGTGCTCCCGGGGAATATACCAGCACATCTGCAAGATCTCCCGTAGATAATCGGGTTTTTATAAGGTTGTCTGTGTCCGTTCCTGCAACCGTATATTCAATATCGACTTTTATACCTATTTCAGATTCAGCAAGTTTGCACACTTCTTCCAGGCCAGCCAGTGCAGAGTCACTTCCTACCTGAAGCGTAATTTCATGAAGTTCATTCTCGCTGCCCTCTCCATTATCTGCATTACTTGAATCGGCAGAACCGGAACATGCCGTTAATCCAAGAAGCATGACTGCGGATAACCCAAATGCCACTATTTTTGCTCCCATTTTCTTTCTCATAATCTACCACCTTTCCTTCTTTTTTGTAAACGTTTACATTTTGTTTCGTCTGTAATTATAATTCGGCTTACCTGTTTTGTCAATATCTAACATAAATTTGTTATTTATTGCATTCAATTTATCTACTTTTACATTATTTTCTGTATATTTTTTGTCCAGGCAGTTGACATCCGCACATTTTCATGATAACGTTTACAATATAGAAAATCGTAAAGTGAGGTATATATTTTGGCAACCATTAAAGATGTCGCAGAACTTGCAGGAGTTTCCATTGCAACTGTCTCCCGCGTAGTAAAAGGGAACGGAAATGTGTCTCCAAAAACAGCAGCTAAGGTTACTTCCGCAATTAAACAATTAAATTATCATCCAAATGCGCTTGCACGCCAATTGAAGCATCAATGCACGAATAATATTATTATTATCATTCCTGATATATCCAATACATTTTTTCATGAAATATTACACGGGATTGAAGAAACAGCAGAAAGGAATGATATGCATATCCTGATTGCAGATATGCATAACAAAACATCTATAGAAGAATATTATCTGCGTGCACTCATGCAGAAAGAAGTAGATGGAATAATTTCATTCTCGGCTAATGTTGCCCAGCAATTATTAAAGCAGGCTGCCAACGATTTTCCTTTGGTCATTGCATGCCAGTATTTGGACAATATAGACATTCCAAGCATTACAATAGATAATGTAGCTGCCGCAAAGGAAATATGCAATCATTTAATTGCATCCGGGAAAAAAAACATAGCACATTTGACTGCACTTCCTAATTTTCTTTTATATCAGGATCGGCTCGATGGCTACACTGCTTCCCTTCGAGAAAACGGACTGGATTTCCGTGCAGGCCTTATCCGCTATTGTTCTCCCAATATTAAATCCGGCTATGAACAAACATTGTCATTACTTGATTCCGGAATATATTTCGATTCCATATTTGCAGCCGGCGACACTATGGCTATAGGCGCTATACGTGCGCTGAAAGAGCGGGGGATCTCAATTCCAGACGAATGCGCTGTAGCCGGATTTGATGATATTGAAATGTCCTCTCTCATCGATCCTCCGCTGACTACTATTCGGCAGCCCAAATATCAAATTGGGTGTGATGCAATGAATATGCTTATCTCACTTATAAGAGGTTCTCATATTGCAAAACGCAATATTGTTGCCGAGCATCAGCTTGTCATTCGACAAAGCAGCTGTTCTGTCAATTAATACATTGCTGAAAGGAGTTTATTTATGAAATGCCGTGGTATTGTAGTATCATCCAAAGGTAATCCGGAAATGCGAACCGATATTCTGGTCCCGGAGCCAGCCGATGATGAAGTCCAGGTTCGTATGGCTTCATCGCTTGTCAGCGCAGGCACAGAACGCGCATGGACATTAGGATATGCCAATGCAGTTCCTGAATATCCGTATATTCCCGGATATTGCTGTGCAGGCTGGGTAGAACGTGTCGGCAAATCAGTCACTAAATTCAAACAGGGAGACCGCGTTGCCTGTTATGCTGTAAATGTCGGGCACCGTGAAATTGGCAATGTGCCAGAATATCGAACCGTACATCTTCCAGATAATGTCAGTTTTGATCATGGTTCTTTTGCAAGTCTTGGTCAGACTTCTTTACAAGGCGTGCGGAAATGTAAGATTGAACTTGGTGAAACAAGTGCGTTTTTCGGCATGGGACTGGTTGGTATGCTCGCACTTGAACTCGCTCATTTGAATGGTTCTGTTAAAACCATTGCGATCGATCCTTCCCCATCGCGATTGCATATCGCCTCGCTTTGCGGAGCTGATCACACAATAAATAACCATGAAGATGATTGGATAAATCTCTACCAGGAATTAACGGAACATCAAGGAGCCGAAATCGTTATAGACAACACAGGAATTCCTTCTGTGATGCACGATGCATGCCGCGCTGCCGCGAACTTTGGAAGAGTCTGCATTCTTGGATGTCCACGGGGAGAAACCTCCTTTGATTTTTACCGGCTCGTCCAAAAAAAATCATTGGTCATCATCGGGGCACATGCCGTTGACTCCATCCCTCGGTATTATTCATATCCATATTATTGGACTTTTTCTGACGATGCAGACTGTTTTCTCAAATTTGTCGCAACAAACAGACTGATTCTTGATCCATTGATCGGACGTAAAGTAGATTCTGCTGACGCCGAAAAAGCATATCGAGATTTACTTCTGACTGAAAATCATCTGCTGGGGATGATCATCAACTGGACGAAATAATAACCTAAGAAAGGAATGACGATAGCATGGAAAAACTTAAAATCGGAGTCATTGGTACCGGTGCAATAGCAGAAATTGCCCATCTTCCAGAATTATCAAAAAGTAAAGACACTGAACTTATAGGTGTCATGTCACTTCACTATGAAAATGCCTGCCGCGCAAAAGAAAGATACGGCATAAAATATGCCGTTTCATCAATAAATGAACTTGTCAATCTTGGAATCGACTGCGCTTTTGTACTGTCACCCAAACAAAACCATCCCGAGCAGGTGAAGTTTCTTTTAAACCATGGAATAAATGTATACTGTGAAAAACCGCTCGCAATGACATTACATCAAATTGATGAAATAGCAGATCTATCTGTGAAAAGTGGAAAAAAGCTAATGGTCGGGTTTAATCGAAGATTTGCTCCTGTATATAACGAATTAAAATCCATCTATGACTCTGCTCCACCACAAGTAATTATAGCGCAAAAAAATCGACCAGCTTCTGAATACAGAGCAACTCTCGAAAATGCCATACACATGGTAGATCTGATGAGATACATATGCGGCGAATGCAGAAAAGTTGAAGCCTCCTCACTTTTTGATGATCCATATTATGAATCATCATGTACAGCTTTTTTGGAATTCGAACAGGGATCCTCTGGTATGCTAATTGCCAATCGATCTTCTGGGCAATGGGAAGAAACAATAGAAGCCCATGGGAATAACTTATCTGTCCTGGTCAATTCGCCTGACAGTATAACTGTTACCGATTCGCAGAGATCGCATACGCAAAGCATGACCCCTTTGGCAATGGGATGGGCTACTGTTACAGATAAACTCGGATTCAGTTATGCAATTCACCATTTTATAGATTGTGTAAAAAATGACAAGGACCCCCTTACGAATGCTGCTGAGGCTTTTAAAACTCACGAATTAATGGATCGCATTTTAAGAAAAGCTGGTCTTCCAGCTCTGGATAAAGAATAAATTCAAAAAGAGGTAATAGAAAATGAAAATAGCTGGCCACACCATGGGAACTCCCGAATATACGATTCCTGAAGCAATAAAGCTTTTTCATGACATTAAGCTGGACGGTATAGAGATAGTCGTACAAGATAATTATAAATGTGGTATACCTGTGAATGCATCGACTGAATTATTAGATGAGATCAAAATGCTCTCAAATAAATATCAACTTCATATTGCCTGTTTAACACCTTACAATTCAAATTTTAATTCTGAAGACAAAGGACTTCGTGAACATGACATTTCAGAAATCATACGGGTAATTGATTATGCAGCTTATCTTGGCGCACAATACATCCGGCTTTATGCCGGAAATGTTTCCGGAACAACCGGACTCAAAGAAGAAAATTACCATTACATAAAAGACTCTTTGCAACACCTGGGGAACCATGCAGCCGAAAGAAATATTATTTTATTGCTCGAAAATCATTTTAATACTATGACAGTGTCTGCAAAAGATTCATTTAATATGATGAAATGGATTAGCCATCCAAATGTCCGCATTTTATACGACCAGGCAAACTTGACTTTCACGCGAAAAGAAGATTATGAGGAAGCTCTGTCTCTTCAGAAAGATTATATTGCTTATGTCCATGTTAAAGATTTGGTTTTTAAAAAAGGGATCGAAAATACGATTCCAACGTCCGCTGCGAAATCCGTTTCTCATCAGAATGAGAATGAACGGATTGTATCTACTCGGATCGTAGGCGAGGGAATTCTGCCCTGGAAAAATATTTTAAAGGCTCTAAAACATATCGGCTATGATGGATGGCTCTCTCTTGAATACGAACGGCGTTGGCATCCTAATGACATTCCTGATGCTAAAATAGGGATGAAAAAGAGCGCTGAGTACTTGCATAGCTGTTTAAATTGTCTCTAAATATCTGTGAGGTTGAATATAAGAATGAAAAAAGACAAAATTTCAGTGGCTGTATTTGGATGCAGCCACTGGCATACTCCATTGTATCTTGACTGTATAAAAAAGCATACTGTATGTGGTGTAACAGATCCTAACCCTCAAATAGGAAATACCTTTGCCCAAGACCTGAAATGTAGTTATTACAGTACTCCAGAAGAACTTTTAAAAAATCACACGCCTGATTTTGCATTCTGCTTTGCACCTCACAGCGAAATGGCATTATTAGCTCAACTGATGATAAAAAACCATATCGCATTTTCTGTAGAAAAACCAGTCTCGTATGACTCAATGCAATTGCGACAGCTGATAGAATTAAACAATGTATATAATGTATATTGCTCTATTCCGTTTATATGGCGCATATCATCTCTTTACAAAACGCTTCATAACGAAATCTGCCCTGAAGACATTCTTCATATGTCATTTTCCTTTATAGCCGGTTCACCCAACAGATATCGTTTTTCATCACCTTGGATGCTCCAAAAAAAATATGCCGGCGGCGGATGCATGACAAATTTAGGCGTGCACTTTATTGATCTGGCACTTGCTTTAACCGGCAGTTCCACTGCAGAAGTAACAGGCAGCGTGTTTCATTATGCCTGCCCAGATATTGATGTGGAAACTCATGCCACAACACTTTTAAAAATCAACCAGTCTTCCGTTACAATTGAAACAGGATATTCATATCCGGAATCAGAGACTCAGAAAAGAATTAATCGCTGGGAGATTATTACAACTAAAGGACTTTATATAGTAGAAAATGGTCTTTTAGAAAT
Organism: uncultured Mediterraneibacter sp.; assembly: GCA_944376685.1. Lineage (GTDB taxonomy): Bacteria > Bacillota > Clostridia > Lachnospirales > Lachnospiraceae > Mediterraneibacter. Next base: position 10,081 of record CALWDN010000017.1, on the reverse strand, counting down.
TCGAAAATGGAATCGCCCGCCAAAATTCGTTCAAACGGATACTGACAGCGACAGTTATTACTCATTGTATGCCGAACAATGCATAACACAAGCCATTAATCATCAAGATCCTGTTGCTGACTTAAGTACAATGCTTAATGTACGGGAAATTCTTGATAATATAAACAAATGCTCTGGAGGTAAAAAATGAAACATTTATATGGTATTACATCTGCTATGATCACTCCGTTCAACAAAAACGGCAGTATTGATCACAACGCGCTTGCTCACTTGACGACATATCTTATAGATAAAGGGGTAAACTGCCTTTATCCTTGCGGAACGACCGGTGAAATGTTGCGGCTTTCCTTAAATGAGAGAAAACAGGCGGCCAACACTGTTATTCGCGCCGCTTCCGGCAGAGTTCCTGTCTTCATCCATTGCGGTGCTGCAACCTACGAAGATACATCTGAACTTCTGGCACATGCAGAATCTGCCGGAGCTGACGGGGCAGGAATAGTAACTCCACAATTTTTCCACGCAGAAGAAACTGAATTAATAAACTACTACACTAGTCTTGCAAAATCAGTTCCTGATTTTCCAATATATATTTACAATATTCCGCAATGTTCAGGAAATGACCTTCTTCCTGAAACTGCTGAAACTATTCAGCAGCTTTGTCCAAATATTATTGGGATAAAATACAGCTATCCTGATATAAATCGCACCATAGATTATCTTGCCATCAATGATCATCACTTCTCTGTTATGCAGGGTTGTGACAGGGCATTATCAGCCATGCTTTCTCTTGGCTGTGACGGCACGGTATCCGGAATAGCAGGAGTATTCCCTGAACCTTTCGTAAAAGTATATAAAGCATTTAAACAGAATGATATCAGGCAAATGCAGTACTGGCAGAATATATGCATCCAGTTTTGTGATATTCTTAAATGCGGAAGCAATATGTCTTATTTTAAAGAAGCCCTTAAACTCCGTGGAGTAACAGACTCTTATATGCGTCTTCCTCAGCTGTCTATTGACTCCGATGAAAGAGATATTTTAAAAAACCGGATATATAAATTATGTGATCACACAAATATTACTGTTAGGTGACTTCATGTTGTTATAAGCATCAGTTAAAACATTAATAAAGCAACAGGGAGATATGCAGATGCATATCTCCCTGTTGCTTTACCCTTTCATTTCGATCGCTTTCTTCGGGCATGCTCCCGCGCAGATCCCGCACTCCACGCATTTTTCTCCGTCCAGCTCCCAGATCTTTTCCTTCCGGTCGACCCGGATCGCCTCCTGCGGGCATTTCTTCGCGCAGAGCGTACAGTATACGCACTTCTCCGCATCCATCACAGGCTTGCCGCCTGCTGCCGCCGCGCCGTCGCCGGCCGCTTCAGCCTTCTCTTCCTGCGGTTTCACGACTGTGTCGCTCTTCTTCATGATGTCCGGTTCCGTGTAGCCTTTCTCCATGGTCAGGCATTTCTTCGGACAGGCAAGCACGCAGCTTCCGCACTGCACGCAGTCGAACCGGCTGATGGTCCATGTACCGGCCTTGCGGTCCACCTGGATCGCCAGAGAAGGGCAGGCCCTCGCGCACAGGCCGCATGTGATACAGTCATCAATGTTGATCACAACATGCCCGCGCATCCGCTCCGGGAATTCCACAGGTTCAAAAGGATATTGCGTGGTTGCCGGCTTCTTGAACAGGTTGCCCACGATCCGGCCGGCAAGTGTAAACATTTTCGTCTTTTCCATACCGATCCTCCTTCCTAGCGTTCCGTGCAGCTCACGCACGGGTCGATGGTCAGGATCAGGATCGGCACATCCGCCAGCTGGCAGCCTTTCAGCATCTCCACCATCGGCGGGATGTTGCTCGTCGTCGGCGTACGCAGACGGAACCGGTCGACGAACTTCTTTCCGCTGCCCTTTACATAATAGATAGCCTCACCTCTGGGCTGCTCGATCCGCACGAAATATTCGCCGTCCGGATTGCCTTTCACCGGCACGCTGATATCGCCCTGAGGGATCTTGCCGATGGCTTCCCTTATCAGATCGAAGCTCTGGAAGAGTTCTTTTATGCGGACCTCACATCTTCCGTAGGAGTCGCCGTCTTTTGAAATCACCGGCTCCACGGTCAGGTCTTTATACGCGCCGTATCCGAGCAGGCGGGCGTCATACTCTACGCCGCTGGCACGAAGCATGGGGCCTACCGCGCCCTGGGCGATGGCGTCGTCTTTTGAAAGGATGCCCACGCCTTTCAGACGGCTCTGCACCGTATAGTCGTGCAGGAAGGTCTTTGCGATCGGCCGCAGTTCACTTTCGATCTCATCAATAGCGCGCAGGATGTCATTGAGCATGGTGCTGTCCATATCCTTCTGCACGCCGCCCACCTGGTTGACGGAATGGATGATCCGGCCGCCGGTGGTCGCATCGAACATATCGAGAATCTTTTCCCTTAAACGCCAGCTCTCCATGTGGAGGCTTTCGAATCCCATGGCGTCGCCCAGCAGGCCGAGCCACAGCAGATGGCTGTGCACACGGCTCATCTCCACCCAGATGGTGCGCAGATATTTGGCCCGGTCCGGCACCTCGATATTCATGATCTGCTCTACGGCCAGGCAGTATCCGAGGCCGTGCCCGCAGCTGCAGATCCCGCAGATCCGCTCCGCGATATAGGTGTATTGTTTGAAATCTCTTTTATCTACCAGTTTCTCCAGTCCTCTGTGGACGAATCCGATGCTGGGGATCACGCCGACCACAGTCTCATCCTCCAGCACCAGGTCCAGATGCACCGGCTCCGGGAGCACAGGATGCTGGGGACCGAACGGTATAATGCTTCTCTTTGCCATATTCCCTACTCCTTATCCTTAAACGGCGCCGTCTGGTCGATCCGGTACAGCCTGTCCTGATAATCCGGCTTGATCCTTCCGATCTTCACGCCGAACAGCTCTGCCGCCTCATTTTCCTGAATATACGCGCACGGATAGATCTGTGTGATGCTGGCCACTTCCTCGTCTTCCTTCGGTTCCAGCCGGAGCGTCACCATATCGTATCCTCTGCAGAATGAATAGCTCATCTCATATCCGCCCTCAATCGTTGTGGCGCAGATCTGCACGAGTCTCCATTTATCCGTCTTCATATGCACGATGGCCGGGAAAAACTCCGACATTGAGATTTTTCTGATCTCGCTTCTGTAATCATCCATTCTGGGTCACCTGCCTTTCGCTTCCAGCGCCGCCTGCTTTGCGTCCAGCACTTTCAGGGCCTTCAGCACCCCGTCGATGATCGCTTCCGGACGGGCCGCGCAGCCCGGCACATATACGTCAACCGGGATCACGGTGTCGATCCCGCCTTTGATATTATAACATTCCTTAAACACACCGCCGGTGCAGGCGCAGATCCCCACCGCCACCACTACTTTGGGTTCCGGCATCTGACTGTAGATCTGCTTTACCACACTCTCGGTCTGGCTGTTCACGCCGCCGGTGATCAGAAAGATATCCGCCTGGAACGGATCACCCGTATTAATGATGCCGAAACGTTCAATATCATATTTCGGGGTCAGACAGTCCAGGACTTCAATATCGCATCCGTTGCAGCTGCTGGCGTCATAGTGGAGCAGCCACGGTGATTTTGACACTTTTGCCATAATTGTCTCCCTCCTATTTGTCCAGCATTAAGATCAGTATGTTCACGCCGCCGGCCACCAGTGTTACCACCCAGCAGCCGTAGAGTACGGTCTTCCATTTCAGACGGGCGCTGATATTATCCCAGAGCGTCTCCATCAGGAAGAGGACGAAGCAGATCGCAAGCGCCACGATCCAGCTCCACCAGGTGCTGTTCACGAAGAACAGGAAGAAGATGCCCAGGATGACGACCATTTCGTAGTATTCTGCGATATTCATGATCGCCAGCGTGGTCCCGGACATTTCCGTCGTGATGCCCTTGACCATCTCCTGGTGCGCGTGGTGGCTGGTGGACAGGTCGAACGGGGATTTACGGAATTTGATCGCCGCCGTAAACATGAATCCGACCAGAAGGCCAGGCATCCAGAGTACCGCGCTTACCGGCTGCTGGATGATCGTTCCCACATGGAAGGATCCGGTCGTCAGGTAGAACCCCACCGCTACCAGCAGGGTCAGCGGCTCGTAAGCCATCATCTGCATCATCTCTCTGCTGGCGCCCATGTTCGCGTAGGGCGAGGAGTCCGAGGACGCCGCCATGATCAGGAACATATCCGCCGTACTCAGGATAAAGAGCACCATCAGAAGGTCCGCGCCCGCGAAGAGCATGGCGCCGGCGATCACCAGGATCACCAGGTAGCTTAAGTTCAGCAGGAGCTGAACGTTATTTACCGCGATCATCTCTTTCGAGAAAAGCTTGCCCAGATCGTAAAACGGCTGGAAGATGCTCGGACCTTTGCGCCGCTGCATACGGGCGCTGATGATCCGGTCGATGCCGTCCAGCAGGCCGCCGATGAAGGGTGCGAAGATCAGAAATAATATTACGTAGATCGCTTTCATCACCATGACACACCTCCTATGACAAGACAGAACCCGACGACGAGCACGGCTGTCGCCACAATAATGGACGGGATCCTTAAGTGCCTGCGCCCGAATTCAAAGCGCAGATACCAGTTGCTTAAGTAAAGGTGGTCTTTCCCTCCGAAGCTGTTGGTGAAGAAACGGTTGTCTCCCTCGTTGACGCCGTTCATATAGATCGGCACCAGCTCCTGGTGGGATCTCCGGCTGATAAAGAACATGACAACCGGAACGATAAAGATCGAAACAAGCATGATCGCCATGGTCGTGAGCACGCTCATGGAGAGCACGTCGTGTGTATTTCCAAACAGTTCCCGGACGATCGGGTTTACGACCGTGATCGCAACGACCGGCAGGAAGAGGCAGAGCAGCAGCATAACGATGGCATGGAACGACATGGATATATATTCGTCTTTGCGTGTCACGTCTTTCACCGTGTCACGCGGGATATGGTAGCACAGAAGCTTGGCCAGCCATTTCGTCCAGTAGAACATGGTCGTCGCACTTCCGTATGCGATACAGAGCACCAGGATCACGTTGCCCGAATCCACGAAAGCTTTCAGCGCCAGCCACTTGGAGATCAGCATTCCGAAAGGCGCCAGGTACATCCCGGCGATGCCGATACCCATAATGTAGGCCAGCTTCGGCACGCGGATGATCAGGCCGTGCATGTCCTCGATATCCCTGGAACCCAGCGTATTCTCTGTGGCGCCCACAGACTGGAACAGCATGGACTTGCTGACCGCGTGGAAGACCATCAGGAATACAGCCGCCCAGACCGTCTCCTCCACACCGATGCCCGAACATGCAACGATCAGGCCAAGGTTGGAGATCGTGGAGAAGGCCAGCACCTTCTTGGCGTCGTTCTGGGCGATCGCCATCATACTTGCCATGATAAATGTAAATCCGCCGATGCTGGATACGATGATCCCCACCAGGTTGCCTTCCAGCGCCGGGGAGATGCGGATCAGCAGATAGACGCCCGCCTTTACCATCGTAGCACTGTGCAGCAGTGCACTGGACGGAGTCGGCGCCACCATCGCTCCCAGAAGCCATGTAGAAAACGGAAGCTGCGCCGATTTGGTCATGCCTGCAAGAGACAGACACATAAGCGGCAGAAGCGCCCCGATATTTACAACCTCAAGAAGCTGAAGCGTCCCGTGGAGCTGCGCCATCAGTGCGATCGCAACCGCGAACCCCAGACCGCCCAGCAGGTTCATCCACAGCGCGCAGAAGCTGTTGTTCACCGCTTCGTCGGATTTCGTATAACCGATCATCAGGAATGAGATCACGCTGGTGATCTCCCAGAAAAAATAGATCCAGACCAGATTCTGTGAAAGAACCAGTCCGAACATTGCCGCCAGGAACAGAAACAGCATGGAGAAAAAGAAGGGCTGTCTGTCTTCCACCTCTTTATGGTGATGATGATAGCCTTTCATATACCCCACTGTATAAATACAGATAAAACCGCCGATAAAAGCGATGATCACGCACATCAGGATTGTCAGCCAGTCCACCATCATATGCGGGCCTTCCGCCACGTCAGCAGTAAATTCTGTATAAATCACGAGCGCTGTCTGAAGCACAGACAAGATAATGGGAATCACCTTTTCGTGTTTTACACTCAGATAGATGATCAGGCACATCAGAAAGATATCTCCCGCCGTCATCAGATGATCAATCAGTTCCGTCTCCGGATAGAGCATCCACGTCTGCGCCCCGCCGGTTACCCAGCGTACGATAAATATAACCGTAGTCAGCATAATGATCCCGGAACCAGCATAAACGATGTAACCCCGTGCCTTCTCATTTCGTACAAACTGGAACAGCACCGCCAGCACCGCCGGAATCGCGATCAGCAATGGTATCATTACCGTCATCCCCCTTTCATTTACTCTCTTATTTTGCCTAAAAAAGCATCCCTTCTATTTATAATCCTGATTCGGTTTTTTTACAATACTTGAATGCGATTTTTATGTTTATTTTTGCTAAAAATGTGTTAAAATGGGCAGTGGAAATTCAACAAATTAACAGGAGACAACGCCATGCATGAACTGAGTATAACCGAACACCTTCTGGAAGACTGTCTCCGCGAAGCCCAGAAGCAGAATGCGTCCCGCATCCGTGTGATCCGGCTCTGCATCGGAGAACTCCGCGGAATCGTTCCCGACTGCATCCAGATCTACCTGGACATGCTGGCCGAGGGAACCATCGCTGAAGGCGCAAGGATCGAATCCGAGACGCTTCCCGTCAAAGTTCGCTGCCTGGACTGCGGTCAGGACGGTGAGATCATCCCGCACCATCTGGAATGCCCGCACTGCGGCAGTCTCCGGCTGAAGCTCCTGTCCGGAAAAGAATTCTATATCAAAAGCCTGGAGGTAGATATAAATGGAGATCAAAGTACTTCATCAAGTAATGGACTGGAATGAGGATGTCAGTGAGGAAGTGAAAGGTACGCTTGCCGGCCACCGCATCTGCATGATCAATGTTATGGGCAGTCCGGGCGCGGGAAAGACAACCATGATCACCTCTCTCATAGAACAACTTCGCGGCACATTTCGCGTTGGCGTCATTGAAGGAGATATTGCAGGACAGGTAGATGCAGAACGCATTGCTTCTCTCGGCGTACCCGCCGTGCAGCTCAACACAGACGGAGCCTGCCACATCGAGGCTATGAGCATTCAGCATATCCTTCCCGAACTGCCTCTTGAAGACCTCGACGTGATCTTTGTGGAAAATATCGGGAATCTGGTCTGCCCTGCCGAATTCCGGATCGGCGAATCCCTTCGCATCACGATCCTGAGCATTCCGGAAGGCGACGACAAAGTGGAGAAATATCCGCTCATGTTCACGGATACCGACTGCCTGGTCCTGAACAAATATGATATGCTCCCGTATTTTGATTTTGATGAAGAACGGGTTCTTGCCAACTACGGAACCGTCAATCCCGGCGCGCCCCTATTCCGGATCAGCAGCCGCACGGGAGACGGCGTAGAGGAGCTTGCCGGATTTATCTCGGAACAGATCAGGAACGCACAGTCATGAGGCAGATCCACGGTGAAGCAGCGGTAAAACAGATCCATATCGAGATCGAAGGGATCGTTCAGGGCGTGGGCTTCCGCCCCTTCCTCCACCGGCTGGCAGACCGTCACCGGATCACCGGCTGGGTGCGCAACACCTCCGCCGGACTGGAGGGGGTTTTACAGGGAACCGCCCGGGATCTTGAGGCTTTCCAGGCAAAGCTTCAGGATGACGTTCCGCCCATGGCGCAGATCGAAGCCGTCCGGAGTTCAGACATTTCGTCCGCTCCGTTTGACCGGTTCACGATCCGGGAAAGCCATATCCGGCCGGGCGCTACACTGGTTTCCCCGGATATGGCCATGTGCCCGGAATGTGAGGCCGAACTTTCCGATCCGGCTGACCGCCGGTACCGCTACCCGTTTATCAACTGCACAAACTGCGGTCCGAGATATACGATCATCGAAGACCTTCCCTATGACCGGGAGCGCACCGTTATGAACGAATTCGCCATGTGCCCGGAATGTGAAGCTGAATACCATGACATCCGCAGCCGGCGCTATCACGCGCAGCCGGACTGCTGCGGGACATGCGGGCCTCAGGTATTCTTCCGCCCGGCGGAGGGCGGCGCATTCCGGCAGGATCAGGCACTTCCGGCAGGGGAAGATGCATTCCGTCAGGCCCGGAAACTTCTGGCAGACGGAGGCATCCTGGCCGTAAAGGGCATCGGCGGCGTCCATCTCGCCTGCGATGCGCTGAACCCGGACGCCGTAAAAAGGCTGCGGGAGCGGAAACACCGCCCGGAGAAGCCGCTGGCCCTCATGTGCCGTTCTCTGGAAGCCGCCCGCCGGATCTGTGCGATCACACCGGCAGAGGAAAAACTTCTCACCGGACCAGAACGGCCCATCGTACTGCTGGCGAAAAAACCGGCCGTTCATCCCACCCCTGGAAATGAACGCATCCGGCAGGCGCTCGATCTGCTCAGCTTCAGCCACCGGCTTGGCGTAATGCTTCCCTACACGCCGCTGCACACCCTGCTCCTTGACGGCACATCCGGCGGGCCGGATATCCTGGTCATGACAAGCGGCAACATTTCCGGCTGCCCGGTCCTTACAGACAACGAAGAAGCGCGGTCCGCGCTTAAAGATGTCGCAGACGGTTTTCTCCTCCATAACCGCAGGATCCGGAACCGCTGCGACGATTCCCTTATCATGGAATGGCAGGGGGCCCCTTATTTCCTGCGCCGGAGCAGAGGGTACGCACCCGCCCCGGTCGCATCTTCTCTCTGCCGTCAGGATGCAGACGGGATCTTCGCCATGGGCGCGGAGCAGAAAGCATCTTTCGCCCTGGGCCGGGGATCACACATTTTCTTAAGCCCCTACATCGGCGACCTGAAAAACGCCGAGACATTCGCGCACTATGCCGAAGCGCTTGGCACTTATGAAAAACTGTTCCGCCTGAAGCCCTCCTTCTTTGTGTGCGACCTCCATCCGGACTATCTGTCCACCGGGGAAGCACGCCGAAGGGCTCGTGCCGAAGGAATCCCGCTCATGCAGGTCCAGCACCACTGGGCACACATGGTCTCCTGCATGGCGGACAACAACCTTTCCGGCCCCTGCTTCGGGATCATCTGGGACGGCACCGGACTGGGAACAGACGGCACCGTCTGGGGCGGCGAATTCCTCATCGGAGACGCTGCATCTTTCCGGCGGGCCGGCTCCATCCGCCCGGTCGCACTTCCCGGCGGAGACCGGGCCGTATACGAAATCGGACGGATTGCCCTGGCACTGGTATACGATGTTTTCCGCACGGAAAGCCCGGATCCGGGCACTGCACTGGAACTGGAAGCCGCTCTGGCAGCCGTACCGCTTCCCGAAGATAAACGGCGGATGCTGGTAAAACTGCTTGATCACGCAGTCGGCACGTCTTCCTGTGAAGCCGCCGCACCGCAGCCCCCATCTGTGCCGACGGCCAGCAGCATCGGCCGGCTGTTCGACGGCGTCTGCGCCCTCATCACCGGCCGGGGCGAGGTTTCCTACGACGGGGAAGGCGCTGCCCTCGTGGAAGCCCCCTCGCCTGAAGAAACACCCGGGCCTGACGGAACATTTTACGAAACACATTTTTATGAGCAGAATGATCTGCGGATCTTCGACACACGGCCAATGATCCGCTGCCTGCTGAATGATATCCGGGACGGGATAATGCCCGGCGCAACCGCCATGCGCTTCATGAACACACTGATCCGCATGGCGGCTGATCAGTGCCGGACGCTCAATCCCGGTCGTCTTCCGGTCGTCCTGTCCGGCGGGGTCTTCCAGAACCGCTTCCTGCTGCATGGCCTCACCGCCGAACTGGAACGGCTCGGATATAAAGTATATACACACCACAAAATATCAACAAACGACGAAGGCATCTGTCTCGGACAGCTTGCCATCGCCTGCACGAAAAGGAGAATGGAGCATGTGTCTGGCAATGCCAATGAAAATCAATAAGATCGACGGCTCATCCGCAGAATGCGAGGCCGGCGGACT
>CALWDN010000016.1 GCA_944376685.1 uncultured Mediterraneibacter sp. | reverse complement strand
AACAAAGACTTCCTCGCTAAGAAATCCCAGTGGGTATTCGGCGGTGACGGATGGGCTTACGATATCGGATTCGGCGGCGTTGACCACGTACTTGCAAGCGGCAAGGACATCAACATCATGGTATTCGATACAGAGGTTTACTCCAACACAGGCGGACAGTCTTCCAAGGCTACAAAGACAGGTGCTACGGCACAGTTCGCTGCAGGCGGTAAAGAGACGAAGAAGAAAGACCTTGCGGGAATGGCAATGAGCTACGGCTATGTATACGTTGCACAGATCGCTATGGGCGCTGACTTCAACCAGACAGTCAAAGCCATCACAGAGGCTGAGGCATATCCGGGACCGTCACTCATCATCGCTTACGCTCCGTGTATCAACCACGGTATCAAGAAGGGTATGAGCAAAGCTCAGACAGAGGAACAGCTGGCAGTAGAGTGCGGATACTGGAACAACTTCCGGTTCAATCCGGCTGCTGAAGGCAACAAGTTCTTCCTTGACAGCAAGGCTCCGAAGGAAGAGGATTACCAGGCATTCCTTGACGGCGAGGTTCGTTACAATGCCCTGAAGAGATCCAATCCGGAGAAGGCTGCAAGACTGTTCGCCCTCAATGAGCAGGAAGCGATGGAGAGATACGATTACCTGAAGAAGCTGGTAGACGTATACGCAGCGGATAAAGCAGAGTGAGAACTGTAAAGAACAGAATATGAGATGCCGGGGCGGGGCCGAACCTGCCCGGCAGAGATAAGAAGCCCCCGGAGACTGGTTCTCCGGGGGCTTTGCGTGCCAGCTGTAACAGGATGTTTTACAGTTGCTTGATCAGAGCAGTTCTTTTATTTTTCCGGCAAGATAGAGAGGGATATTTGTGATTTCTCCGTCCTGGCGGTACCCGCGTTTTGAAAAACGGATGGCATGCGCAGGATGCTGTCTGGAAATGTACCGTTTAAAGGAAGGCGCGGACTTGTTTTCTCCGCCCTTAGCCTCGATGGGGATGATTTCTGTACCGCATTGCAGTAAAAAATCAAGTTCACTGTTTTTGTCGGAATAATAGTGCGGTTCTGTTTCAAATTGCCCATGAAGCTGCTGCAGGATATAATTCTCTGTAAGTGGACCTTTGAACTGATAATCTGTTTTCAGGAGGATCGCGCTGTTGTCGATTCCAGCCATATGTTTGAGCAGCCCTGTATCGAACAGGAATAGCTTGAATTGATCAAGCCTGTCGAAAGCAGACAGTGGATGCTCGATTTTAGAAACGTTGTAAATGCGGTTGAGCATTCCGGCGGATACAAGCCATTCGATCGCTTCTTCAAAGTCTCGTGCCCTCCCACCCTGCCGGACGGCTCCGTAGATAAATTTTTCGTTGGGTTTGGCGAGCTGCGAGACGATGCTGCGGAATACCATCAGGATGCGGCCGCTGTTTACCCTCCCGTTATGCTTGGAAAAATCGTTCTCATAAATTTCAATCAGCTCATGCTGGATCCTGGAAACGCGTGCCGGATCCTTGTGTTTTATCCACGATGCGACACATTCAGGCATGCCTCCGATGATCAGGTAATTGTTATAAGCCTCCAGCAGCCGGTTGTGGAAGATATCTTCAATCTGCTGCCCTTTGCGGATGCTCTCATAATAGGAAAAAAGCGCTGGTTCAGTCGCCTCAAGAAATTCGTTAAAACGGAGCGGGTAGAGGTTCAGCAGGTTTACCATACCCACCGGGTATGATTTTGGTTGTGCAAGCAGTGTACCCAACAGACTTCCGGCTGCGATCACATGATAATCATTTGCTTTTTCTTTAAAATATTTTAATGTATTTAGCGCTTCCGGACATTCCTGGATCTCATCAAAGATAATAAGGGTATTTTCCGGAAGAATTTTCTCTCCCGCGATCAGGGAAAGCAACTCGATGATCCGTTGCGGATTTTTGTTCGTTTCAAAGATGGATTTCAGTTCATCTTCTTCATCAAAGTTAAAATAAACAAAATGATCATAGAAAGTCTGCCCGAATTCTTTCATGAGCCATGTCTTTCCTACCTGTCGGGCACCGCGTATGATCAGAGGTTTACGCTCCGGGGCGTTTTTCCATTTTATAAGATCAGCAACAGCACTGCGCTTCATATTGTTCGCCGCCTTTCTATTGTCGATATGAAAGGATAACACATTTTTCTGATTTATCTGATATATATTATACACATTTTTCCGAGAAAAAAATACAGAAAAAACACATTTTTCTAAAAGTCAACTGACCAGCGGTTCGCTTAAATATTTCTTCGGCGTCACGCCTTTATATTTTTTGAACGTCTTGATAAAATAGCTCTCGTCGTTAAATCCGCAGCTCATGCCGATCTCTGCGATGGAGAGGTTGCTGGTCGCCAGCTTGAAGCAGGCCTGCTCGATCCGGTAATAATTAACATAATCGATGGGTGTCCGGTGGGTCATCTCCCGGAAGTACCGGCAGAAATACTTCGAGTTCATCCCGGCGGACCTGGCCAGGTCGTCCAGCGTAATGCATTCGTCGTAATGATCCTCGATCACAGCCAGCACCCGCTTCAGGTGCTCGATGCGTATTCCGTCTTTGGCGGAGATGCTCTGAACTTTCTTATATAATCCATGTTCAAGGACATAGCCGAAAAATTCGTAGAAAGCGCCGATCACGGTCAGTTCGTGGCCTTCTTCCCGCGTCTTCATATGCCCGAACATCCGCTCCGTGATCCGGGACATCTCCCTGCTGCACGGGGAGAAATGATTGTTGATCTCGATCGAGTCGCTGCTCACTTTCTTTAACAGGCGCTCTCCGGCCGGGCTTGCCGTCATCAGGGAATCCAGGTTAAAGACAATGCACTCATACAGGCAGTTTTTCGGGATCCCGCCATGGAGCAGGCCGCCCTTGATAAAGATGATATCCCCGGCCTTTGCGTTAAACTCCTCCTCGCCGATGGTCATCAGCAGTTCGCCTTTTAAGATCCTTATGATCTCGTATTCAATATGCCAGTGGAAAGACATCTCATAACGCGGATGCGCCTGCCCCACATGATAAAATTCCATCGGAAAATCAAACGTCCCGTGCTCCTTCGTTTCCCTGTATTTGATATATTTCATCGTAAGTTCTCCCTTATTTCACTATTGGCTGATAGATTATACTTCGTATCAGCGCCTTTTTCTACCTTTATACATTTTTTATATAGGAATGGCATGCGGCATGCGAAAAGTTTTATCCATTGCAAACGTCCAGCCTGCGGCAGATACAGATGTTGACAGGACCGTAGAGCAGCGCCGGTGCTTAGAGCGCGTATTTCAGCGCTCTTATGTACCGCTGCGCTGCGGCCCGAGCGGAAGCGCGTCCTGGAAGCATCTGTATCTGCCGCAGGCGTACGATTGTTCTATAATATCCTTTCGCTGGCGCATGTGCTGACTATGTACAAAAAGTGAATATAATTACATTTTTATTCTATTATAACACGAGACAAATCAGAAAAACAGTACTATAATGATAAACAAGGACGAACCCCAGAGGGTTCAGTAAGCCAAAGAATAGGAGGAATGTTACTATGGCAGAAAACAGATACGTAGGCTCTTATCCGGTAATCGGAATCAGACCTACCATCGACGGAAGAAAAGGCGTTCTCGATGTAAGAGGATCTCTGGAAGACCAGACAATGGCTATGGCTAAGAACGCAGCGAAACTGTTTGAGGAGAACCTGAAATACTCAAACGGCGAACCGGTTAAGGTTGTTATCGCTGACTCCACGATCGGACGTGTCGGCGAGAGCGCTGCCTGCGCGGACAAGTTCAGAAAAGAGGGCGTTGACATTACTCTGACAGTTACACCGTGCTGGTGCTATGGTTCAGAGACAATGGATATGGATCCGCAGACGATCAAAGCTGTATGGGGTCTGAACGCTACAGAGAGACCGGGCGCTGTATACCTGGCATCCGTTCTTGCTACACACGCTCAGAAAGGCCTTCCGGCATTCGGCATCTACGGACATGATGTTCAGGATGCTGACGATATGACGATCCCGGAAGATGTTAAAGAAAAACTGTTAAGATTCGGCCGTGCTGCAGTTGCAGCTGCTTCCATGAGAGGAAAATCATGGCTGCAGATCGGTTCCGTTACAATGGGTATCGGCGGATCTATCATCGATCAGGATTTCATCGAGTCTTATCTTGGCATGCGCGTTGAGTCTGTTGACGAGGTTGAGATCATCCGCCGCATGACAGAAGGCATCTACGACGAGGCTGAGTACCAGAAAGCTCTTGCATGGGCAAAAGAGAAATGCCACATCGGATTCGACAAGAACCCGGTTGAACTGCAGAAATCTCAGGAAGAGAAAGAGAAACAGTTCGAGTTCGTTGTTAAGATGGCGGTTATCATCAAAGACCTGATGCAGGGCAACAAGAACTTCCCGGAGGAGCTTTCCGAGGAAGCAATCGGACACAACGCGATCGCAGCCGGCTTCCAGGGACAGAGACAGTGGACAGACTTCTATCCGAACGGAGACTTCGCAGAGGCAATGCTCAACTCTTCATTCGACTGGGACGGAGCACGTGAGCCGTACATCCTGGCTACAGAGAACGACGTACTCAACGGTCTTGGAATGCTGTTCATGAAACTCCTTACAAACCGCGCTCAGATGTTCGCAGATGTTCGTACATACTGGAGCCCGGAGGCTGTTAAGAGAGTGACAGGCTATGACCTTGAGGGTGTTGCGAAAGAGAACGGCGGTATCATCCACCTGATCAACTCCGGTGCATGCTGCCTTGACGCATGCGGCGCTGCAAAAGATGAGAACGGCAACGGCGTTATGAAAGAGTGGTGGAATGTAACAGAGGAAGACCAGCAGGCGATCATGGACGCTACCACATGGAACATGGCTGACCTCGGATACTTCCGCGGCGGCGGATATTCAAGCCGTTTCGAGACAAAAGTACAGATGCCGGCTACAATGATTCGTCTGAACCTTGTAAAGGGCCTTGGACCGATGCTTCAGATCGCAGAGGGCTGGACGGTAGGTCTTCCGGAAGATGTATCCGATACACTCTGGAAACGTACAGACTACACATGGCCGTGTACATGGTTCGCTCCGAGATGCGACGGCAAGGAAGGCGCGTTCAAGTCAGCTTATGACGTAATGAATAACTGGGGCGCTAACCACGGTGCGATCTCCTACGGACACATCGGTGCAGACCTGATCACATTCGCATCTATGCTCCGTATCCCGGTTGCTATGCACAATGTACCGACAGAGAAGATCTTCCGTCCGGCAGCATGGAACGCATTCGGAATGGACAAAGAGGGTGCTGATTACAGAGCATGCGCAAACTACGGTGCACTTTACAAACCGTACAAATAATAAAAGCATAATTTCTGCATAAAGTATGAGTTGAGATTTGAGAAAGGAGAGGGTTGAAAGCACAACTTTCAACCCTCTTGTCACAAATAAAGGAGAATGTTATGGAAAAGAAAGTATTGGCATTTGACTTTGGCGCTTCAGGCGGCCGGGCAATGTGCGGGACTTTTGACGGTGAGAAGATCACGATCGAGGAGCTGCATCGTTTTTCCAATGATCCGGTCATTCTGAACGGCACCATGTACTGGGATGTGCTCCGTCTCTTCTTTGAGATCAAACAGGGGCTTATCAAAGCGAAAAAATGCGGAAAGATCGAGAGCATCGGCATTGATACGTGGGGCGTGGATTTCGGCCTGGTGGATGCCGAGGGAAGGCTTCTGGAGAATCCTGTCCACTACCGCGACAGCCGTACAGAGGGCATGCTGGCGGAAAGCTTTAAAATGATCGACAGACAGAAGTTCTATGAGATAACAGGCAATCAGTTCATGGAGATCAATACGGCGTTCCAGCTGCTTTATCTTCTTAAGAACAGGAAAGACCTGCTTGACCGTACGGACAAAATGATCCTGATGCCAGATCTCTTTAACTTCTTCCTTACCGGACAGAAGAAAGCAGAGTATTCGATCGCATCAACGACACAGCTCCTTGATGCGAAAAAGGGCGAGTGGTCAGACGAAGTGATCGATGCACTGAATCTCCCGAAGAATATCTTCCCGGAGATCGTTCCGACCGGAACGAAGATCGGCGAACTGACCGATGAGATCTGCAATGAGCTCGGTCTTGACAAGATCGATGTCATGGCGGTTGCCGGACATGATACACAGTCCGCGCTCGTGGCGGTACCGGCTGCGGAAGATGACTTCATCTTCCTGAGCTGCGGAACATGGTCGCTGCTCGGGACAGAACTTCCGGCTCCGATCATTAATGAAAAATCTGAACATTACAATATCACCAATGAAGGCGGATATGGAAGGAAGACCTCCTTCCTGAAAAATATCATCGGCCTGTGGTGCATTCAGGAGAGCCGTCGTCAGTGGATCCGCGAGGGACATGAATATGGTTTCGGCGAGCTTGAGATCATGGCGAAAGAGGCGGAACCGCTGAAGAGCTTTATCGATCCGGATGCACCGGAATTTACGCCGGCGGGTGATGTACCGAGCCGTATCCGGGAATTCTGCAAGAAGACCGGGCAGCCGGTTCCGGAGACCATCGGTGAGGTCGTGCGCTGCATCAACCAGAGTCTTGCAATGAAGTACCGTCATGCGATGGAAGAGATCAAAGACTGTACAGGAAAAGATTACAAGACCGTTTATATGGTAGGCGGCGGAACCCAGAGTGCGCTTCTGTGCCAGTTTACGGCAAATGCCTGCGGCTGTCGTGTGAGCGCCGGCCCGGTTGAGGCTACTGTGCTCGGAAACGTAGCGCTTCAGCTGATGGCGTCCGGCGACATCAAGTCGCTTGGCGAGGCGAGAGAGATCATCAAACGGTCTCAGAACATCAAGATCTATGAGCCTCAGGATACGGAAGCGTGGGATGAGGCGTACGAGAGATTCAAAAAGATTCTCGTTTAGTCTTGACTTGTTAAAGTGCTGTGTGTTTTAATGAACATAGCATATGCATTGTGCAAAATGCATAAAAACGGTTTGCCTGCTCCCTGAAAGGAGTAAATATGGCTGCAACGATCCGCGATATCAGAGACAGGACCGGACTGTCCCTGGCGACCATCTCGAAGTATCTGAACGGAGGAAATGTCCTTCCGAGAAACCGGGAACTGATCGAAAAAGCGATCGAAGAACTTCATTATGAAGTGAATGAACTGGCAAGAGGGCTTGTCACAAACCGGACGAAGACGGTCGGCGTCCTTGTCTATGATATCCAGTGCATATTCGTCGGGAATATGCTCCACCATCTGGGGCAGATACTCCATGAGAACGGATACGGAATGCTGATCTGCGATTCCTGCAATGACAGGGAGATTGAGAGGAAGAACCTCCAGTTCCTGCTTAACAGGAAAGTGGACGGCATCCTGGTGTTCGCCGTCAGCCTGGATGGAAAGTTCCTGGAAGGCGCCAGGAAAGCCGGAATCCCGGTTATCCTGGTCGACCGTGCGCTCAGGGACGAAGAATATGACTGTGTGGAGATCGACAACCGCGCAGCGATGATGAGGGCGGCGAAGAAGCTCATAAGCTGCGGCCACAGACGGATCGCAGTCATCGCTTCTGATATTGAGTATACGGGGATGGAGCGAATGAAAGGCTTTGACGAAGCGCTGGCAGACGCCGGCATTACAGTGCCGGACGCCTACCGCGTATCGGGGAAGCATTCGTTTGAACTCGGATACCGGGGCGTGAAGAATCTGCTGAAGCTGCCGGAGCCGCCCACGGGCGTGATCCTGGGAAACTATGATACGACACTGGGCGGGATCATGGCGGTCAATGAATCAGGGCTCAACTGCCCCCGCGACATTTCCATTGTAGGTTTTGACGATCTTCTTATGTCAAAGGTGATCCGTCCAAAACTGTGGCTCATATCGCAGCCGATGGAGGATATGTCAAAAAGGGCTGTGACGATGCTCCTGGCCCGCATGTCAGGAGAGGAAGAGAGCGGTCCGACAAGGATAAGCTTCAGCGCGGCGCTCAAAGAAGGCGACTCGGTCAGGAGCGTGGAAAGTTGGTAAAAATCCACAAAAAATCGGCTGAAACCATCTGTTAAATAAAAGTAAAATGGTAAAACTGACGAAAGCGAACCGGTTCGCTTTTAAAGGAGTTGGTTTTATTGACAAGGGATGGCAACGGTTGTATAATCTGACTATGCGGACAGATTCTGCGCAGGGAAATTGTAGAAAATGTCTGAAAACAGTAAATAAAAAGGAATAGGGAAAAAGCGAACCGTTACGCGTAAACAGATGAGGAATGGGAAGCGAAAGCAAGACACCATGAATCATAACAAAACATCTAAGAAGATGGGAGGAAGAAAAGTGGAAAGTATCAAACAAAATCCTTTAGTTAAAAAGGTGGGATTCAACAGAATCGTATTGTGCATCGTACTTCTGCTGATGTACGGACTGTTCTGTGCCCTGACTGGGGGCGCTTTCTTCGGCCTTCGCCGTATTCTGAGCGCTCTTAACTATGCGTACTTCCTGGGATTTTTATCACTGGCAGTTACGTTTGTCATCGCGACAGGTGGAATTGACTTTTCCATCGGACCGGTTATGTTCTGCTGTGCACTGATTGCAGGATTCTGCTTCACGATCTATGGCGTGCCGATGCCGGCAGCACTTTTGATCAGCCTGGCCGTAGGCCTTGTGTTCGGCATCTTCAACGGATATCTTGTAGCATACTGGGATGTGCCGTCTTTCATCACATCGATCGCAAGTATGAACATTGCAAAAGGTGTTGCATCCGTATTTACTAAGACACAGTCCGTCAGCTGGCCGCAGTCCACTCAGGAAGGCGGATGGTTCAGAAGGCTGGTTACATTTGAGGAGATCCCGGTCGGCCTGATCATCCTTCTGGTTGTTGCGGTCATCTGCGCGGTCATCCTGAACCAGACAAAGATGGGCCGTTATATCCTTTCTCTCGGAAGCAATAAAGAAGCTGTAAGGCTTTCCGGTGTAAATGTTAAGAAATGGGAGATGTCAGCATATGTGCTCTGCGGCCTCCTGGTCGGCATCTCAGCGATCTTCTTTGTAGGCGCATATACAACAGTTCAGCCGGGTTACGGCGATACATACAACAACGAGGCAATTGCCGGCTGCGTAATGGGCGGAACATCAATGGCAGGCGGACTTGCATCGATCAGTGGTACGATCATAGGCGTGTTCATCATCTCACTTCTCCAGGAAGGGATCATGGCACTCGGCCTTGATAAGAACCTTCAGCTGATCATC
Source organism: uncultured Mediterraneibacter sp. (assembly GCA_944376685.1). GTDB lineage: Bacteria > Bacillota > Clostridia > Lachnospirales > Lachnospiraceae > Mediterraneibacter. The sequence continues at coordinate 16,731 of CALWDN010000016.1, read as the reverse complement.
ACAGGACTTATCGTTATCGTTGCAGTATTCGCTGACGTTGTGGCAAGACGCAGAAAGAACTAAAGACGATACATGGAAATCAGTAAGTGTGATTGAGAAAGGCAAGGGTAAAGAATATGGGCGAAGTTATATTAACAATGAAGGGAATCGACAAATCTTTCCCCGGTGTTCATGCACTGGACCATGTAGACCTGGAAATCCGAAAAGGTGAAGTACATGCGCTTATGGGAGAGAACGGTGCCGGCAAGTCAACACTGATGAAGGTGCTGACAGGTATCTATAAGAAAGATTCCGGTACAATTACATATGAAGGAAAAGAAGTAGAATTCCACAATACACGTGAAGCTCAGGACGCCGGTGTCGTGATCGTGCATCAGGAGCTGAACATGCTCGGTCATCTGACGGTTGCACAGAATATCTTCATCGGACGTGAGTTCAAGAAAGGTATCCGCATCGACGACAAGAAGATGAACGAAGAGGCAAAGAAACTGTTCGACAGAATGCACATCGACATCGATCCGACGGAGACGATGAGTAACCTTACCGTAGGTAAGCAGCAGATGTGTGAGATCGCAAAAGCGATTTCCCACAAAGCGAAAGTCATCATCTTCGACGAGCCGTCAGCAGCGCTGACAGAGGCTGAGATCGAGGAGCTCTTCAAGATCATCCGCGACCTCCGTGCACAGGATCTTGGAATCGTATACATCTCTCACCGTATGGATGAGATCAAGGTCATCACGGACCGTGTTACGGTAATGCGTGACGGTACATATGTAGGAACGCTGATCACGAAGGATTCCACGAAAGACGACATCATCAACATGATGGTTGGACGTGTGATCTACGAAGATCCGAAGACAAAGAACATGACGCCTCCGGGAGCGCCGGTCGTGCTGAAGGTCGACCATCTGAACGCAGGAAAGATGGTGCAGGATGTAAGCTTCGAGCTTCACAAAGGTGAAGTGCTCGGCTTCTCCGGACTGATGGGCGCGGGACGTACAGAGACCATGAGAGCTCTGTTCGGTGCAGACCCGATCGACAGCGGCGACATTTATGTAAACGGCCAGAAAGTTACGATCAAGAGCCCGCAGGATGCTGTTAAATACGGTATCGGTTATCTGTCAGAGGACAGAAAGAGATTCGGTATCGTTGTTCAGAAGACAGTTGCCGAGAACACAACGATGGCAGACCTGGATGAGTTCGCAAACGGACCGTTCATTAATAAGAAAAAAGAAAATGAAGTTGCACAGAAGTTCGTTGAATCTCTTGCAACCAAGACACCGGGCGTTGACCAGCTTGTTGTGAACCTGTCAGGTGGTAACCAGCAGAAAGTCGTTATTGCAAAATGGCTGACAAGAAACTGTGATATCCTGATCTTCGATGAGCCGACCAGAGGTATCGACGTCGGTGCGAAGAACGAGATCTACAAGCTGATGAATCAGCTGGCTGCAGAAGGCAAAGCCATTATAATGGTTTCCTCAGAAATGACCGAGATCTTACGTATGAGCGACAGGATCGTCGTTATGTGCGAGGGTAAGAAGACCGGTGAGCTGGATATTTCCGAAGCTACACAGGAAAATATCATGAACATGGCTACAAGAGAGATAGAGTAGGGAGGAAAATGTGATGGCAAATAAAGTTAGCAAAACGGCCGGCACGAATAAGTCGTTCATTGACAGAATGGGCGGTCAGCAGTTCATCGTCCTGATCCTCGTCATTGTGATGTTTATCTTCTTCAGTGCAATGAGCCCTGGATTTAGAAAGTACACAACAGTAGTAAGTATTCTGGATTACTCCTATTACATCGCCTTGATGGCGATCGGAGTTACATTCCCGCTGCTGACGGCAGGTGTTGACCTTTCCATCGGTACAGGTCTTGTCTGCTACTCACTGATCGGAGGCCTTCTGGTACGCCAGTACGGTATGCCGGTTGCAGTAGGTATGCTTGTAACAGTCCTGATCGGACTTATCTTTGGTATCATCAACGGATGCCTGGTGGCGCTGATGGATCTGCCGCCATTCCTGGCAACGCTGTGTACCTGTATGATCACCCGTGGATTCGGCGCTATGGTTGTAGGCGGCTATGGTATCCCGTGGCCGGCAGCTGCACAGGAAGGCGGATGGTTCAGAAGCATCTTTAAGATCAATGTAGGCGGTCAGAATATCCCGATCGGCTTCATATGGATCATTCTTCTTGTGATCGTGATGAGCTTCGTGCTCAACCATACAAAGATGGGACGCTACACACGTGCGATCGGAAGCAACAAGGAAGCAACAAGACTCTCCGGAGTTAATGTTAAATTCTATCATATCATGGCATACGTTATCTGCGGACTGTTCGCAGGACTTGCGGCAATCGCTTACTCAGCGATCTTCGCTACAGTTCAGCCGGGAAGCGGCGCGGGATTCGAGCTTGACGCCATCGGCGGCGCGATCGTAGGCGGCGTATCCATGTCAGGTGCGGTAGGAAGCATCTGGGGAACACTGATCGGTGTATTCGTTATCTGTCTGCTGAAGACGGGTCTTCCGTTCATCGGCCTGACAGCAAACTGGCAGCAGATCATCACAGGTCTCGTGCTGATCGCAGCCGTACTTTTCGATATCCTCAAGAGAAAGAAAGAGGCAGGAAAGTAATCATTATCCCATTATGATAGATAACAGCCGGGAGCTGTCATGCAGTACATCTGCTGCCGGCTGTTACTATAGAAACCCAAAAAGGCAGGCCATGCCACAGGAACAGCAGACTCAAACAGCGGATCTGCCGGAAATGCCTGTATATGCACGGTACAGGGATGGAAGGCTCCCTGCAGGATGAAGCAGGTTCCTTAAAATGGCCGGACAAATTATTTCAGGAGGACATGAAATATGAAAAAGAAAATCTTAGCAGTATTACTCGGTGGATGCATGGTAGCTGGACTGCTTGCAGGATGCGGCGGCGGAGAAGACGCAGCACCGGCAGATGACACAGCAGCAGAAGGCGAAAGCACAGGCGGCGGAGATTATCACTTCGAAGTCGTAGTTAAGAGCTTCCAGTCTACATACTGGCAGGCAGCTATCCAGGGAATCGATGCAGCAGTTGAGGAACTGGGCGTAACAGTTAACACAACAGGACCGAACGCAGAGTCCGATATCGCTGACCAGGTTAACATGCTGAACAACGCGATCAGCCAGGCTCCGGACGGAATCGCTCTTGCAGCGAACGACCAGAGTGCCGTTCTTGATTCTCTTCAGGATGCACTTGACGCTGGTATCCCGGTAGTTTGCTTCGACACAGGTGTGCCGGATGCTCCGGAGGGATCCGTTATCGCAACGATCGCTACAGACAACGAAGCAGCAGGTGCTGTTGCAGCAGAGAATATGTATCCGGTTATCAAGGATGCAATCGCTAACGCTTCAGGCCAGGTAAGAATCGGTGAAGTTAACCAGGATGCTACATCCGCTAACATTTCCGGACGTGGTATGGGATTCATCAACAAGATGAAAGAGCTCATCGAAGCTGATGGCAAGACAGTTGCAGTTATCGGTAACCAGTTCTATGTAGACCAGGTAGAGAACAACGGTGATGAGGGATCAGCTGACGTTATCATCGAAGTAGCAGTTCCGGCTCAGACAACAGTTGAGCTGTCCGCTACAGAGGCTTCCAACATCATGAACAAAGAAGATACGATCGCTATCTTCGGTTCCAACCAGGTTACAGCAGAGGGTGTCCTCACAGCTAACTCCAACCTGAACGTTCTTGCAGCTACTCCGGACGAGGGTATCGTAGGCGTTGGTTTCGACGCTGGTGCTACTCTGAAGGCAGCTGTTGCTGACGGAACACTCATCGGTGCGGTTACACAGGCTCCGGTTGATCAGGGTAACCTTGCAATCCACGCTCTGTATGACTACTGCGAAGGAAACGAAGTATCAGATATCGCTACAGACAGCTACTGGTATGACGCTTCCAACATGGAAGAAGCAGACATCGCTCCGAACCTTTACGACTAATCCGTATCGGTTACAAACTACGTGCATATAGATCGACTGTTAATATACAGCTGGTCTGAAATAAAAAGGAATCGGGATATTCCCGGTTCCTTTTTTAAAGAAAAAATATTATAATCTATATATCAGATTAAAGCATAAGGAGGATATAGGCTATGTTAAAAGGAATCCCGAAAATCTTATCACCTGAACTTCTGAAAGTACTGTCTGAGATGGGGCACAGCGACAGGCTGGTCATCTCTGACGGAAACTTCCCGGCGGAATCCATGGGCAAAGATGCTATCGTGATCCGCTGCGACGGACACGGCGTACCGGAGCTGCTGGATGCAATCCTGCAGGTTTTCCCGCTGGATACATATGTGGAGCATCCGGTGAACCTGATGGAAGTAATGCCTGGCGATGATGTGGAGACGCCGATCTGGGATACTTACAAAGAGATCATCGCAAAACATGATGAGAGAGGCGCTGCGGCTGTCGGCAACATCGAAAGATTTGCGTTCTATGACGAAGCGAAAAAGGTTTATGCGATCATCGCTACAGGCGAGTCGGCGCTGTATGCAAACATCATGCTGCAGAAAGGCGTTGTCACAGACTGACAGCCTGATCTGACTGAAACAAATACGAAGACGGAGGATGGAATATGCTGGATCATATAGAAACAATTTTTGACGAGATGAAGCCGATGATGAAGAAACTCAAGAAGAAGAATTACAAGGAAAACATGGACGGGTTTCTTAACAGACACGGCCATTATTTCCATGAGATGACAGCGCTGACTGCCGGGGCGGATGACAAGGAGAGAAAAGCAGAGGAGATCGCATCTGTTTTTGCGGACAGCGTGGAGAAGAAGTTTACATCTCCGAAGAAAGGAAGAGTCGACGGCGTGATCCAGCTTGATCTGAATTTCTTTATGATCTATTACGTCTTTCCGGCGATCCTTCTGACGGAGCACGAGGACGCCCGGCTGATCGCAGACCGGATCCGGGATGAGTGGAGCAGGAAATTTAAAGACAGCGATATCCAGTATTCGGATTACGACACGATCTATGCAGCTTTCCGGGAGAAAATCTTCGGGATTCTGTAAAGTGTCTTGCAAAGGCCGTCCGACTGTGATAGAATAATCGTGGTTTATCCGCAGGAGGTGTAGAGATGGATATCTTAAAGACTGTATTGACGATCATCTTTGTTATAGACTGCATTGCACTGGCTGCAATTATTCTTTTGCAGGAAGGAAAGTCCGCCGGACTCGGAACGATAAGCGGCGCGGCTGACACATACTGGGGACACAACAAGGGCCGTTCCATGGAGGGAACACTCGTAAAGGTTACACGGGTTGTGGCTGTACTCTTTATCGTACTGGCTGTCGTCCTGAACCTTGGTGTCTTAAATTAGTATCGGATGCACTATTTCAGAAGATAATACATGATAAGCACTCTATGCGGATATAGAGTGCTTATATTTTTCTCAGCGTATGACAGGGGGACGCCATGGATCAGACATTTGAAAAACGCAAGAAGGTAATGCTGGATTTCATCAGTGATGACCTGTATGTACCGATGAAGATCAAGGAGATCGCGGCAGTGCTCCAGATCCCCCGCGAGCAGAGGGATGAACTGAAGGCTGTGCTTGACGCGCTTGTAGATGAAGGGAAGATCACCCTTTCCAAAAGAGGGAAATACAGCAAGGGACAGCCGGTCCGGCTGAAAGGCATTTTCCAGGCCAATGCCCGGGGATTCGGTTTTGTCTGCCCGGAGGATGACAGCGGGGACGTGTATATTTCTGAAGAGGACCTCTCCGGCGCGTTCCACGGGGATGAAGTGGAATATATTATTACAGGCACACCGGCGGACCGGAGAAAAGAGGGAAAGATCGTCCGGGTCCTCTCCCACAACATCGTGCGGATCGTCGGCCTCTATGAGCGGAGCAAAGGCTTCGGGTTCGTCCGGCCGGACGACCAGCGGTATGTAAATGATATCTATATCCCTGCGGGGAAAGAAAAGGGCGCCATGACCGGACATAAAGTGGTGGTGGAGCTGACCTCATATGGCGAGGCGCACATGAAGCCGGAAGGCGAGGTGGCGGAGATCATCGGCCACGTAAATGACCCGGGGACGGACATCCTGTCGATCGTTATGGATATGGGGATCCCCACGGAATTCCCGGAGCGGGTCCTTAACCAAGCCGTCCGGGTGGGCAAAGAAGTGAGTGAGGCCGACTGCGCGGGGAGAAAGGATCTCCGGGGCTGGACCATGGTAACCATCGACGGCGAGGATGCGAAAGATCTGGACGATGCAGTCTCCCTGACAAAAGAAGGGGAGAACTACCGGCTCGGCGTGCACGTCGCCGATGTGGCGAATTATGTCCAGGAGGGCAGCGCCCTCGACCGGGAGGCGCTGGAGCGGGGGACCAGCGTGTATCTGGCGGACCGGGTGATCCCGATGCTCCCCCATAAACTGTCAAACGGGATCTGCTCCCTGAACGCCGGGGAGGACCGGCTGGCCCTTTCCTGCATTATGACGATCGATCCCCGGGGTGAGATCGTGGAGCATGAGATCGCGGAGACGGTGATCCGCGTGGATAAGCGGATGAGCTACAACGGCGCGGCAGCGGTGCTTGCGGCCGAGGCGGAAGGCGGAGACTGCAGGGAATACCCGGACTACGCGGAGTATGCGCCCATGCTCTGCCTGATGAAGGAGCTTGCAGACAAGATCCGGGAGCGCAGGGGACGGCGCGGGTCCGTGAATTTTGATTTCCCGGAGACAAAGATCACCCTCGATGAACTGGGGCGTCCGGTCGAGGTGAAGCCTTATGAACGCAATGACGCTTCGAAGATTATAGAAGATTTTATGCTGATGGCAAATGAGACGGTGGCGGAGGCGTATTTCTGGCTGGAGATCCCCTTCCTGTACCGGACGCATGACGTGCCGGACAATGAGAAGATCCGCCAGCTCTCCACATTCATCAATAATTTCGGCTATCATCTCCACATCCGGAATGAAGTGAAGCCGAAGGAAGTACAGAAGCTTCTGGACCGGATCAGCGGGACGCCTTATGAGGCCATGATCAGCCGCCTTGTCCTGCGGGCCATGAAGCAGGCAAAATATACGACGGAAAATACAGGGCATTTCGGGCTGGCAGCCCGGTATTATACGCATTTCACATCCCCCATCCGCCGGTATCCGGACCTGCAGATCCACCGGATCATCAAAGAACATCTGCGGGGACGGATGAACGGGGAGCGGAGCGCCCATTATGAGGAGATCCTTCCGAAGGTGGCAGCCCAGTGCAGCGACCGGGAGCGGCGGGCGGATGAGGCTGAGCGTGAAGTGGTCAAAATGAAGAAGGCGGAATATATGCGCGACCGGATCGGCGAAGAATATGAAGGCGTGATCTCCGGCGTGACGAAATGGGGCATCTATGTTGAGCTTCCGAACACAGTGGAAGGGCTGGTCCATGTGGCGGATATGCGCGACGACCACTATGAGTTCATGGAAGAGACGTATGAACTGACAGGCGTGCATACCGGCCGGACCTTTAAGCTTGGGCAGACGGTCCGGGTGCGTGTGTCCGGCGCGGATAAGCTGCAGCGGACGGTGAATTTTGATCTGATCTCAGAGGAGGAATAAAGATGGCGGTTACAGAGAGAAAACTGATTGCCAACAATAAAAAAGCATACCACGATTATTTCATCCTTGAAAAATATGAAGCGGGGATCGTCCTGCACGGGACGGAAGTAAAGTCGCTCCGCATGGGGAAATGCAGCATCAAAGAGGCGTTTATCCGTGTGGAGGACGGTGAGATGTACATTTACGGCATGCATATCTCTCCCTATGAGAAGGGAAACATTTTTAATAAGGACCCGCTCCGGGTGCGCAAGCTGCTCCTGCACAGGAAAGAGATCCTGAAGATATCCGGGAAGATGAAGGAGCAGGGCATCACGGTGGTCCCGCTGCAGGTGTATTTCAGCGGAAGCCATGTGAAAGTGGAGATCGGGCTTGCGAAAGGAAAGAAGCTCTATGACAAGCGGGCGGACATCGCGAAGAAGGACCAGAAGCGCGAGGCGCAGCGGGACTTTAAAGTAAGGAATCTGTAGGAGGTGCAGAGGATGATCCAGGATATCGAACCGTATCGTCTTGACAACCAGTATCATCCGGTGCCGCCGGATCCGGACAGTTTCGCCATGTATTACGAAGACCACGCGGTTCTTGCAGGACGGTCGGAAGAAGGGATCAGATTCCCCAGATTCCGGGAACTGGAGCGGCTGAATGACGACATTTACACGGATGCGGTCTATCTTTTTTCCGTAAATGAAGAGCGGTACTATCTGGTTCGGGAGATAAACCGCGAACCGCTGTCGGAATTCACGATGGAGAATACGGAAATATTCCGGAGGGCGGTGCCGCGGCATCGCGCTTTCGCCGGGATCACCGGATACCAGCTCTACAACTGGTATAGGAACCGGCGGTACTGCGGCCGGTGCGGAAGCCTGATGAAGCCGTCGGATAAGGAGCGTATGATGCGCTGCGAAGCCTGCGGCAATATGGAGTATCCCAAGATCTGCCCGGCGGTGATCGTGGGCGTGACGGACGGCGACCGGCTCCTGATGTCCAAGTACGCTGGGAGGACGTATAAGAACTATGCGCTGATCGCCGGCTTTACGGAGATCGGAGAGACTGTGGAACAGACGGTGGCCCGGGAGGTTATGGAAGAGGTCGGCCTGAAAGTGAAAAATATCCGGTATTACAAAAGCCAGCCATGGGCGTTTACCGATACGCTCCTGATGGGGTTCTACTGTGACCTGGACGGAAGCGACGCGATCCGGCTCGATGAAAATGAGCTGGCTGTGGCCGGATGGTTCAGCCGGGAGGAGATCCCGGAGCCGGCATCGCAGGAGAGCCTGACAAATGAAATGATCCTGCGGTTCAAAAACGGCGGGATATGATGTATAATAAGAAAAGAGCCGGTCAGGGTCTGAATGATTATATCAGTAAGATACATATCAAATTATGAAATAACAGGAGGTACAGCTGAGTATGAGAGCAGAATTCGACGACAGCCTTGTAACAGGAAATGAGATGATCGATTCACAGCACAGGGAGCTGATCGACAAGATCAATAAGCTTCTGGACAGCTGTGAGACAAGCAAAGACAAAGTAGTGGCGGTAAAGACGCTGGACTACCTTGCGGATTATACGGAATTTCATTTTGGCGAGGAAGAGAAACTCCAGGAGTCCATTGCTTATCCGGCGGTCGCAGAGCACAAAAAAGAACATGACAAACTGCGCCAGGTTGTAAAAGACCTTTACAATATGCTTGAGGAGGAAGAGGGGCCTTCAGATGCGTTTGTGGAACAGGTCAATAAAAATGTGATTGAGTGGCTTTACCGGCATATCAAAGGATTTGACCGGTCAGTGGCTGAGTATAAGTTTATGAATGAGAGCAGCGAGAGACTGTAAAAAATCTGCCTGCGGATCCGGCTGCATCCGGCCCCGCAGGCAGTTTTTTTAGTTGAATCCGATCAGCCGTCTCGCCACACTGTATGCCAGTGAAGATACTTTCCTTCCGGACCGTCCCGGAAGGTTCATCGTCTGTCCGAGGATCCCGTAGCGGATCTTCACATAGGTCTTGTAGTCTTTCCGTTTCAGATAATCCCACAGTTCTTTCTTCTTGATGAGGTTTTCCGCTTTTTTTGAACGGATGCAGAGGATCGATGAAACGGTCATCATGATCGCCAGGTAGTTGATCATGTATCTGCGCAGTTTTTTACTGGTGATCATGCGGAGTTCGTACATCGAGATCATGGTTTTGGTCACGAAAAGCTGCTGGTCGATCCGCCCGATCATGACTTTTTCATTAACCGACTGATCCTCCCGTCCGATAAAGTACCGGTAGAAGTCCACATTCAGGTAGTAAAGTGTGCGTACATGGGGAAGCGGGTAGTACACATAAATATTGTCTACATAGAATGTGTGCTTCGGGAGATCCAGCTGGCAGAGCTTCAGCATCTCCGTGCGGTAGATGACGGAATGCATCAGGATGTACTGGTCCAGCCGGAAGCGTCCGATGTCGTCCCAGCGGAAAATCTGGTTTTCCGGAAGGACATTGTCATAGCGGATCACTTTCTTATGTTCCATCCCGACTTTTTCATAGACATAGTTGGCGACGATCATGTCGACTTCCGTATCCGCTTCCACGAAGCCTTTTACAGCTGTCAGGATCTTATGCAGGGCGTCCTCGTCTACCCAGTCGTCGCTGTCCACAACTTTAAAGTATTTCCCCGAAGCATGCTTAAGGCCCCAGTTTACAGCATCGCCGTGGCCCCCGTTTTCCTTGCTGACAGCCTTTACGATAGTCGGATATTTCTCCTGATAGCGCTCAGCGATCGCCTGGGTGCCGTCTTTAGAGCCGTCGTTGACAATGATGATCTCCACGTCTTCGCCGCCCGCGAGAATTGAATTAACAGCCTTTTCCATGTATGCCTCCGAATTGTAGCACGGAATGGCAAATGAGATATATTTCATCTTTTTCCTCCCGGCAGATATGCCTTAAATCAGTGATCTTTTGCTCTCGCCTTATTATACCATTGCACAGAGTATATTGTAAAATTCAAATTTTTCCGATATAGTAAAAGGGTGGAATAAAACAAGATTCAGGCGGAGGGAAATATATGAAGAGAAATGTGATAGTCGGACAGTCGGGCGGCCCTACAGCTGTGATAAATGCAAGTCTGTATGGCGTGGTATACGAAGCGCTGAACCGGGAGGACGCCTGCGGTACGGTTTACGGGATGATCAACGGGATCGAAGGCTTCCTGAATGACCAGGTGATGGATATGGAGCCGCTGGAGCGGTCCGGGGAACTGGAGCTGATCAGGACAACACCGGGATCCTATCTGGGATCATGCCGGTATAAACTGCCGGAAGACCTGAATGATGAAGTATATCCGAAGCTCTTTGACAAGTTTGCACAGTACGGGATCGGATACTTCTTCTATATCGGCGGCAATGATTCCATGGACACCGTGAGCAAGCTGTCGCGCTATGCGAAGAAGACGGGCAGCGATATTCATTTCATGGGGATCCCGAAGACGATCGATAATGACCTGGTATGTACAGACCATACGCCGGGATTCGGAAGCGCGGCGAAGTACGTGGCGTCCACGGTGCGCGAGATCGCGGTCGACGCATCGGTGTATGATAATAAAAAATCCGTAACGATCGTCGAGATCATGGGGCGGCATGCAGGATGGCTGACTGCGGCCAGCGTGCTGGCGCGAAAATCTGAGAATGACAATCCGGTCCTGATCTATCTGCCGGAAGTCGCGTTTGATCCGGAGAAATTCATTGCAGACGTGGAGGCGGCGCTGGAAAAAATGCCGAACCTGGTTGTCTGCATTTCCGAAGGCATCAATGACGGAAAAGGAACGTTTATCTGCGAACTGGCAAGCAGTGTGGGCGTGGATACATTCGGTCACAAAATGCTTACCGGATCCGGAAAATATCTGGAAAATCTGGTGAAGGAAAGGCTGGGCGTCAAAGTCCGGTCTGTGGAACTCAACGTATGCCAGCGGTGCTCATCTGCGATGCTGTCCGGCACGGATCAGAAAGAGGCCATCGCTTCCGGCGCGTACGGGGTGAAATGCGCCATCGAGGGGGCGACCGGGAAGATGATCGGATTCTCCCGTCTGACGGGCAGTGATTACCGGATCGATTATACGATGGAAGACGTGGATCAGATCTGCAATCAGGAGAAAACCGTCCCTGCCGAGTGGATCACAGGGAACGGTTCGGATATCGGGGAAGGCTTTATCGAGTATGCAAGGCCGCTCATCCAGGGCGAAGTGAAAGTCCCGGTGGAGGACGGACTGCCGAAGTTCGCATACCGGAAATAAACGGATCAGTATAACTGTCTGGCGCAGGGATTTTCCTGCGCCATTTTTATGTTCAGAAAAATGCAGAAATAAAGACTGGATTCCTTCAGAAAAATGTATATATATCATTGATATTCCTTCAGAAAAATGCAATACTATAATAAAGAGATAAAAGGAGTGATCATATGCAGCGTACAGCTATGGAGAAGCTGAAGGAATGGAAGATGAAACGGAACCGCAAGCCATTGATCTTGAAAGGTGCGAGGCAGGTCGGGAAAACCTGGCTTATGAAAAAATTCGGAGTGGACTGCTTTAAAAACGTAGCTTATATTAACTTTGACAGCGACGTCCGCATGCGTCAGATTTTTGAAGATGATTATGATATTTCCAGGATTTTACGGATGATCAATATTGAAACAGGAGTAAAGATCCAACCGGAGGAGACGCTGATTATTTTTGACGAAGTACAGGAGGCGCCAAAAGCAATCTCCTCATTGAAGTATTTCTGTGAAAATGCTCCGGAATATGCAGTGATCGCGGCAGGCTCTCTTCTCGGTGTTGCGATCCATGAAGGTGTATCATTTCCGGTAGGAAAGGTAGAAACTTTGGAGATCCATCCGATGTCATATCATGAAATTCTGCTTGCAATGGGGGAAGAAGGTCTCGCAGATCTGCTGGAAAAAAAAGAGTATGCGATCATACGTACATTCGCGGACCGGTATATCCACTGGCTGAAGCTTTATTATTATATCGGCGGAATGCCGGAGGCGGTCAATGATTATGCAGAAAACGGTGATGTAACATCTGTCAGGGAAATACAGAAGCAGATCCTGGAACTCTATGAGCAGGATTTCAGCAAGCATACGTCGGATACAGAACTTGCAAGACTTCGCATGGTATGGAATTCTGTTCCGCTTCAGCTGGCAAAGGAAAACAAAAAATTTTTCTTTGGCCATTTGAAGCAGGGGGCCAGGGCGAAAGATTTTGAACTTGCCATCGAGTGGCTTCTGGACTGCGGGCTGATCGGTAAAGTATACCGGGTGGAAAAGCCGGCGGTTCCGCTGAAAGCATACGTTGATTTCAGTGCGTTTAAGATCTATCTGTTGGATGTGGGACTCTTGGGGGCAATGAGCGATCTGGATGCAAGGACAATTTTGGAAGGCAGTCAGTTATTTACAGAATTTAAAGGTGCGCTTACAGAGCAGTATGTTTATCAGCAGATCATAGCGGAGACAGAGTATACGCCTTACTATTTTTCCGCGAATTCCCACACAGAAATTGATTTCCTCGTGCAGAAAGAAGGAAGTGTGGCACCGGTAGAGGTAAAGGCAGAAGAAAATGTAAAAGCGAAAAGCCTCCAGGCATACTGCAGAAAATATCAGCCTCCTTATGCGGTAAGAACGTCCATGACGGATTACCGCGAGGAGGACTGGATGGTGAATCTGCCGCTGTATGCGATAGAGAATCTGTGAAATTATATTGACACTGTGTCAGAATGATGCTACAGTAAAGTTGCTGACACGATGTCAGAATAAAAAGGAGGAGATGGAGATGCTTGGTAATTTTTCGTATTGTAATCCGACGAAACTGTATTTCGGCGATGAGTCGCTGAAATATCTGAATGACGAACTGCCGAAATACGGAGCGAACGTGGTGCTGATCTACGGCGGCGGCTCGGTGTGCGATTACGCCAAGGCGGTCTCAGTCTCAGTCCATTGTGAGGAAGACCCGTGGGAGAAGTATTACGTGCGTTTTGAAGAGCCCGAATGTGAGTCCCTTCCCGTGGGATGCGTGCTGACCATGGTGGGGACCGGATCAGAGATGAACGCGGGAGCCGTGATCACGAATCCGCACACTCATCAGAAGATCGGGCATGTGTTTGCGGATGAGAAGATCATGCCCCGGTTTGCCATCCTGAACCCGAAATATACGCTGACACTGCCGCACTACCAGATGGTATCCGGCATTTACGACATTTTCAATCATATCTGCGAACAGTATTTTTCCGGGGAGGATGACAATACAAGCGATTATATCAGTGAGGGACTGATGCGTTCTGTGATCCATTCCAGCCGCATCGCCAACAGGGATCCCCAGGATTACGAGGCGAGGAGCAATCTGATGTGGGCGTCTACATGGGCGTTGAATACGCTGGCAGCGGTATCCCTGCCGTACTACCGCCATATCCTTCCTTACGGTGTGCAGAAGTTTAAGCGCTTCGCCGTCAATGTATGGGATGTGGACGCTGAGGGCAAGACGGACGAGCAGATTGCACAGGAAGGGCTCGCGGTGATGGAAAGCTGGATGAAGGAGCTTGGGCTTGTGATGAATATCAGCGAGCTGGGCGCGGACGAAGGGATGATCGAAGGCATTGCGGTCGGAACGCTGATCATGCCCGGCGGATACAAGGTACTGGAACACGATGAGATTGTAGAGATTTTAAAGGAGAGTCTGAAATGAGTAAAACATTAGTTGCATATTTTTCCGCCAGCGGAGTGACTGCACGCGCGGCGAAGGAGATTGCGGAAACTGTGGGGGCGGATCTGTATGAGATCGCGCCCGCACAGCCCTATACGGCGGCGGACCTGGACTGGACGGACAAGAAGAGCCGCAGCACGATTGAGATGAATGACCCCGGCTGCCGTCCTGAGATCGCAGGAACTGTAGAGAATATGGATCAGTATGATACTGTGTTTGTCGGATTCCCGGTATGGTGGTATGTGGAGCCGAGGATCGTGGATACATTTCTGGAGAGCTATGATTTTACCGGAAAGGCGATGATCCCGTTCGCCACTTCCGGAGGCAGCGGCATCGGCGGCGCACAGAAGAGCATGAAAGAGCACTGCCCGGGCGCGGTCTGGAAAGAGGGACGTCTGGTGAACAGCGGAGCAGCTGCGTGGGCGAAACAGGCAGTGAAGGGTTGATCGTTATGCCAAAAGGATCAGAAGAATTAACCCATGCAAGAAAAGAAGAAATCATCAATGCCTGCGCTTCCCTGTATGAGACGGTGAGCTTCAAGGATATTACCATTCGGGATATCGGTGCGGCGACTTCGTTTTCACGGACTTCGATCTATAATTATTTTCAGACAAAGGAAGAAATCTTCCTGGCGCTTCTTCAGCGGGAGCATGAACTGTGGATCGCGGATCTGGAAGAACTGATCCGGCAGAATGTCTCTATGAGTGCGGAGATGTTTGCCGGGGAGATGGCGCATATCCTGGAAAAGCGCCGGTGCATGCTGAAGCTGATGGCCGTGAACATCCATGATATGGAAGGAAACAGCCGTCTGGAAAATCTGGTTGCGTTTAAAAAGGCTTACGGGGCGGCGCTCGACGCGCTGAGCAGATGTCTTGCGCATTTCTTCCCGTCCATGGGAGAGGATGAGATCCGTGAGTTTCTGTACGCATTCTTCCCGTTCCTGTTCGGGGTGCATCCGTATACTTCGCATACGGAGAAACAGCTGGAAGCCATGAGGCAGGCAGGGATAGAGATCAGGGAGAGTACGGTGCATGAACTGACGGAACGTTTCACGCTCCGCTTGCTGCGGTCCTTTCTGTGATACCGCTGCAGACAGTGAGAAAGGGGTTAATGGAAATGGATGACATTTTTCTTAAAAAGTGCACGGAGGCAGATGCGGATATACTGCGCAGCCTTCTGGCTAAAACGTTTTCTGACACATTCGCCCGTATGAATACTCCGGAGAACATGGAGCTATACCTGACCCAGGCGTTTGCCAGAGACAGGATACTCGAAGAGCTGAGGGATCAGGACGCGGCGTTCAATCTCCTGGATCGGGATGACAGACCGGCGGGCTGTCTCAAACTCAATGAAGCGGCGGCACAGACCGAGACCGGCGATCCGCATTCGCTGGAGGTGGAGCGGATCTATGTGGCAAAAGAATTTCAGGGGACAGGGCTTGGCAGCCGTCTGATGGAAGAGGCGGTGCGGCTGGCGGAAGAGCAGAAGAAGGAGTATATCTGGCTTGGCGTCTGGGAGAAAAATGAGAGAGCGATCCGGTTCTATGAAGGAAAAGGCTTTTACAGAACAGGCTCCCATACATTTACTGTGGGTAATGACGAGCAGACCGATTACATTATGAGGAAAGATTTATAGAATGAAGAAGGCTTGTCTGACGAAAGTGAGAGGATAAAAGATGAATAAAATATATACATTAAATAACGGAGTACAGATACCGGCTGTTGGTTTTGGCACTTACAAAGCGGCAGACGGAAAAAGTGCGGATGTTATAAAAGCAGCGATCGGATCCGGATACCGGTATTTTGATACAGCGTCCTTTTACGGGACGGAAACATATCTTGCAGAAGCAATACGGCAGAGCGGGCTTCCCAGAAAAGACTTTTTCATTGCCAGCAAACTATGGAAGACTGAGATGGGGTATGAGAATGCCAGAGATGCATTCCGGCGCACGCTGGAGAATCTGGACACGGATTATCTGGATCTCTATCTGATCCACTGGCCGCTGCCCGAACCCGGATATGAGAACTGGAAGGAACTGGACAGGGAGACATGGAGAGCGCTGGAAGAATTATATGCCGAAGGGAAAATCCGCGCGATCGGGCTGAGCAATTTCCTGCCGCACCATATAGAAAATATTCTTGCCGGATGCACGGTAAGACCTGCGGTTGACCAGATCGAATACCATCCCGGCTACAGCCAGGAGGCTGCTGTACAGTACTGTAAAGAGAACGGAATCCTCGTGCAGGCGTGGAGTCCGATCGGGCGAAGCCGAGTCCTGGCGGATCCGCTGGTATGTGAACTTGCTGCAAAGTACCGGGTCTCACCGGCGCAGATCTGCCTGAAATTCGCGGTGCAGCGGGGCGTCGTCCCGCTTCCGAAATCTTCCTCGCCGGAACGTA